>NZ_JAAQWK010000008.1:0-299503 GCF_012985445.1 Pseudomonas sp. WS 5532
ACTATGTCAAGCCCATGGCACGCAACATAATTAGCGGTATGCTTTCGAGCTTAGAGCTCGAGGACTACTTTCGAGACCTTGGCGGGCCCCGAAGGTAGAGTGTCGGTGTAAAGGTGCGCTATTTGGGTATGAGCAGGAAGCCATGAGATACGTTTACCGCCCCCAAACCCCTGCCGTCCGGGCCTACCTGAAACTCACTGTGATCGAGGACGTATTGGTCGTCTCGGTCAAGAGGTTATGACATGAAATGTCATATTTGTGGCGGCGCCGACCTGGTGGTAGACACCAGGGACTTACCGCATACCTACAAAGGCGAAACTACGGTTATCGCTGGTGTGCATGGCTCTTTCTGCCCTGCATGCGGGGAGGCGATTCTTGACGCGGCCGAGTCGCAACGCGTAAGCGTGGCCATGGTGGTGTTCAACAAGAGCGTAGCCAAAAGCGGGACGTGTTAAGGCTTGAAAGTATGGAAAACCATACCAAAGTGGGGGTGTAACAGCACCCCCACCCGCTTCGCTCCCGTACAAGCCAGAGAATCGATATGCAGCAAGAAAGTCAAAACGTCACTGCGCTACGAACAGCAGTGAAAATCCTGAAAAAATGGCAAGCCTCAGAAGAACAGATTGAGGCCGTCTTGAAGGTGTCTGAAAGCATCTATAAGGGCGAAAATCAGGACGACGAATCAGCTACGGACCTGGACAAAAATCAGTTACAGCGCATCAGCATGGTGCTGAACATCCACGCAGCTCTACGCACAGTGTTTGAAAATCCCAAAAACCTGTATGCCTTCCCAAGCATGAAAAACGACAACACCTTTTTTAATGGGAAAACGCCGCTGGAAGTAATGTCTCAGGGTGGCCTTGCAGATCTGCAAGGCACGCTAAACAGCATCGAATCACTAAAAAATGCAGCCTGGTAAGCGACTGACGCGCTGCGCTTGTCGGCCATATCTGTGCACCTGACTAACTCGTCACGTTGTTCCTCATCTAGCCAGGCACACAGCTGCGGCTGAGACCAAAAATCATTTTATAAAACAAAAAAACCAGAGTTCAAAAGAACACTGGGTGTGATTTTTCGCATTGCGAAATTTCAGCCTGATCGATGAAAAATGCGCCTCGCATAATGGACGTTATGGCTAAATTCAGCGCCGGGGCTTCGCGATTATCCCGGCGCTAAATTCGTCGATTCCGACGGCATAGCTACCATAACGTCACAGAAATTATACGTAACACGATGTTACTTAATCAGGAGCAGTACGCGTCAGATTTTGAGTCAGCGTCTCCAGGCTTTTCCTCCTCTCACTGATCATCACCACTCAGTTGCCAGTACGCCGCAACCTCATCGTTTTCACCCACCACATGGCAACGCCCTCAGGTTTGATCTTTACTCGTCCCAACGCCACCCGTGCTCAAGGAAGATCTGCATGAAGCTCTATGCCGCCGTATTGCTCACTGCTGCGTTGCTCGGCGGCTGCGACGTCAGTAAGCGCTGCGTCTCGATCTGGGTTCTTTACAGGCGCGAAAACCCGAAAGCATTGGCTTTATTGTTGATCTGCCAGATGCATCTGCGGGACTCCAAGCAGTGATCAAATTCGCCTCGACGATACTGCAGGCCGGTACGGGATTCCGTACTAAAGTGGGGGTGTAACAGCACCCCCCCCCCCACTCCAATCACCAAGAATGCGAATCCAGTTTGTAGGTTTGATTGACCGCGCCTGTGAAAGACGCTTTGGGGAAATCAGAGGCTCAAGGTGAGATAACATCTCTAGCATTCGTCTCGCGAAGAAAAACCCCAGAGTTCTGGTGATCTCTGGAGTTTTCCGTCTGGGTTGAGATCAGCCGGCTTAGCCGGTTACCGGCGCGGATGTTGATTTTCCTGACTGTCAATCAGGTGGCGGCTATTGCTTTGCGGGCAGGTCGAGGTTTTCTGAAAAGTTCAGGTCCTCATCTGATTGGTACATCTCCTCTATTTCTTTGGCGTACTTCTGTGAGACCGTTATAACCTCATCCATGGTGCTCCAATCGACGGGATTAGTTTCCCGTTCTCGCTGCTCGCGCAGTAATTCGTCTCGCTTTTTCAATTGCTGTGATGTCAGATTTATCAGTTTTTCTTTAGGAAGATCTAAGAGTTGTTGTTCCGTGTAATCGGGCATGGGAGTTCTCCTTGTGTAGAAAATACAGCATTCCAACAATCCCCATACTTCGGTAATCAACTCTATTTTTGTACTGTTAGAAATAACAGGGTTTTAGACTTTTTTACGTTAATCGTCATTCAGAAAAATCATAAAAAATCCTCTGATATGGACGTTCTGGATAAATCTTCACCGGAACTTCATCATTTTCCCGACTACGCTTTCCCTCCAACCTGATAATCCATTGAATCCGCATCCCTCAATCCTCATCCCGCGTCAGCTTTTCAATCAACGCTCGATGCTGTGGAAACGCTGTCGTGAGCTTATGGCGATTTCCCATCTCCATGTCGGCAAAATCAAATCCTGGCGAAACCGCTTCACTGATCAATCCAAATCCGTTTGTCCCGTCCAGCAATCGTGATGATTTCCAGATGCCACCCGGTACGTGCAATTGCAAACACTGTTCTGCGAGAACATCGTTGCCCATGATGACTGTCTGCAATGAACCGTCCGCATGGATCAGGCTGTATTCGAGTGCGTCGCCCAAGTGGAAATAATGCAGGATGTCAGACTGATTGAAATGAAACTGGCCCACCGCTGATTGCTCGGTCAGCAGATAGTAGATCGACGTCATCAGGTAACGCGGTCCTGCAGCGGTTTCGAGCCAGTCGCGATGGTCCGCCTGATAGGTTCTGCGAAAGTAGCCGCCTTCGAGATGCGGTTCGAGATCCAGCGCATTGATTACGTCTTGTGCGCTTGCTTTACGTTGAATCATCGCCCGCTCCCTTGATTTTATGGTGGTTTTTTATAGCTCAACTAAATGTCTATTTAGTTGAGTTATATAAGCAGCGTTTTAATAACCACCCACCGCCGCCATTTCCCCACCCACAATCGCAACCCCCGAACTGCTGCCCAAACGCGTAGCCCCGGCCTCAATCATCTTCAGCGCCGTCGCATAATCACGTACGCCACCGGAGGCCTTGACCCCAACCTTGGCACCCACGGTTTTACGCATCAGTGCCACGTCCTCAACTGTGGCACCACTGCGGCTGAACCCCGTGGACGTCTTGACGAATGCCACGCCCAAATTCCGGCAGATTTCGCAGGCCTGGACCTTTTGTTCGTCGCTGAGCAGGCAGGTTTCCAGGATCACCTTCAATGGCACGGCGCCGCAGGCTTTATGCACCAAGGCTATGTCTTCGCGCACGGCTTCAAGCAGGCCTTCCTTCAGCCAGCCGATATTGAGCACCATGTCGATCTCCCCTGCCCCGGCGGCTATCGCCCGTTCGGCTTCAAAGGCCTTGGTGTCGCTCAGGCCGGCGCCCAACGGGAAGCCCACCACCGCACAGATCACCACGCGATCGTCGGTCAGGCAGGACGCGGCGTAAGGCACCTGCCCCGAGTTCAGGCATACGGAATAAAAGCCGTGCGCCTGTGCTTCTTCGCACAAGGTGCGAATCTGTTCACGGGTGGCATCGGGGGCCAGCAAGGTGTGATCGATGTACTTGGCCAATGCTGCGGGTTGAAGCGTATTCATATAACGTGCCCTTGCCTGTATGTTGCCAATGGTGGTGTGCCGCGTGTTGCGGCGCTCACATTAAACGTTACAATATTCACAATTAATGTTACTTAGTTAACACAAACAATCAAGCCCTGGAATGCCCGTGGACAGTAAAAAAGCCGAGCGACTCAAGCTTATCCAGCAAGCCCTGCAGGACCAGAGCGCCATTCACCTGCGGGAAATGGCGGCGCTGCTGGATGTTTCCGAGATGACCCTGCGCCGCGACCTCAGCCACTTCAGCGAGCATTTGCGCCTGCTCGGTGGCTACATCACACGGGTCGGCAGTGAGGCCGGTGATTACCGGGTCGCCGACCAAGGCACGCGTCACGTCGAAGAAAAACGCCGCATCGGCAAACTCGCTGCGCGGTTGATACAGCCCGGCGACACGGTATTTTTTGACTGCGGTACCACCTCGCCGTTTGTGATTGATTTCATCCCCGACGAGTTGGAGTTCACCGCGGTGTGCAGCTCGTTGAACGTGTTGCTCAAGCTGCAGAACAAGCCCAACTGCCATATCGTGCTGTGCGGCGGCACCTTTCACCGCAAGAACCAAGTGTTTGAAAGCAGCGCCGAAAGCAGCATTCTCGACAGCGTGCGCCTCACGTGGGCCTTTGTGACGGCGGCGGGCGTCAGCCAGGAATTTGGCGTGACCTGCTTCAACTTCAATGAAGTCGAGGTCAAGCAAAAGGTCCTGCGCCAAGCCCAGCAGCGCGTGCTGCTGGCGGACTTCAGCAAGTTCGACACGGTGCGCACTGCGCACTTTGCCAGCCTTGCAGACTTTCAATACGTGGTCAGCGACAAGAAAATCCCCCAAGCGTACAAAGAAGCCATCCAGGCCAGCGGCGCGCAATTGCTGGTTTAACCCAGCAACGTTTGGCGCTCCCGCGCATTCAAGTAGCCGGTGGTCACGCTGAACGAAGCGCTGGCCCCGGCCGCCAGCACACGCACGTGACCTTTGGCTTTTTCGGCGTTATAACCTTCGGGTTCACAGGTTGACGGCAGTACGAACGCCGCCACTTGCTGGTCCGGTGAGTGCAGGATCCAGCGTGCGGCGTGCTCGAACTCCTTGGGGCGATAACGGGTGTAAAACGCCGCACCATTCGGGTGGTCCAGCAGAAAATGTGCATGGCCGCTGGCGTCTGTGCCCACGTCGTCGAAGAAAAACACGATTTCAGGGTCGTACAACGCCGGTGTGTCGAGACACGCCAACTGCGCCGGATGCTCGGCCAGTTGCGCCATATAGGCGCTCCAGTCAGGCGTGGGCTTGACGTGGTCCGGCACGCTGGTGCGCAGGCGCAGGCGCTGCATGCCCAGCGGCTCGACAAACCGCGCGCCGGCCACATAGGCGTAGTTCATATGGGCCATGTACATCAGTTCCATGGGCTTGCCGGCCAGGTTGGTGACGTCCATATCGATATCGAACAGGGCTGAATCGGCGCGCAGTGTCACGCTCGGGGTTGCCCTGTATCGATCGCCAAAGCCCTTGGCATATTGGTAAGTGCCACCCAGGCTCACAACGCCCTCGCCTATTTCCAGCCAAGCTGTGTCCATGGGCGCGCAGGGCATTTCGCCGTGCAAGGCATGGGTGTCATCCGGCGCCGGGCAACCGTTGCGCAGCAGGCCACTGTGAAACATAAAGCAGCCATAAGTATCAATGACGGTCGGGCTGGGCCTTGGCTGCTCGAACAGGTTGGTCATGGTCAGGTCGCAGCCGTCGAACACCGCCGACCAGATCATCTGCCCTTGATAAGGCAACACCACCAGGCGTCCACGGCTGTTCTCCAGGCCCACGGCCAGCACGCCGGACGGGTAAACCCAGGCGCTGACCTTGAAGTCTTCGGACTGTAGCAAGACCTTTTCCTGCTCGCTGAACAGCACCGGATACAGCGGGATACGCGTGTTCATGAGGCCACCGCCGCCGCACCCGACGGCACGCTGTCCGACTGGCGCATGCACTTGAGCGCATACATCACGATCACGATAAAGCACAGCAACGGCACGCTGTAGGCCAACTGCATGTTGCCACCGCTGGCGTCAGACAACAGGCCCTGGAAGATCGGAATCACCCCGCCACCGACAATGCTCATCACCAGCAGTGAACCGCCGACACCGGTGTCCTCACCCAGGCCATCGATGGTCAGGCCGTAGATGGTTGGCCAGCACGGTCCGAGAAAAATGCTCACGCCAACCGCCGCATACACCGCCGAAATATTCGGCACCAGGATGGTGTAGGCCAGCAGCACAATGCACAGCACGCCGTAAATCGCCAATACCCGGGCCGGGTGCAGGCGGCGCATCAGCAGGTTGGCGATCATCTTGCCGACAAAGTAGGCGGCAAAGGTCGTCAAAAGGAACCATGAAGCGCTGCGCTCATTCATGCCGCCCATCTGCATGGCCAGGCGAATGGTGAAACTCCACACACCAACCTGCGCGCCCACGTACAGAAACTGCGCGAGTACACCAAAGGTAAAGCGCGGGTTGCGCCACAGTCGGCCCAGGCTTTGGCGCAGGCTGCCGGATTTATTGTCGACGGGCTTATTGCCCTTGCAGGCCGGGAACCGGGTGATGGCGATCAGGATAAACATCAGCACCAGTACGGCGATCATCCATTTGTAGGGCAACAGCGTGGACTGGATCATCTGCAACTGCTGCACCGCCGCCTCGGAGGCGCTCATCTGCGTCAGTTGCTCGGTGGTGGCATCGGTGTCCTTGAACATCACAAAGCTGCCCACGTACACCCCGGCCATGGCGCCGAACGGGTGAAAGGTTTGCGAGATATTCAAGCGCCGCGTCCCGGTTTCCCTTGGTCCCATCAGGGTTGAATAGGTATTGCACGCGGTTTCCAGGAACGACAGACCGGCGGCAATCACAAACAGGGCCAGCAGGAACATGCCGTACTTGGCGGTGGACGCCGCAGGAAAAAACAACAGGCAGCCCAGCATGTACAGCAACAGGCCGATCAGAATGGTGCTTTTGTAGCTTAAGCGGCGCACCACCATCGCGGCCGGAATCGCCACGAAAAAGTACCCCAGGTAAAACGCCGACTGCACAAAGGCGGTTTGGAAATCGCTGAGCAGGAAGGCTTTCTTGAAGTGCGCGATCAGCACGTCGTTCATGCTCGCCGCTGCAGCCCACAATGCAAAAATGCTGCACAGCAGGATAAACGCGAACCAGGGCGTGCGGTTCAGATAGAAGCCATCGGGTGTCTGTTGCAGCGCAGGTTTGTTCATTATTGTTCTCCGGGCTGGGTTGAGAGTCTTACCGCTGTTGCTGGAAACGGGCGAACGCTTCGGCGTCGGGATAGGAGGTCTGTGTACCCAGCGCTGTGACCGAACAGGCGGAATACGCCACCGCTTGCTCCATGGCCTGGCGAATAGCGCCGTCGCGGCTCCAGTGCTGGATGAAACAACCGATAAACGCATCACCGGCGCCGGTAGTGTCGCGGGCCACCACCCGCTGGCCGGGCACCTGGAACTCGCCCTCCGCGCCCACGTACAGCGCGCCGTGCTCGCCGAGGGTGACGATCACGTGGCGAATGCCGCTGGCCACCAACGTACGCGCGGCGCTGCGGGCCGAGTCCGGCGAGTCCACGACGCGACCGGTGATCAACGCCAGTTCCGATTCGTTGGGAATCAGGAAATCCAACTGCGCCAGGTGCTCGGCACTCAAGTCGGCCAGGGCCGGCGCCGGGTTGAGCAGCACCGTAATGCCATGACGGCGGGCAAATTCGATGGCGTAGTAGACCGTGTCCAGGTTGATCTCCAGTTGCAGCACGATCAGCGTGCATTCACGCAGGTCGGCAGCGGCCGTCTCGATGTCCGCTGGCAACAAATGCGCATTGGCACCTTTGACGATCAAAATGCTGTTATGGGAATCGGCGCGCACAAAAATCGGCGCCACGCCGCTGGAGACGCCCGGCACACGCTGCACGTAACGGGTGTCGATACCAAAACGCTGGAAGTTGGCCAGGGTGTTGTCGGCGAACATGTCGTCACCGACTTTACTCAGCATCAGCACCTGCGCCCCAAGCTTGGCTGCCGCCACCGCCTGGTTGGCGCCTTTGCCGCCACACCCCAGGGCAAAGCCCGGCGCTTCCAGGGTTTCGCCCTGGTCCGGCATGCGGTCGATGTAGGTAATCAAATCCACCATGTTGCTGCCGATGACTGCGATCTTGCCCATTGCTATCTCACCTTGTTGCGGCACGACCAGGCAGGTCGTAGCGCTCTTGTTTTGTTATTTAAATAACATTAAGTGTGATTATTCAATCTTTATTTTATGAAGATCAGTCAAGCCGCAGGAAAATGTAGCGTCTGTGTAAGCATCATCTTGTGTGCCCAGGTACAGCTCACTAAGCTGGCCGATCTTTTGCTGTGACCCGGAACCCCCATGTCTCGAAGTATTGCCCACCTCGCCTTGTTGCTCGGGTTGATCACCGCCATCGGCCCTTTCGCCATCGACAGCTATCTGCCTGCGCTACCCACCCTGGGTGCCAGCCTGCAGGCGTCGCCGGCGGCCGTGCAGATGAGCCTGACGGTGTTCTTCATGATCATTGGCGTGTGCCAGTTGTTTTACGGGCCGATCAGCGATGTGTACGGTCGCAAGCCGCCGATTTACGCGGGTCTGGCGATTTTTGCGGTGGCCAGCGTCGGCTGTGCGCTGGCGCCGACGATTGAAGTGCTGATTGGTTTTCGTGCCCTGCAAGCCTTTGGCGCCTGCGCCGGCATGGTGATCCCGCGGGCGGTGGTGCGTGACCTGTACACCGGCCACGAAGCCGCACGGTTGATGGCCCTGCTGATGCTGGTGATGAGTGTTTCGCCGATCCTCGCGCCCTTGGCCGGCAGCGTGGTGATTTCACTCTGGAGCTGGCGTGAAGTGTTCGTGGTGCTCGCAGTGGTTTCGCTGTTGTGCCTGGTGATGACCTTTGTGCAACTGCCCGAAACCCATCCTGCCGAACGCCGCCTGGGCAAGACCCTGGGCAGTGCGATCGGCAGCTACGGCGCCTTGCTGCGCGACCCGGTATTCACCGGCCTGTCGGTGGTGTGCGGGTTTGGCTTGGCGACGTTCTTTGTGTTTATCGGCAGCGCGCCGTTCGTGTACATCGAGTATTTCGGCCTGACGCCTACGCAATTCAGCCTGTGTTTTGCAGTAAACGCCGCGTCCTTCTTCGCCATGAGCCAACTGACCGCACGCCTGAGCGCGCGTTTTGGCCTGGCGCCGCTGATTCGCGGGTCGGTGATCGGCGTGGCGGTGGTTATGAGCGCGCTGGCCGTCACCACCTTGTGGAGTGACAACCTCGCCTTGATGATGGCACTGCTGTTTATCGGTTTCGGTTTTCTCGGCCTGTTATTGCCAGCCGCGGGGGTGTTGTCCATGGAGGATCACGGCGCAGTGGCAGGTTCTGCCTCGGCGCTGCTCGGTGCTATCCAGATGATCACGGCGGCCGTGTCCATGACGCTGGTTGGCGTGTTTGCCGACCATACACCTGCGCCCATGCTGGTCGGCATCGCGCTGTGTGCGGTGGCGGCGATGCTGGTGACCTTATGGACCCTGCGTCGTTTGCCGGCTCACCTGGCGCGTGATTGACGCCATTCGTCGGGGGCGTGGCCCATCCATTACAACTATCGCGGGCGGCAAAACACCTAACTCCATAGCACCTTTGACGTTCTATGGAGTTAGACATGACCGACTACCCTCGCCCACCCTTCGCGCCTCAAGCCCAGTCCGTACCGGGCACCCAGAAGAAAATGGACCCGTACCCCGACTGCGGCGAGAAGAGCTACAAAGGCTCCGGCCGGTTGGCCAACAAGATCGCCCTGATCACCGGCGCCGACAGCGGTATCGGCCGCGCGGTGGCGATCGCCTTTGCCCGTGAGGGCGCCGACGTAGCCATCGCGTACCTGGATGAGCATGAAGACGCCCAGGAAACCGCACGCTGGGTCGAAGAAGCGGGCCGTCAATGCCTGTTGTTGCCGGGCGATATCGCGCAAAAAACCAACTGCCAGGCGCTGGTGGACAAGACCGTCGAGCAGTTTGGCCGCATCGATGTGCTGGTCAACAACGCCGCGTTCCAGATGACCCACGAAACCCTCGAAGAGATCGAGGATGAAGAATGGGTCAAGACCTTCGATATCAACATCACCGCGATGTTTAGGATCTGCAAGGCGGCCCTGCCGCATATGAAAGCCGGCAGCTCGATCATCAACACCAGTTCGGTTAATTCCGATATGCCCAAGCCAACCCTGTTGGCCTACGCCGCCACCAAAGGCGCGATTGCCAACTTCACCGGTGGCCTGGCGCAGTTGCTGGGTGACAAGGGTATTCGCGTCAACAGTGTGGCACCAGGGCCGATCTGGACGCCGCTGATTGTAGCGACCATGCCCGACAAGGATGTGCAGAGCTTTGGCAGCGAAACACCGCTCGGGCGGCCAGGCCAGCCTGTGGAGGTGGCACCGATCTATGTGCTGCTGGCCTCGGACGAAGCCAGCTACATCTCCGGCTCGCGGTACGCGGTCACTGGCGGCAAACCGATTCTCTAACTCATTGCGACTGTGTGGCAACGGCATTCTTGTGGCGAGCAGGCTTGCCCTGCGTTGGGATGCGAAGCAGCCCCAAACTCAGAGACTGAGTTCTTTCAGGAGAAATTCAGTACCTTTACTGGGACTGCTTCGCAGTCCAACGCAGGGCAAGCCTGCTCGCCACAGAGGGGCTCCAAAATCTTTGCTGTGTTAAGAACTACAAATCAAACCTGTCCACCGCCCGGCGCCGCTCATTGTCATCGCGCACGTCATAACTGGCGGTGGTCTGGATATTGGTGTGATGCGCCAGTTTCTGCGCAATCGACAGGTCGTGTTCTTCAATCACCCGCGTGATGAACGAGCGTCGGAAGTCATGGGGCATGATCTTCACGCCCACCTGCTCACCGCGTTGACGGGCGATGTAGTAAATCGCGTGCTTGGTGATGCGTTCACGGGTGATATGGCTGCCACGGCGAATACGATTGAACAGGAAGCTATCGTCCTGCTCGCCTTCCTTGAGCTGCTCGCGACGAAACGCCAGCCAGGCCTGCAACTTGTCAAACGCCCAGGCTGGGGCGTACTTGATCAGTTCTTTGTTGCCTTTGCCAATCACACGCAAGCTGCGTTCATCGAAGTTGATCTGCGCCAGGTCCAGGTTGACCGACTCCGACTTGCGCATGCCTGAACCATACAAAATGCCGATCACGGCGGCATCCCGCAGGCCTTGAGGGCGTGGGTCGGCGGCACAGACTTCCATCATTTCGCGGATCAGGGTGCGGCGCAGGTTACGGCCCTGGCTGAGGCGTGTGCCTGGCGTGGCCTTGACCGAGCGCATCTTCAACAGGTGGTCCTGGCTGATCAGGCTCATTCGCCAGGCCTCGTTCATCACCCCGCGTACCGCATTCACATACAGCGAAGAAGTGTTCGGCGCGCAGCCGTCCTCGCGCAATGCGCCGACCAGCGCAATCACCTGTTCGGGTTGCAGCAGGTGCCAGTCGATCTCTTCCAGGTTGATATCTTCATAGCCCAGGCGGTCGGCGGCATCTTGCAGCACGTAGCGCATGGTCAGTTGGCTGGAGGGCGCCAAGCGGGTGAGGTAAAGGGTCAGTGGGTTGCGGATAGACTCAGTCAAGGTAGATCAGCCTTTGGATTAAATACCTCATTCAAGCCTTTGTTTAATCAAGGTATTTAGTGAATTGGCGAAGGTCGAGTCTAACTCAGGACCGGGCTTGGCACCAAATCACGGCACAACATCACGGCGCCGATTCGTCGTCCTCGGTCGGGTTTTCAGCCTGAGGTTGCGCCTGGGATTGGCTCCAGTCGGCATCCTGTTTGTGCATCAGTGCAAACCAGTGCTGACGCATGAACGCCAGGTAGCTTTCCGGCGCTTTCGCAAAGTCGCTTTCATCGCCATAACAGCCCGGCAGCGGCAACTCGGTGCCCTGCTCCTTGTACTGGCTGACCAGTGCCTGCTGTGCGGCAACGCTGCAGTCAGTAGGCAGCGGCATACCTCGCAGGGCACCGGCATCCTCGTCCCACCAGCTTGCACCGACGCGATCGACACCGCGCAGGCGGTACTTCTGGGACTTGCCGACATGCATGATCAGCTTGAACTCACGCGGGCTGACATCGCTGGTGCAGGTGCGCGAGTAACCCACCGTGGCCTGGGTAATGCCATCGCCGGCAAGGTCAGTGACCTTGGTTGCCGCCCTGTCAAAACGCAGCCCTGCATCGAATTCGCAATGCTGCACATCGTCATAGAGCATCCAGACACGCTTGGGGCGGTCGCCGCCGAGCAAATACTGGGCCGCGTAGACAAATGCCGACTGGGTACCGTCGTCATCACGCTCGCTGACTTGCTCGGCGAGTACCAGCAAGTTCTTGCCTTGGTGGTCGTCCCAGGTATAGGCCGCGACCTGTTTGCCGCGCACTTCCACGCCGTCCGGCACCTGCTCGATGCTGGTAAGCGCCACGCCATCGTCGGCTCGAACGGTGGTGACACAGGCCACCACCATCAACAAGCCCATCAATGCAGGCCGCAACTGGCCGTGCAAAATCCGCACACTATTCATCCGAGTACCCTGGCAAGAGATGGCTTACTTTACCGGCACTTGAGGGCCATTGCAGAGAAGTTTGTTGAATTACCTTACGCGCCTGCGCAGTGGTGCAGAATCCGTCGCGGTTTTGCCTGCAGAACCAATCCCCAGGCGCTTCAGCGGTTTAGCTGAACCCTACCTGTCTACCTGTCAAATAAACGAGTTTTTCATCCGCCTTTCATATTCGTTCAACAATTTTCCGCTTAATCTTGACCGCAGGACTTGAGAACGAACCGCGTCTTCCCCGACTAACCTGTTGATTACGCTTTACCTTTCATAGTTTTCGTCTTTACTCTGCTAGCCCATGGAAGAAACCGTTGCCCGTCCTCAGGAAAGTCGAACGAATGCCGCACACCCACGCTACATTTAATCGGCCGGCGTTGTTGCCGACTGATTACTGCTGTTTTCACGCTCCAATTGTTCTAGCCCCGAGGTCATGAATCTTTGAAACCCTACCCTATTCATTGCGTGTCGATCGTTATCCCGGTCTACAACGAACAAGAGAGCCTGCCTGAATTGCTGCGTCGCACGACTGCAGCTTGCAAGCAATTGGCTTACGAATACGAAATCATCCTGGTGGATGACGGTAGCCGCGACAACTCGGCCCAATTGCTGGAAGACGCTGCCGCAGAAGACGGCAGCAACGTGGTGGCGGTGATTCTCAACCGCAACTATGGCCAGCATGCCGCGATCATGGCCGGCTTCGAGCAGTGCCGTGGCGAGGTGGTCATCACTCTTGACGCCGACCTGCAGAACCCGCCCGAAGAAATCCCGCGGCTGGTCGAGCAAGCCGCCCTGGGCTACGACGTCGTCGCCACTGTGCGTAACAACCGTCAGGATTCGGCCTTCCGCCGCTGGCCTTCGCGCCTGATCAACCTGGCCGTGCAACGCTCCACCGGCGTGGCCATGACCGATTACGGCTGCATGTTGCGTGCTTACCGACGCACCATCGTCGACGCCATGCTCGCCTGCCGTGAGCGCAGCACCTTTATTCCGATTCTGGCCAACGGCTTTGCCCGGCACACCACCGAGATCCTGGTGCACCACGCCGAGCGTGAGCATGGCGAGTCCAAATACAGCGCCATGCGCCTGATCAGCCTGATGTTCGACCTGCTGACCTGCATGACCACCACCCCGCTGCGTCTGCTGAGCATCGTCGGCTTCAGCCTGGCGGCACTGGGCATGCTGTTTGCCTTTGCGCTGGTGTTCCTGCGCTTGGTCTTCGGCGCCGAATGGGCCGGTTCAGGCATGTTCGTGCTGTTCGCGGTGCTGTTTGTGTTCACCGGCGGCCAATTCATCGGCATGGGCCTCTTGGGTGAATACCTGGGCCGCATGTACAGTGACGTGCGTGCCCGTCCACGGTTCTTTATTGAAAAGGTGCTGCGTAACCAACCCGCAGAGCCGGCTCCGGTCGTCGTGGTCGACGGCCTTACAACTTCCCACTCTCCTACTTCTCCTTCCGATCAGGTTTCGTCATGAATTCAAAAGCTGTTGTCTTCGCTTACCACGATATTGGCTGTGCAGGTATTGAAGCCCTGCTGACCGCCGGCTACGACATTGCTGCCGTGTTCACCCATGCCGACGACCCCAAGGAAAACAATTTCTACGGCTCCGTCGCCCAACTCTGCGCACGCAACGGCATCCCGGTACATGCTCCGGAAGACGCCAACCACCCGCTGTGGATCGAGCGTATTGCCAAGCTGAACCCGGATTTCATCTTCTCGTTCTACTACCGCAACCTGCTGAGCGAAGCCCTGCTGGCCACTGCCAAAAAAGGCGCGTTCAACCTGCACGGTTCCTTGCTGCCTAAATACCGTGGCCGCGCTCCGGCCAACTGGGTGCTGGTCAACGGCGAAACCGAAACCGGCGTGACCCTGCACCGCATGGTCAAGCGTGCCGATGCCGGCGCGATCCTGGCCCAGCAAAAAGTCATTATCGACCGCACCGACACCGGCCTGACCCTGCACGCCAAACTGCGTGATGCGGCCACCAACTTGCTGCGTGATGCCCTGCCACACCTGGCCCAAGGCAAATTGGCCGAAACGGCCCAGAACGAAAGCCAGGCCACCTACTTCGGTCGCCGCACTGCCGCTGACGGCAAGCTGGACTGGAAAAAACCGGCTGAAGAGCTGTTCAACCTGGTTCGTGCCGTGACCCAACCGTACCCAGGCGCATTCTGCGCTGTCGGCGAGCACAAACTCATCGTTTGGCAAGCTGAAGTGGTCAAGGGCAACGAAGGCCTGGCGCCAGGCCGTGTGATCAGCGTCAACCCGCTGCGCATCGCCTGCGGTGAAGATTCCCTGGTGGTCAAGTTCGGCCAGCGCAACGAAAACGGCCTGTACCTGGCCGGCCCTTCCCTGGCTGACGAACTGGGCCTGGTCGACGGTTCCGTGCTGCGCGGCGCCGAGTCCGGCCGCAAGCCACGTCGCACTCGTGTACTGATCCTGGGTGTGAACGGCTTTATCGGTAACCACCTGTCCGAGCGCCTGCTGCGTGACGACCGTTATGAAATCTACGGCCTGGACATCGGCTCCGACGCCATTGAGCGCCTGCGCAGCCACCCGAACTTCCACTACGTGGAAGGCGACATCAGCATCCACTCCGAGTGGATCGAGTACCACATCAAGAAGTGCGACGTGGTCCTGCCGCTGGTGGCCATCGCTACGCCAATCGAATACACCCGTAACCCGCTGCGCGTATTCGAACTCGACTTCGAAGAGAACCTGAAACTGGTTCGCTACTGCGTCAAGTACAACAAGCGCGTGATCTTCCCGTCGACCTCCGAAGTCTATGGCATGTGCCAGGACCAGTACTTCGACGAAGACACCTCCAATCTGGTGGTTGGCCCGGTCAACAAGCAGCGCTGGATCTACTCGGTCTCCAAGCAACTGCTGGACCGCGTGATCTGGGCTTACGGCGACAAGGGCCTGAACTTCACCCTGTTCCGTCCGTTCAACTGGATGGGCCCGCGCCTTGACCGTCTGGACTCGGCACGTATCGGCAGCTCCCGTGCCATCACCCAGTTGATCCTGAACCTGGTGGAAGGTACCCCGATCCGCCTGTTCGACGGTGGTGAGCAGAAGCGTTGCTTCACCGACATCGCCGACGGCATCGAAGCCCTGGCACGCATCATTGATAACGACAACGATATCTGCAACGGTCAGATCATCAACATCGGCAACCCGGAAAACGAAGCCAGCATCCGTCAGCTGGGCGAAGAACTGCTGCGTCAGTTCGAAGCTCACCCGCTGCGCAGCAACTTCCCTCCGTTCGCCGGTTTCCGCGACGTAGAAAGCAAGGCGTTCTACGGTACCGGTTACCAGGACGTGGCGCACCGCAAGCCAAGCATCGAAAACGCCAAGCGCCTATTGAACTGGGAGCCAACCGTTGAGATGAGCGAGACCATTGGCAACACGTTGGACTTCTTCCTCAAAGAAGCCATGCTCGAAATCGCGGACAAGAAGTAATGCAGGCAGGCTTGCGAATCGACGTCGACACCTACCGTGGCACCCGTGAAGGTGTGCCGCGGTTGCTCGAATCCCTGGATGAAGCCGGGGTAAAAGCGACGTTCTTCTTCAGCGTCGGGCCGGACAACATGGGGCGCCACTTGTGGCGCCTTATCCGCCCGCAATTTCTGTGGAAGATGCTGCGTTCCAATGCTGCCGGCCTGTATGGCTGGGACATCTTACTGGCCGGCACCGCCTGGCCAGGCAAGCCGATCGGCCGTGACCTGGGGCACTTGATGCGCCAGGCCAAGGCCGCCGGCCATGAAGTCGGCCTGCACGCATGGGACCATCACGGTTGGCAAGCCAACACCGGGCGCTGGAGCGACGCACAGCTGGTCGAGCAGATCCGTCGTGGCGTGGACACCCTGAGCGACATCCTGGGTGAACGCATCGACTGTTCCGCAGCCGCCGGCTGGCGTGCCGATGAGCGCGTGGTGCAAGCCAAGCAAGGTTTCAACTTTCGCTACAACAGTGATTGCCGGGGCACCAGCCTGTTTCGACCAACCCTGGCCGATGGCAGTGCGGGCACCCCACAAATTCCGGTAGACCTGCCGACCTTCGACGAAGTCGTCGGGCCGGTGGTGGCTGCCAAAGATTTCAACGGCTTCATTCTTGACCGGTTCGCCGAGTCGAAGCTGAACGTCTATACGATCCACGCAGAAGTAGAAGGGATTCTGATGGCTGAAGATTTTCGCCAACTGCTCGCCCAGGCCGGGCAGCGCGGCATTGACTTCAAACCCTTGGGCGACCTGTTGCCCGCGGATGTGACCACCCTGCCCCAGCAACAGCTGGTACGCGGCGCGCTCAGCGGCCGCGAGGGTTGGCTCGGAGTACAGCAGGCATGATCCGGCGCTGGGCATTGCCCCTGCTCCTGTTGGCGTTTGCTGTGTTCTACCTGTTGCCACTGGCCAGCCATGGCCTGTGGATCCCGGATGAAACCCGTTACGCGCAGATCAGCCAGGAAATGCTGCTGACCGGCAAATGGGCCTCGCCGCACTTCATGGGTATCCGTTACTTCGAAAAACCCGCTGCCGGCTACTGGATGATCGCGCTGGGCCAGGCGATTTTCGGGCAGAACCTGTTCGGCGTGCGCTTTGCGTCGGCCTTGAGCACCGGGCTGAGTATCCTGCTGGTCTATCTGGTCTCGCGCCGGCTGTGGAACAACCCGCAAAAAAGCCTGGTCAGCAGCGTGCTGTACATGAGCTTTGTCAGCGTGGCGCTGCTTGGTGGTTACGCCAACCTGGACCCGCAGTTCACCTTCTGGGTCAACCTCACCGGCGTTGCGCTGTGGTTCTGCTTCGACAGCACCACGCGCAACGGCCGCTTGGGGTCTTGGGCCTTGCTCGGCTTTGCCTGCGGCATGGGCTTCATGACCAAAGGGTTTCTTGCCTGGCTGCTGCCAGTGTTGATCGCCCTGCCCTACGCTATTTGGCAGAAACGCTTTCGTGAATTGCTTGGCTATGGTGTGGTCGCTGTGGCCGTCGCAATTATCGTCAGCCTGCCGTGGGCACTCGCCGTGCACCTGCAAGAGCCGGACTACTGGAACTTCTTCTTCTGGCATGAGCACATCCAACGCTTTGCCGGCGATGACGCCCAGCATGCCGAGCCGTTCTGGTTCTACCTGCCGCTGATGGTTGCGTTCTCGTTGCCATGGATCGCCCTGCTGCCGTCCACGGTCAAACAGGCCTGGCTGGAAAAGCGCCTGCCCAAGACCGCGTTCCTGCTGCTGTGGCTGTTGATGCCTCTGGCGTTCTTCAGTTTGGCCAAAGGCAAGCTGCCGTCCTATGTCATGCCGTGCCTGCTGCCCTTGGCCCTGCTGATGGGGTCGACGCTCAGCGACAAGTTGGCCAAGGGCCATGGCCGCGCCTTGCGCATCAACGGCTGGTTGAACCTGGCTATCGGAATCGTGGCGTTGCTGGCCATCAGTTGGTTCCAATTGAAAAAACCGGTGTATGAGCCGGGTCAGGAGACTTTCAGCCTGGTGCTGGTGTTTACGTTCCTGTTCGGCTGGATCGTGGTCAACCTGCTGCAAGCTGCACGCCCATTGAAGCTATGGGCTGCGCCGGCCATCGGCAGTTGGTTGCTGGTGGCCCTGGTGCCGGCTGCGCTTCCGCATTCGGTGGTTTATAACAAGACCCCGGACCAGTTCATCATCGACCATTTGCCCGAACTGCAACCCACCGCGGCACTGCTCAGCAATGACCTTGGCGCTGCCTCGGCGCTGTCGTGGCGCCTGGGCCGCCCAGACGTTGCGCTGTACAACACGGTCGGTGAAGTGAAGTACGGCATTGCCTATCCAGACACTGCGTATCGCAAGATCGGCACCGCCGACGTCCAGCAATGGATGAGCGAGGCGCGTAAAAAAGGCTCGGTTGGCGTCGTCATGCGGGTCAAGGGCGACGATGAAGTGGCCGAAGTGAACCTGCTGCCCCAAGACGGCAAGCGCTATGAGCAAGGCAATATCGTCATCCTGATCTTCCCACAGGCTGCGCAATGATCACCTTGCTTCTCCTGTTGAGCGCCTGTCTGCTCACCTGCATGGGCCAGGTTTCGCAAAAGTTTGCGGTAGAAAGCTGGCGTGACCAGCCCGACGGTTGGGCGCCGAAACTGCGCTCGCCGTGGCTGTGGTCGGCGCTGGTGTGCCTGGGCCTTGGCCTGCTGGTATGGCTGCTGGTGTTGCAGCGCCTGGAAGTGGGCATCGCCTACCCCATGCTCAGCCTCAATTTTGTGCTGGTGACACTGATGGCGCGGTTTGTCTTCCATGAGCAGATCGATGGCCGTCATTGGCTGGGTGTCGCGCTGGTGATTGGCGGCGTTGTGCTGCTAGGGCGTCACGTATGAGCCGCACACAAGGGTTTGCCCTGGCCTTGGGCAGTGTTGGCCTGGTCAGTGCTGCTCAATTGGGCATGCGCTGGAGCATGACGCGCCTGCCGTTGCCCACTGAGTGGCTCAATGCGTTTAACAGTCAATCGATTGATCTTGGCGCCCTGGGCGTGGTGATCCTGGCGATCATCGCCTATGCGCTGTCGATGCTGTGCTGGCTCGGCGCGCTCAAGCACTTGCCCCTGGGCCGCGCCTATTCGCTGCTAAGCATCAGCTACGCGCTGGTGTACCTGCTGGCGGCCAGCCTGCCGGTGTTCAACGAACATTTTTCGCTTTCAAAAACCCTGGGGGTGGCCTTGGTCATTCTCGGTGTTCTGGTTATTAACTCTCGTCGTGCTAGCGTTGCAAGCCCCAGGAATGCCCCATGAAAATCAGTGTATTTGGTAGCGGTTACGTCGGTCTGGTACAGGCCACCGTATTGGCCGAAGTCGGTCACGATGTGATCTGCATGGACGTGGACAAGAGCAAAGTCGAGTCGCTGCAAAAAGGCCACGTGACCATCTTCGAGCCAGGCCTGGCGGCCATGGTCAAGGAAAACCTGGAAAGCGGGCGCCTGCACTTTACCTATGATGAAAAACTCGCCGTAGAACACGGTGAGGTGCTGTTTATCGCCGTGGGCACGCCGTCGGACGAAGACGGCTCGGCCGACCTCAAGTACGTGCTTTCGGTGGGCGATGCCGTATCCCGCCATCGCGTGGAACCGGTGATCCTGGTGGAAAAATCCACCGTGCCGGTCGGTACGGGCGACACCCTGCGTGCCCATATCGAAAAAAACCTGCACATTGCCGGTCGCCACCTGGAGTTCGATATCGTCTCCAACCCCGAATTCCTAAAGGAAGGCTCGGCCGTTGCCGACTGCCGCCGCCCGGACCGCATCATCATCGGCTGTGAACGCGAAGAAGTGCGCGAAGTGATGCGTGATTTGTACGCGCCGTTCAACCGCAACCATGACCGCATCATCTTCATGGACCTGCGCAGCGCCGAACTGACCAAGTACGCCGCCAACTGCATGCTGGCCACCAAGATCAGCTTCATCAACCAGATCGCCGAGTTGGCCGAACACTTGGGCGCCGACATCGAAGCCGTGCGTTTGGGCATTGGCGCCGACTCACGCATCGGCTACCACTTCATCTACCCGGGCTGCGGCTACGGCGGTTCGTGCTTCCCCAAAGACATGCGCGCCCTGATCCACAGCGCCAAGGAAGCCAACTGCTCCAGCGACCTGCTCGAAGCGGTCGAAGCGATCAACCAGCGCCAGAAGAGCAAGCTGTTCGAGCGTATCAATGCGTATTTCAAAGGCGAACTGCAAGGCAAGACCTTCGCCTTGTGGGGCCTGGCCTTCAAGCCCAACACCGATGACATGCGCGATGCCCCAAGCCGCGTGCTGATGGAAGCCCTGTGGGCGGCCGGCGCCAATGTCCGTGCGTTCGACCCCGAAGCCATGCAGGAAACCCAGCGCATCTACGGTGACGAGTCGCGTCTGACCCTGCTGGGCACGCCGGAATCAGCCTTGAGCGGCGCCGATGCGTTGATCGTGTGCACCGAGTGGCAGCAATTCAAGGCGCCGGATTTCGAACTGATCCACGCCCGCCTGAAAAACCCGGTGATCTTCGACGGTCGCAACCTGTACGACGGCGAGCGCCTGGCGCGCAAGGGCTTCAAATATTTCCCGATGGGCCGTGGCGACTCCTGCGAGCTGCCGATTCCACAGCAAAACTGGGTAGCGCCAGCCAAGGAAGACTAAAGACGTGAACAAAGCTCAATCGCCGCTGCTTACAGCAACGATCCGCAATCAGTCGCTGGGGCTCGGGCTCCTGGCGCTGGTGCTGTTTATTGTCGGCAACTGGCACCAGGCAATCATCGGCTTTGACTCGCGTTTCGTGGTGTTTGCCCAGGAAATGCTGCGCCATGGACCGAGTTTTTTCCCCACCACCTATGGCCAGCCTTACGCGGACTACCTGGCGACCTCGACCCTGCTGACCTGGCTGTTGTCCCTGCCGTTTGGCGAGGTCAGCAGCCTCACCGCGTGGTTGCCTACCTCCATCGCCTCGGCGGTGATCGTGGTGCTGGTGTATCGCCTTACGGCGCCCTACTCCACGCGCTGGGGTTTGCTCAGCATCGCGATGCTGCTGCTCAGCAGCACCTTCATCAGCGAAACCCGCGCGGTGTCGCTGGACCAGATGCTCGCGGCCATCGCCTTGACCGTGTTCTATCTGGGCTATGCCCATGACCACTTCGGGGCAGCCAAACGCTTGCATTGGCTGTTTTTGCTGCTGATCCTGGGCTTTGCGGTGCGTGGGCCAATCGGCCTGGTGATCCCCACTGGCGTGCTGTGCAGCTATTACCTGATCAACCGCCAA
This sequence comes from Pseudomonas sp. WS 5532, assembly GCF_012985445.1. NCBI lineage: Bacteria > Pseudomonadati > Pseudomonadota > Gammaproteobacteria > Pseudomonadales > Pseudomonadaceae > Pseudomonas > Pseudomonas sp. WS 5532. Next base: position 21,053 of record NZ_JAAQWK010000008.1, read on the forward strand.
TGGCGCCAACTGTTCACCTTCGGCTTTATCGCGCTGGCAGTGCTGTCGGCGTGTGTCGGCCTGTTGTTGCTGCTGGCCAAGCTCAGTGGTGGCGAGGACTTCATGCAGGACGTGATCCGCATGCAGTTCCTGGGGCGTATGGACGGCACCGAAGGTTCCAGCGGCGTGCTGTATTACTTCACCAGTTCCATGGGCAACTACGCGCTGGCTTATCCGCTGGCGTTGCTGGTGCTCCTGGCAATCGCCATCGGCGGTCGTCGGTCACCCGACCCGGCACTGAAACTGGTGCTGTATTGCGCGGCGGCAGGTTTGCTGGTGATGCTCGGCCTGTCGGTCCCTCAGGCCAAGAAGGCACGTTACATCCTGCCGATGCTGCCCATGGCGGCGATCATTGCAGCCTACCCGTTCCAGGTCAGCCAAGGGCGGCTGTTCGCCTGGCTGCGCGGCTTGATGCTGGGCATCTGGACACTGCTGCCGGCGCTGCTGATAGTCGGGCTGGTGGTGGCGCGCAAGCGTTACCCGGCACAGCTGGACAACCTGGGCGTGGTCTTCGGCGTGCTTGGCGTGCTTCAGGTCGTGTCGCTGCTGTCACTGCTCAAGGCGCGTCTACGCCCGCTGGGGTCGGCACTCGCGGCGGTGCTGGCGCTGTGGTCGACCTACATTGTGGTGGTCGAGCCATTGGAGCGTACGCTTTACGACACCCGCACATTCAGCCTTGGCGTCAAAGAACAGATCATGCAGCAACCGGCCCCCGTGGTGCTGCATGGTTTGGGCAAAGATGCAAAAGCCATCAAGTTCATGGTCAACTTCAACTGCGATAAGGTGCCGCTGTTTACCCAGTCGGCTGCAGACCTGGCGCCACTGCAAGGTCCGGCATGGCTGGTAATGAGCACGAAAGACTTCGAAAATCTGCAGGATCCGCGCTTGCGTTCGATCACCCCGACACTCACCGGGGAGTTCGACAAAGACCCGTATGTGTTGCTCCATCTAGAGAAAGTCAGCGCGCCGTAATTACGCTGACAGTGGTCTGACGGAAACAGCGCCCACTCCTTCAAGAGTGGGCGTTTTTCGTTATGACTGCCCGGAAAGCCCCTACATGGCTATGCGTAAACGCTGGCGCACTTTGCCTTTCGATGCCCGGAACCCAAATGTAGACTCCTTTGTCATGTGCGTTAACTATCTACTACCGGGCGCCGTCAGCCTTCCACGCACACAGACCTGCTTGATCAAAAGGGCAATGCCGTGCCAGAAGACCTGTTGCTTATCCCTGCGCCGAGGCTGGATCGATTGATGGCATTGCGCGATGCCTTGGTGGCATTGAAGGGGCCTTTGGCCGACGACCCTGCCTTGCGGGAGAACCTGCAAAGGCAGCTGTTCAACGAAGAGGCTGATAGCCGCGTGCTCGGACGCATCAGCACGCCGCTGCCGCAACCGACGCATCGCATCACCTATGACGAGGGACACTAACTGCATTATTTTTGCATTTAACCCTCATTAATATGCATTGGCGCCATAGCATCAAGCTCGGCACACTGCACAGGTTCCTCCCCCAAATGTTGGAACGTTCAAAGGGCTTATCCGGGCAACCAGGCGAGCCTTTTTTTTCGTCTGCTGCTTTATGGATCGTGTCGATGCTCGCTCGCTGGTTACCCGCTGCAATCAGTACCCGCCCCGCCGAATGGAGCCGCGCCGCCATTGGCATGGCCTTGGGCACGCTATTGAGTGTCTGGGTGTGTGCCCAGGTATTCGGTATGGAAGTCGCCTTGCACCTGCTCGGCCCGCTGGGGGCATCGGCGGTTTTGCTGTTTGCCGTGTCCTCCGGTGCGTTGGCACAGCCCTGGTCGATTATCGGCAGCTACTTGTGCGCTGCCATTGTGGCTCTGCTGGTGGCGCGGGTGCTTGGCCGCACGCTGGGCAGCGCATGCCTGGCTGCGGGCATGACCGTCGTGTTGATTTGCTGGCTGCGCTGCCTGCACCCGCCCGCCGGTGGCTTGGCCATGACGCTGGTGCTCGCCGATCCGGCCTCTATCGCCCTCGGTTGGCAGGAAGTGGGGCCGGTGATGCTCGGGGCTGGCGCGCTGCTGGCCGGTGCGCTGGCCTATAACAACGTGACACGCACGCGTTACCCCAAAGGCGCGATCGAATCGCCCGCCGTGGTCCTGGGCAGCACAGCGCCGGTGACAGATGCCGCCATCACGGCAGCCGATCTGAAACTGGCCCTGGCCGAGATGGAGCGGTTCTTTGATGTGGAGCCGACGGAGTTGGAGCAACTGATACACGCGGCTGAAGGGCATGCCCGGCGCCGCAGCATCGGTGAAGTGCTGGGTGGCCGCAGCGCTGCATAAATGCAAAAACGACCTGCATGATTCCGGGTTGTACTGGGCAAATTTGCACTGGTACGATCGCGAGATAGTTCGTGCGCGAACATCTTGATAAAGAACAATAAAAGCAGGGAGTTAGTGATGACTGCTCAGGTTTCATCCGAAGCAAGCCACACCAGGATTCTTCAGGGCGAGGTGCTGGCCGAAGTCCGTAACCATATTGGCCACCTCACCCTCAACCGCCCCGCTGGCTTGAATGCCATCACTCTGGAGATGGTCCGCAGCCTGACCACACAACTGCTGGCTTGGGAGAGCGATCCGCAGGTGTATGCCGTGGTCCTGCGCGGTGCCGGTGAAAAAGCGTTCTGCGCCGGTGGCGACATTCGCTCTCTCTACGACAGCTTCAAGCAGGGCGACAGCCTGCACCAGGACTTCTTCGTCGAGGAATACGCCCTCGACCTGGCGATTCACCATTACCACAAGCCCGTGCTGGCCCTGATGGACGGCTTTGTCCTCGGCGGTGGCATGGGCCTGGTGCAAGGCGCCGACTTGCGTGTGGTGACCGAGCGCAGCCGCCTGGCGATGCCGGAAGTGGCCATTGGTTATTTCCCGGACGTAGGTGGCAGCTATTTCCTCTCGCGCATCCCTGGCGAGCTGGGGGTTTACCTGGGTGTCACCGGCGTGCAGATTCGCGCCGCCGATGCGCTGTACTGCGGGCTGGCGGACTGGTGTATCGACAGCGCGAAACTCGCCGAACTCGACCAGAAGCTCGACCACCTGCAATGGCAGGATTCGCCGCTCAAGGACCTGCAGGGCGTATTGGCAAAGCTCGCGGTACAACAATTGCCCGACGCCCCGCTGGCCGCGCTGCGCCCGGCGATCGACCACTTCTTTGCGTTGCCGGATGTGCCGAGCATGGTCGAGCAACTGCAGCAAGTCACTGTCGCCGACAGCCACGAATGGGCGCTCAGCACCGCCAGCCTGATGCAGACCCGCTCGCCGCTGGCAATGGCCGTGACCCTGCAGATGCTGCGCCGTGGCCGGCGCTTGTCGCTGGAGCAGTGCTTCGCGCTGGAATTGCACCTGGATCGCCAGTGGTTCGAACGCGGCGACCTGATCGAAGGCGTTCGCGCGTTGATTATCGACAAGGATAAAACCCCGCATTGGAACCCCGCGACGATCCATGAGTTGGACGCCAGCCATGTCGAGAGCTTCTTCAGTGACTTCAAGCAGAGTGGGAAATAAGCCATGCAAGATATTGAATACACTGAAGAACAAGTGATGATTCGCGACATGGCGCGCGACTTTGCCCGTGGCGAAATCGCCCCGCATGCGCAAGCCTGGGAAAAAGCCGGCTGGATCGATGACGCCCTGGTCGCGAAGATGGGCGAACTCGGCTTGCTGGGCATGGTGGTGCCGGAAGAATGGGGCGGCACCTATGTCGACTACGTGGCGTATGCCCTGGCCGTCGAGGAGATTTCCGCCGGTGATGGCGCCACCGGCGCACTCATGAGTATCCATAATTCAGTCGGTTGCGGGCCAATCCTCAACTACGGCACCGATGCGCAGAAACACACCTGGCTGGCTGACCTGGCCAGCGGCCAGGCCATTGGTTGCTTCTGCCTCACCGAGCCTCAGGCCGGTTCCGAAGCCCATAACCTGCGCACCCGCGCCGAGCTGCGCGACGGCCAGTGGGTGATCACCGGTGCCAAGCAGTTCGTCAGCAATGGCAAGCGCGCCAAGTTGGCCATTGTGTTTGCGGTGACGGACCCGGAACTGGGCAAGAAAGGTATTTCTGCCTTCCTGGTGCCCACTGACACACCAGGCTTTGTGGTCGACCGTACCGAACACAAGATGGGCATTCGTGCCTCGGACACCTGCGCCGTCACGCTGAACCAGTGCACAGTACCCGAAGCCAACCTGTTGGGTGAACGCGGCAAGGGCCTGGCCATCGCCCTGTCCAACCTCGAGGGTGGACGCATCGGCATTGCCGCCCAAGCGTTGGGCATCGCCCGTGCAGCCTTTGAGGCGGCGCTGGCGTATGCGCGTGATCGGGTGCAATTCAACAAGGCGATTATCGAGCACCAAAGCATTGCCAACCTGCTGGCCGACATGCAGACCCAGCTCAATGCCGCCCGCCTGCTGATCCTGCACGCCGCACGCCTGCGCAGCGCCGGCAAGCCGTGCCTGTCGGAAGCCTCCCAGGCCAAGCTGTTTGCTTCGGAGATGGCCGAAAAGGTCTGCTCCTCGGCGATGCAGGTCCATGGCGGGTATGGGTATCTTGAGGACTACCCGGTGGAGCGCTACTACCGGGATGCGCGGATTACGCAGATTTACGAAGGCACCAGCGAGATTCAGCGGATGGTGATTGCCAGGGAGCTGAAGAACTACCAGCTCTAAAAGCCACACAAGACCAATGTGGGAGCTGGCTTGTCGAATCGTCGCACCGCTGCGATAGCATCACCTCGGTCTAACCGATAAACCGAGGTGTCTGCATCGCAGGCAAGCCAGCTCCCACATTTTGATCTTCAGTGTTTACAGCCGGGTTACTGGTCCTTGAACTCCGGCGCGCGCTTGGCCACAAACGCCGCCATGCCTTCCTTCTGGTCCTGGGTGGCAAACGCGGCATGGAACACCCGCCGCTCAAAGCGCACGCCTTCAGACAGGCTCACCTCAAACGCACGGTTCACGCTTTCCTTGACCATCATGCTGATCGGCACGGACTTGCCGGCAATCAAGGTCGCGGTTTTCAGCGCTTCTTCAAGCAGGTCATCGGCCGGCACAATGCGCGCCACAATCCCGCAGCGCTCAGCTTCAACGGCATCAATAAAGCGCCCGGTCAGGCACATTTCCATGGCCTTGGCCTTGCCCACGGCGCGGGTCAGCCGTTGGGTGCCGCCCATGCCCGGCAGTACGCCGAGGTTGATTTCCGGCTGGCCGAACCTGGCGCCGTCACCGGCCAGGATAAAGTCGCACATCAAGGCCAGTTCACAGCCGCCGCCCAGGGCGAAACCGTTGACCGCAGCAATGATCGGCTTGCGGCGGTTGGCGACGCGGTCGCTGTCGCTGAACAGGTCGTCGAGGTAGATCTGCGGGTAGGTCAGCTCGGCCATCTCTTTGATGTCGGCGCCGGCGGCGAAGGCTTTTTTCGAGCCGGTCAGCACGATGCAGCCGATCTGCGGGTCGGCTTCCAGGCCGTCCAGTGCCTGGTTCAACTCGCTCACCAACTGGGCGTTCAAGGCGTTCAGGGCTTGCGGGCGATTGAGGGTAATCAGCCCGACGCGGCCCTGGACTTCGAGCAAAAGGGTTTCGTAACTCATGTATCGGCTCCTTAAAGGTTGCGTGAGATGACCATGCGCTGAATATCGCTGGTGCCTTCGTAAATCTGGCAGACCCGCACATCGCGGTAGATCCGCTCCAATGGGAAGTCGCTCAGGTAACCGTAACCGCCCAGGGTTTGCAAGGCGGCCGAGCAGACTTTTTCGGCCATTTCCGAAGCAAACAGCTTGGCCATCGACGCCTCGACCAAGGCCGGCTTGCCGCTGTCACGCAGGGCTGCGGCGTAATGCACCATCTGCCTGGCCACCGCGATTTGCGTGGCCATGTCGGCCAGACGGAAGGCCACCGCCTGGTGTTCGATCAACGCCTTGCCAAAGCTTTCGCGCTCACGGGCATAGTCACGCGCGGCTTCGAAGGCGGCGCGGGCCATGCCCACCGATTGCGAGGCGATGCCGACGCGGCCGCCTTCGAGGTTGGCCAGGGCGATCCTGTAGCCTTCGCCCTCCTCGCCCAAACGGTTGGCGACTGGCACTTTTACGTCTTCGAAGAGGATCTGGCAGGTGTCGGACGCATGTTGGCCGAGTTTGTCTTCAACCCGCGCCACCGTGTAGCCCGGCGAGTCGGTCGGCACGATAAACGCGCTGATCCCACGCTTGCCTGCGGCCGGGTCGGTGACGGCAAACACAATCACGATCCCGGCGTTCTGCCCGGAGGTAATGAACTGTTTGCAGCCATTGAGCACGTAATGGTCGCCCTCAAGGCGTGCGCGGGTTTTCAGGCTGCTGGCATCGGAGCCTGCCTGCGGCTCGGTCAACGCAAAGGCACCGAGCATGGCGCCACTGGCCAGCGGCGTGAGGAACTGCTGTTTCTGCTGCTCGTTACCGAATTTGAGGATCGGCACGCAACCCACCGAGTTGTGCACACTCATGATGGTCGAGCACGCGCCATCGCCGGCGGCAATTTCTTCCAGGGCCATGGCGTAGGCCAGGTAGCCCGTGTCGCAACCACCCCACTGTTCCGGTACCAGCATGCCGAAAAAGCCCAGCTCGGCCATTTCGCCAATGGCTTCCTTGGGGAAACGGTGCTCGCGGTCCCACTCGGCGGCGAAGGGTTTCAGGCGTTCCTGGGCAAATTGCCGGGCCGCTTCGCTGATTTGCAGTTGTTCGTCATTGGGCAGCATGTTGAGTCCTTAATACAGGCATTCGACGGCCATGGCCGTGGCTTCACCGCCGCCGATACAAATGGCGGCAACCCCGCGCTTGAGGCCTTTCTGGCGCAGGGCCGAGAGCAACGTCACCAGGATGCGCGCACCGGAAGCACCAATTGGATGCCCCAAGGCACAGGCGCCGCCGTGAATATTGACCTTGCTGTGGGGGATTTCCAGCTTGCTCATGGTCACCAGGCTGACCACCGCGAAAGCTTCGTTGATTTCAAACAGGTCAACGTCGCCCAGGTTCCAGCCGGTCTTGCTCATGAGCTTGCGAATCGCACCCACGGGCGCCACCGGGAACAGCCCCGGCTCGTCGGCAAAGGCCGCATGCCCGTGGATCACCGCCAAGGGCTTGAGGCCACGCTGTTGCGCCTCGGACTGGCGCATCAACAGCAACGCCGCCGCACCATCGGAAATCGAGCTGGAGTTGGCCGCCGTCACCGTACCGCCCTCGCGGAACGCCGGTTTCAGGCTGGCGATCTTGTCCAGCTTGGCCTTGGGCGGTTGCTCGTCATGCAGGATGGTCTTTTGCTCTTTGCCGACGGTGACCTGCACCGGGACGATCTCAGCAGCAAAGCTGCCATGGGTGATGGCCTCTTGCGCGCGGGTCAGCGAGGCAATGGCGAAGGCGTCCTGGGCTTCACGGGTGAAGCCATTGTGCTCGGCGCAGTCTTCGGCAAAGGTGCCCATCAGGCGGCCCTTGTCGTAGGCGTCTTCGAGGCCGTCGAGGAACATATGGTCAAGCACCTTGCCGTGGCCCATGCGGTAGCCGCTGCGCGCGCGGTCGAGCAGGTACGGCGCGTTGGACATGCTTTCCATGCCGCCGGCGACCACCACGTCGACACTGCCGGCCAGCAGCGAGTCGTGGGCGAGGATGGTCGCTTCCATGCCCGAGCCGCACATCTTGTTCAAGGTGGTGCAGCGCGTGGCCTTGTCCAGCCCGGCGCCCAGCGCCGCTTGACGCGCAGGCGCCTGGCCCAGGCCCGCGGGCAGCACGCAGCCGAACAGCACTTCGTCCACGGCATCCGGGGCAATCCCGGCGCGTTCGACGGCGGCGCGGATCGCGGCAGCGCCCAGTTGCGGCGCGGTCAGGCCCTTGAGGTCGCCCTGGAAGCCGCCCATGGGTGTGCGCACGGCGCTGACAATAACAATCGGATCGTTCATGGGGTGTTCTCCTTACTTGGCTGCCATACGCAAGGCGCCGTCGAGACGGATCACCTCGCCATTGAGCATGCTGTTTTCAATGATGTGGCGTACCAGCGCGGCGTACTCGGACGGTTTGCCCAGGCGTGGCGGGAATGGCACACCCGCGGCCAGGGAATCGCGCACTTCGGGGGTCATGCCGGCCATCATCGGCGTTTCGAAAATGCCCGGGGCAATAGTCATCACGCGGATGCCAAAGCGCGCCAGTTCGCGGGCAGCGGGCAAGGTCAGGCTGGCGATGGCGCCTTTGGAGGCGGCATACGCCGCCTGGCCTATCTGCCCGTCAAAGGCGGCTACCGACGCGGTGTTGATGATCACGCCGCGCTCACCGTCGGCGTTCGCCGCGGTTTCAGCGATGGCGGCAGCCGCCAGGCGCAACAGGTTGAAGCTGCCGATCAGGTTGACGTTGATCACCTGGGCAAAGCTGGCCAAGGCGTGTGGGCCATTTTTGCCGAGGATTTTTTCGCCGCGTACCACCCCGGCGCAGTTCACCAGGCCGTGCAGGCCGCCAAAGGCTGCAACGGCGGCGTGTACGGCCGCTTCGGCGGCGGCTTCCTGGCTGATATCGGCCACAGCGCTGCGGGCGTTATCGCCCAGTTGCTTGGCTTTGGCCGCCACAGCGTCGGCGTTCAGGTCGACCAGCATCACCTTGGCACCAGCGGCAATCAACATCTCAGCGGTGGCCGCGCCGAGGCCCGAAGCACCGCCGCTGACCAGGAATACCTTGTTTTCAATCTGCATCATTGTTTCCTTAAAAGTGGATCAGGCGATGGCCTGTGCCTTCGCAATTTCCTGATTACGCAAAATAAAACGTTGCAGCTTGCCGCTAGGGGTCTTGGGCAAGTCGCTGACAAATTCGATTTCCCGTGGGTAGGCGTGGGCCGCCAAACGCTTGCGCACGTGCAGACGCAGCTCCTCGGCCAGCTCGGGCGTAGCGCGGTACTGTTCGTTGATCACCACAAAGGCTTTGACCAGCTCGGTGCGCTCCGGGCAGGGTTTGCCGACCACAGCGGCTTCGATCACGGCCGGGTGCTCGACCAGTGCGCTTTCGACATCGAATGGCCCTACGCGGTAGCCGGATGTGGTGATCACATCGTCACTGCGCCCGACAAAGCTGATGCTGCCGTCCGGGTTGAGCTCCACGGTGTCGCCACTGAGGTAGTACTTGCCGACAAACGCCTTGGTCTTTACGCCGTCGTAGCCGGCGAACCAGCACATCGGCGACTGTTCACGGTCGATGGCGAGAATACCGGGCTGGCCTGCCGGCAATTCCTGGTTCTGATCATCGAGCACCACAATGCGGTGGCCCGGTGAGGCAAAGCCTGCCGAGCCGACGTGCACGGGGTGTTCCAGGCCGTGGTGGTTGCACAGCACCATGCCCAGTTCGGTCTGGCCGTAATGGTCATGAATGGTCACGCCCAGGTTGTCGGCAAACCAGCGGATCACTTCCGGGTTCAGCGGCTCGCCGGCGCTGCTGACGATACGCAGCTTGCCCTTGATAGCGCGCGCGAACTGTTCGCCACCGGCAATCAGCAGGCGGTAAGCGGTGGGCGAACCGGTGAGGTTGGTAATCCCATATTTATTGATCACCCGGCAGGTGCTTTCCAGGGTGAACGGCCCATCGTAGAACGTAATCGGGTGGCCCATGGACAACGGCCCGGTCACGCCAAAATAGATGCCATAGGCCCAGCCCGGGTCGGCGACATTCCAAAACGCGTCTTCGGGGCGCAAATCCACCGCGTCGCGGGTGTAGCTCTGGAAGGCGACAATGGCCTTGAGCGGCACCGACAGGGCTTTTGACGGGCCGGTGGTGCCCGAGGTGAACATCAGCAGGAACGGGGCTTCTGCGCCCAGCAGCACCGGTTCGCAGGTATTCGAATAGTTCGGCAGTTCAGCCCAGAAGCTGTAGTCGCCGCGCACGATGCCTTCGCCCTTGTCCCCGGCCACCGTGACGATGGTCGGGCAGCCTTCGACTTCAGCCAGCTTGGGGCGGTTGACCGCATCCGTGACCACCAGTACGGCGCCGGAGCTGTTCAGCCGATGCTCGATGGCCTTGGGTCCGAAGGCGGTAAACAGCGGCTGATACACCGCGCCGATACGCCAGGTGGCGAACACCACCACCAATAACTCTGCCGTGCGTGGCAGCAGCCCCGCCACCTTGTCACCCTGTTGCACGCCTTGGGCCAGGAGGAAATTGGCAAAGCGCGCCGCCTGGTCCTGCAATTGGGTGAAGGTCACACTGGCGCTGCGCCCATCCTTACCTTCCCAAAACAACGCAATGCGCCCCGGCAGCGCGTGGCGATCGCAACACTCCACACAGGCATTCAGGGCTTGCAGGTTGCCGGACAGGGCGGCGTTGACGGTGTGCTGGTAGTCGAAGGCAGTGGTGGCAGCCAAATACTCACGCATGGTTCCAAATCCTTGTGTGTTTTTATTTTCAGGACATTTTTCACGACGAGAATCGCTGAAATAGTCGCTCTAGAGCGCTTTGGCGGCAATGGTCAAAGCCTTCAACTTGGCTGACTGGTTTGGCCAATCATTGATCCGGCTTATCAGCCGGTCAGCCGCAGTGATTGGACGCTCTGGGCGCAAACTCCTAATCTCCAGGCCTGCGCCGCCAAAGAAGCCGTGTCCCGATGATCGTCCGCCCCAAACCCAACCTAATGGGTATCCTGTTTTCCCTTAAAGGTTCGATTGCCAAGCGCATTGCCTTGCGCAGCCTGATGGTCACGTTGCTGGCTTCAGTGATCGTGCTGGTGGAGACCCTGCACCCGGCCTACTTCTCCAAGGTCAATGCCACGCCGTTCACCTTGCTCGGGTTGTCGTTGTCGATCTTCATGAGCTTTCGCAACAACGCCTGCTACGACCGTTGGTGGGAAGGCCGCAAGCAGCTGGGGCAGATGATCATTGAGGTGCGCTCGCTGATCCGCGAAACCCAAGTGCTGGGCAACTCACCCGAGCGCGCCAGCCTGCTGCGTGGGGTGTGCGGGTTTGCCCACGGCCTGGTCGCGCACCTGCGCCATGAAGACGAGGCCCGCGTTATCACACCCTGGATAACTGTTGACCGGGCGCATCCCAATCTTCCCGACAACGTGCTGCAACAACTGGGCGCGCGCTTTTCGCGGCTGGCCGAACAGGGTGTGATCAGTGAATGGCGCTACACCCAGCTGGAAACCCGGCTGGTCAGCCTCAGCCTGGTGCAGGCCGCCTGCGAGCGGATCAAAAGCACGCCACTGCCCTTCCCTTACACGCTGCTATTGCACCGCACCATCTACCTGTTCTGCATTTTGCTGCCGTTCGCCATGGCCGAACCGCTGGGCTGGTTGACGCCGGTGTTCACCGCCATCGTCAGCTACACGTTCTTCGGTTTGGATGAAATCGGTGATGATCTGGAAGACCCGTTCGGTTTCGATGAAAACGATCTGCCCTGCAATGCGATAGTGCGCACCCTGGAGCGCGAGATTCTCGCCGCCCTGGGCGAGATCAATCTGCCTCCTGCCCTGGAACCAGTGGAATACGTGCTCGGCTGATACGGGTTTGACACTCGTCGTGGTCTGACCGAAGCTTGAGGCTTTGCGATTAGCTGCCCCCAGCTTTTGGACGCCTGCATGTCAAAGTCACGCCGTTACTCCATCGTCGGCCTGTGCGCCCTGTTGTTGCTTGTCCTGGTCACCTGGTTTTTCTCCCGCTCCACTCCGGTGGCCGTGCCGCCGGCGATCGCCCATGGTTACGCCAAGGCGTTGAAGCAAGCACGTAACGGCGAACCCGGCGCCGCCCGTGTGCTGTATCAACAGCTGGGCCGCCCGGACTTGTCGCCTGAACGTCGCGCCGCATTGCACGCCGAACTGCCCAATTACCCAAGCCCTCAGGCGTTGAAGCTGGCGGATAAAGACCTGGCTGATGAGTCGCCGTTGGTTCGTGAAGCGGCGATTCACAGTATTGTTGGCCTGGTGCCCAGCGGCCAACGCACCTTACTGCTTGGCCCGGCACTGGACGATCCTGAACAAGCCGTGCGTTTTGCCGCCGCCAACGCCCTGCTCGGCCTGTCGCCGGATACCCTGGGCCTGTATTTCGGGCCTTTGCAGCAAGTGCTCGATGAGTTTGTGAAAAAGCTCAAGGCTGAGCCCGAAACCGCCGAAGGCTGGATTCAGCTCGCGCGCTTGTACATCCACAGCGCCCTGCTGCCGGACGCGCAACATGCACTGGAGCAGGCCATGCGCCTGCAACCGGACAACCTGCAAGCTGTGGTCGCACAAATCGAATTGCTCGATAAGCAGGGCAAGACCGATGAGTCCCGCCAGTTGCTGGCGCGGCAATTGGCGGCACATCCGGAGTCGGCCTACCTGCAACACGCCCTGGGCATGTGGCTGTTGCACCATGGGGAGCGGCCATACGCGTTGCTTGGCCTGTCCAAAGCCGTGGAGCTTGAGCCTGACAATCAGGATTACCGCTTCGACCTCGCCACCACGCTGCACGACCAGGAAGAGGTGGACGCCGCCCAGCGTCAGCTGGAAGAAATCGTCCAGCGCCACCCCGCCAATCGCAAGGCGCGTGTGTTGCTGGTCAGCTATTGGAAGGAAACCGGGCAGTTGCAGAATGTGCAGGTGCTACTGGCGCAGCTGGAGCAGCAGAATCCGGATGATCCGGCATTGCAGCAAGGGCTTTAGTTTCGCGCGCTATGTGGGAGCTGGCTTGCCTGCGATGCAGACACCTCGGTCTGACAGATAAACCGAGGTGATGCTATCGCAGGCAAGCCAGCTCCCACACAAAAGCAGCGCTTTGGCGCAGGTCACAAATCCACCACGATTTATACGACAGGTTGAACCGCCACAACCCGCTACGGTCAAGTAAATATGGCGCGTCCAAGCCGACGCGCCTCCCTTTACTTGTACGTGACCCGAGGGCACTTCTTGTCTACATCCAAAGAGCTGTTCAGTGAAAAGGCGGCCACCGGCATCGAAGGTCTTGATGACATTCTTTCCGGGGGGCTATCACGCAGCCACCTGTTCCTGCTGGAAGGCGAACCCGGCACCGGGAAAACCACCGTAGCGCTGCACTTTCTGCAAGCCGGCGCGAAAAACGGTGAGCGATCCTTGTACATCACCCTGTCAGAAACCGAACGCGAGTTGCGTCAGGGCGCCAAGTCCCACGGCTGGGACCTGGACGACAACATTCACATCTTCGAGCTAACCCCGCCAGAAAGCCTGCTCAACGCCGAGCACCAGCAAAGCCTGCTGTATTCCTCCGACCTGGAGCTGGGTGAGGCAACCCGGCAGATTTTTGAAGTGGTGGAACGGATCAAGCCCACTCGCGTGGTGGTCGACAGCCTTTCGGAAATCCGCCTGCTGGCGCAAAGCTCGCTGCGCTATCGCCGCCAGATCCTGGCGATCAAACACTACTTTGTGCGCTACGACGCCACCGTACTGCTGCTTGACGACCTGACCACCGAATCCCTGGATAAAACCGTGCACAGCGTGGCCCACGGCGTGATTCGCCTGGAAGAGTTGACGCCCACCTACGGCGCTGAACGCCGCCGCATCCGCGTGGTGAAGTACCGTGGCCAGAAATACCGTGGTGGCTTTCACGACTTCACCATCATGCAAGACGGCATCCACGTGTTCCCGCGCCTGGTGGCCGCCGAGCATCGTGGTGGTTACGTGCGTCAGACTTTGAGCAGTGGCATCCGTGAAATGGACGCCTTGATGGGCGGCGGCGTAGAAACCGGCTCCAGCACGCTTATCCTCGGCCCGGCCGGAACCGGCAAATCCTTGATCTCGATGATATTTGCCGCCGCCGCAGTGTCGCGTGGCGAAAAAGCTGCGCTGTTTATTTTCGATGAAGAGCTGGGCCTGTTGTTCGAACGCATGAAAAATATGGGTATCGACCTCGCTGCGCTGCAAGACACCGGCAACCTGCTGATCGAGCAGGTGGATGCGGCAGAGCTGTCACCTGGCGAATTCTCCCACCGAGTCAGGCGTTGCGTCGATGAACGCGGGATCAAAACCGTGGTCATCGACAGTATCAACGGCTACCAGGCGGCGATGCCTGAGGAAAACTCTCTGATCCTGCATATGCATGAGTTGCTGCTGTACCTGAACCGTCGCGGCGCGGCGACGTTCATGACGGTGGCCCAACATGGGTTGGTAGGCGACATGCAGGCCCCCGTCGATATTACTTACCTGGCTGATACCGTGATCCTGTTGCGTTATTTCGAAGCACTCGGCAAGGTTCGCCGGGCCATTTCGATCATCAAGAAACGTACCGGCAGCCACGAGTCCACCATTCGTGAATACCGTATCGGCGGCAGTGGTTTGACAGTGGGCGAGCCGCTCGACAACTTCCAGGGCGTACTGCGCGGTATCCCGACTTATATGGGCGCCGGTTCCCCACTGCTCAAGGAAGAGGGCGTGTGACCGGCCTTTCTCCCCTCTCCGAGCGCGCAATTATTCTCGCGCCACTGGGCCGTGACGGCTCCCTGGCGCTGATGATGCTCAAGGAAGCCGGCTACACCGGCATGGTTGCCGGGAACCTGACTGAACTCTGCGAAGCACTTGGGCAAGGCGTCGGTATGTTGGTGATTGCCGCTGAAGCCCTGCGCGGTGTCGATCTGGAGCCCCTGCTGCATTACCTGCATGAGCAGCCGGCCTGGTCCGATTTGCCCATCGTGCTGATGACCCACCATGGCGGCCGTGAACAGAACGGCTCATCCCACCTGAGTGGCCTGCTGGGCAACGTGACCTTCCTGGAGCGCCCTTTCCATCCAGTAACCCTGATCAGTCTGGTGAGCGCGGCCCTGCGCGGCCGGCGCCGGCAATACGAAGCGCGTGACCGCCTGATCGACTTGAGCGAGAGCGAGTTGCGCCTGCAACGCACCCTGGAAACCCTTGAGCAGCAGGTTGAAGAGCGCACGGCGCAACTGCGCAACAACGAAGATGCGCTGCGCCAGTCACAGAAAATGGAGGCCGTCGGCCAGTTGACCGGCGGTATCGCCCATGACTTCAACAACATGCTCACCGGCATTATCGGCAGCCTGGAGCTGCTGCGCAGGCGGGTGGCCCGCGGCAAGTTGGACGACCTGGACAGCTTGATCGACTTGGGCGTGACCTCGGCCAACCGCGCTGCCGGCCTGACCCACCGCTTGCTGGCGTTTTCACGGCGCCAGTCGCTGGACCCCAAACCCGTAGAGATCAACCAGTTGGTCAGTTCCATGGGTGAACTGCTGCAACGCAGTATCAATGAAAGCATCGCCTTGGACATGCGTCTGACCGATGAACTCTGGACCGCCGAGGCCGACCCCAATCAGCTGGAAAGCGCCCTGCTCAACCTGGTGATCAATGCGCGCGATGCCATGCCCAGCGGCGGTAGCCTGACCGTTGAGACCACCAACCGCCACCTCGACAATGTGTTCACGGCCGCCTATGGCACCTTGCTGCCAGGCGATTACGTGGAACTGAGCGTCAGCGACACCGGCTGTGGTATTCCCGAAAGTCTGTTGGGTCGCGTCTTCGACCCGTTCTTCACGACCAAGCCAATCGGCCAGGGCACCGGCCTCGGCTTGTCGATGATCTACGGCTTTGCCCGCCAATCCCATGGCCATGTCACCATCCATAGTGAAGTCGGCAAGGGCACGACAGTCAGCCTGTTCCTGCCGCGTTTTATCGGTGAGCGCGTCGCGGACGCCGTCACCAACCCGGCACTGCTGCCATTCGCCAATGCCGGTGAGACAGTATTGATCGTCGAAGACGACGCCGCCGTACGCGTGCTGGTCAGCGCAGTGCTCAAGGAATTGGGCTATGCCTTTGTCGAGGCTGGCGATGCCAATACCGCCGTGCCGATCATCGAATCCGACCAACGCATTGACCTGTTGATCAGTGATGTGGGCTTGCCCGGCATGAACGGGCGACAGCTGGCAGAAATCGGGCGGCAATTGCGCCCGGAGCTCAAGGTATTGTTTATCACTGGCTACGCCGAGCATGCGGCGGTGCGCGGCGGGTTCCTGGACCCAGGGATGCAACTGATCACCAAGCCGTTCACCTTCGACCTGCTGACGGCCAAGGTGCGTGAGATGATCAAGCAATAGGGCTGCTGCGAGGCAGCCCTATTGCTTCAGGCCAGCAGGCGCTGGATATGCTCTTGCAAGGTGTCCAGATCAAACGGCTTGGCCAGGATTGGCGCGTTGCGCGTGATCGGGCTGTTGCAGTCGAGTATTTCTTGCGGGTAACCGCTGATAAAGATCACTTTCAATTCAGGTCGCAGCTTGATCGCAGGCTCAGCGATCTGCACCCCGGAAATCCCGCCCGGCAGGCGGTAATCCGTGACCATCAGGTCCAGGTGCGGCTTGGTCGCCAGAATCTCGAAGGCCTGCTCCCCATCGATCGCCTTCAGCACCCGGTAGCCCAGGCCTGCCAGGTATTCACCCAGCACAAACATAATGGATTCGTCGTCTTCGACGATCAGTACGACATCTTGTGCATCTTCACTCATGGGAAGCCTTTGTCCGGTCAGTTGCTGCAAGTACGACCATGGGGTCACGCAGAGGTTGCGTCGAGGCGACGATTGATTTCATTGCGGCTCGCCAAGTGGCAGGCACACCCTGAACAACGCGCCCTCGCCTATCTGGCTTTCCACCTCGATGGTGCCGCCATGGGCCGTCACGATCTGCTCGGAAATAAACAGCCCCAAGCCCAGGCCTGCCGCTACATGGCTGGCCGAAACGCGTTCGAATTGCTGGAAAATGCGCTTCTGGTTGTCTGCGCTGAT
Source organism: Pseudomonas sp. WS 5532 (assembly GCF_012985445.1). NCBI lineage: Bacteria > Pseudomonadati > Pseudomonadota > Gammaproteobacteria > Pseudomonadales > Pseudomonadaceae > Pseudomonas > Pseudomonas sp. WS 5532. The sequence goes on from NZ_JAAQWK010000008.1 coordinate 37,826, forward strand.
GCCGATGCCACGGTCACGCACCTCGACGCGCGCCTCACCGTGCTCGGTGTACACACGCACATCCACTGGGCTTTTGGCACCGTAACGCAAAGCGTTGGTGAGCAGGTTGGTGACCACTTGCTCAATACGGAACTCATCCCAATTGCCCTCCACAGGTTCATCGGCAACCAGGTGCATCGAAGAACCGGCGGATGCCACTTGCGGGGCGAAGTTTTTCACCAGGTTGCGCACCAGTTGCGCCAGGTCGAAGCGCGCCGGACGAATCGACAATTTGCCGGTGCGGATGCGCGACACGTCGAGCATGTCCTCGATCAGACGGATAAGGCTCTGGATCTGACGCTCGTCGCGGTCAACCATGGCGTGCATCTTGTCCAGGGTAAACGCGGCGGCGTTATCCCGAGCCAGGTGCATCTTGCGCAGCTGCGTTTCCAGAATCAGCCCGTTAAGCGGTGTGCGCACTTCGTGAGCGACGATCGACATGAAGTCGTCACGCATGCGCACGGCCTGTTCAAGCTCTGCCTGGGTGGCCTGCAGGCGCGTCAGCAGCAGCTCCTGCTCGCGGCGGCTGCGCTCCAGGGCTTCGACCTGCTGTTTCATGGCCTTGCTCTGGCGGTACAGGTCGACGAACACATTGACCTTGCTTTTCACCGCATGGATATCCAGCGGCTTGTGCAAAAAATCCACCGCACCGCTTTCATAGCCTTTGAAGGCATAGTTGAGTTCGCGGCCGGCGGCGCTGACGAACACAATCGGGATGTTCTTGGTCTTTTCGGTGCCGCGCATCAGTTCGGCCAGCTCGAAACCGTTCATGCCGGGCATCTGCACATCGAGAATCGCCATGGCGAACTCATGCTCCAGCAACAGTGACAAGGCCTCGTCAGCGCTCAAGGCCTTGAAAACCTGCCGATCTTCGCGCTTGATCAGCGCCTCAAGGGCCAGCAGGTTTTCCGGCAGATCGTCGACGATCAGCAGTTTGGCCTGGACAGTACTTAACATGGGGAAGATTCCAGGGAAGCCAGCAGTGAGCCAATCCGGCTCAAGGTGAGAATATGATCAGGTGTGTGCAAGGCCAGCGCCGCCAAGGGCATCACGGCGATACGTGCTTCTGTGGGCTCTTGGACGATGGTGGTGCCACCCGAGTCTTTGACGTGGGCAAGGCCACGCGCGCCATCCTGGTTGGCGCCGGTCAGCAGAATCGCCAGCAGGCTGTTGCCGTAGGTGTCGGCAGCCGAGGCGAAGAGGTAATCGATGGCCGGCCGCGAATGGTGCACGCGGTCTTCCTGGCTCATCGACAGGCTACGGTCGCTTTCTACCGACAGGTGATAGCCGGGGCCGGCGAAATACAGGGTGCCTGGCGTAATCGTTTCCTTGTCGCGTGCTTCTTGCACCGGAATGCTCAGGCGCCGCGCAAAGACTTCGGCCAGCTGGCTGCGGCGCTCATCCGGCAGGTGCAACACGGCAATAATCGGCAAACTGAAGGTGTCAGGCAACGTACCAAAAATCGTCAGCAACGCCTCAACACCGCCGGCGGAGGCGCCGACGACGATGGCTTCAATCCCGCGTGGCGGGTTAGTTGCGGCCTCGCTCATGATTTTCGGTAGATCCGTTCCTGTTTGACCAAGGGTTCGAATTGCTTGCTGTAGGCGGAGAAATCCAGGGTTTCCTTACTGCCCAGCACCAGGAAGCCGCGATGGCACAGCGATTCATGAAACAACCCAAACGCTCGATCCTGAAGCTTTTTATTGAAATAAATCAGTACGTTGCGACATGAAATTAACTGAGTTTCTGAGAAGACGCTATCGGTTGCCAGGCTGTGATCGGCAAAGGTCACGTTCTCGCGCAGCGTCTTGTCGAAGATCGCGTAATCGTAAGCCGCTGTGTAGTAGTCGGCAAATGAACGTTGGCCGCCCGCCTGCTGATAATTGGCAGTGTACGCACGCACGTTCTCCAGGGAGAAAATCCCTTGCTTGGCTTTGTCCAGGGACGCCGGGTTGATGTCCGTGGCGTAAATGATGGTGCGCTCCAGCAAACCCTCTTCGCGCAGCAGGATCGCCATGGAGTACACCTCCTCGCCCGTGCTGCACCCGGCGATCCAGATTTTGATCGAGGGGTAGGTCTTGAGCAGCGGCACCACTTCCCGGCGAATCGCCAGAAAGTGCGACGGGTCGCGAAACATCTCGCTCACCGGGATCGTCAGAAACTGCAGCAACTGCATGAACGCCGTCGGATCATGCAACACCCGCTCCTGCAGCGCAGAAATGGTCGCGCAATCGAACTGGCGCAGTGCGTGGGCCACGCGGCGCTTGACGGACGCGCCGGAATAGTCGCGAAAGTCGTAGCTGTACTTGAGGTAAATCGCCTCAATCAGCAGGCGCAGCTCAATGTCGCTGCTTTTTTCCAAGAAAACTTGCTCCACTTAAATGCGTTCCATCTTTGGCAGCCATACGCGAATCAGCGAGAACAGCCGGTCCAGGTCAATCGGCTTGGCCAGGTAATCGTTGGAGCCCGCCGCGAGGCAGCGTTCCTGATCGTCCTTCATGGCTTTGGCCGTCACTGCAATAATCGGCAGTTTCTTCCAGCGTGGGTCCTGGCGGATCAAGGCAGTCGCCTCGTAACCGTCCATCTCCGGCATCATTACGTCCATCAGCACCAGGTCGATGTCCTCGACTTCATTGAGTTTGTCGATGGCTTCATGACCGTTACGCCCGATCACCACCACCGCGCCTTTGTGCTCCAGGGCACTGGTCAGGGCGAAGATGTTGCGCACATCGTCGTCGACCAGCAGGATCTTGCGCCCCTCGAAGACCTTGTCGCGGCTGCGGGCGGTCTTGAGCATCTTCTGGCGGTCATGGGACAGCTGGGATTCGACTTTGTGCAGAAACAGTGTCACTTCGTCCAGCAAGCGTTCAGGTGAGCGCGCGCCTTTGATGATGATCGAGCGCGAATACTTGCGCAGCTCGGCTTCTTCATCGCGGGTCAGGTTACGCCCGGTGTACACGATCACCGGCGGGAACGAGCAGATATCCTCGGTGGCCATGCGCTTGAGCAGCTCATTGCCGAGCATGTCCGGCAGCTTGAGGTCGATGATCATACAGTCGTAGACGTTAGTGCGCAGCAGGTCCAAGGCGGCCTGCGCGTAGCCGACGTCGGTGATTTCGATGTCATCGTCGCCGATCAGGCGGGCAATGCTGTCGCGCTGCAGGTCATCGTCCTCCACCAGCAACACGCGCTTGACCTTCTGGGTCAGCTTGGCTTCCAGGCGCGCAAACACGTCCTTGAGCTCTTCGCGGGTGGTCGGCTTCACCGCATAACCGATGGCGCCCATGTGCATGGCGGCTTCGACGCGGTCTTCAACGGAGATCACATGCACGGGAATGTGGCGGGTATTGGCGTGCTCCTTGAGGCGTTGCAACACGGTCAGCCCGGAATGGTCGGGCAGGCGCATGTCCAGCAGAATCGCGTCCGGGATGTACTCCTCGGCCAGACTGTAGCCTTCGTCTGCGCCGTGGGCGACCAGGCAGTTGTAGCCCAGTTCGTGGGCCAGGTCGTAAAGGATGCGGGCGAAATTGGGTTCATCTTCCACCACCAGGATGCAGCGGGTAGCGAACGGTGCCTTGTCGCGGTCGTCGGCAAAGCGCGGAATCTGCTTGGCATCGGCCACCGGCAGCGGCGAGATCGCGATGGGCTTGGGTGCAGGTGCCGCCACCACTTGGCGCGGCGGCTCGATCGGCGCGGCACCTTCCTCGCGCTCTACATATTGCTCCGGCAGTACCAGGGTGAATACGCTGCCCTTGCCCGGTTCGCTGGTCACGCTGATATAGCCGCCGAGCAAGGTCGCCAGATCACGGGAGATCGACAGGCCCAGCCCGGTGCCGCCGTAACGGCGGTTGGTGGTGCCATCGGCCTGGCGGAAGGCTTCGAAGATACTTTCCTGCTGGTCTGGCGCGATGCCAATGCCCGAGTCGCGCACGGTAAAGGCTACGCCCTCCCCTAGTGCACGGGATACCGACAGGCTGACATCACCCTGCTCGGTAAACTTGACCGCGTTGGACAGCAGGTTCTTGAGGATCTGCTCCAGGCGCTGGCGGTCGGTGAACAGCATCGGCGGCGCATCCGCTTGAATGTCCACCTGGAAGCCCAGCTTGCGGTCAGCCGCCAGCGGCTCGAACATCCCGCGCAGGCCATCGACCAGGCGCGCCACGCTGGAGTTTTCCGGGCGCATTTCCAGCTTGCCGGCTTCGACCTTGGAAATATCCAGAATATCGTTGATCAGGTTCAACAGGTCGTTGCCCGCCGAATAGATCGACTCGGCAAACTTGACCTGCTCGGTGCTGAGGTTTTCCTGCGGGTTCTCGGCGAGCAATTTGGCCAGAATCAACGAGCTGTTGAGCGGCGTGCGCAGCTCGTGGGACATGTTGGCGAGGAATTCGGACTTGTACTTGCTGGAGCGCTGCAGCTCGTCGGCACGGTCTTCCAGTTCCAGTTGAGCCTTGTTCAACTCGACGTTCTTGCGATCCATGGCGTCGCGCTGTTCGGCCAGGGTCTGGGTCTGTTCGGCCAGTTGCTCGTTGGTCTGCTCAAGCTCAGCCTGCTGGGTTTCCAGATGGGCCTGGGACTCCTTGAGGATACGTGACTGTTCTTCGAGCTCTTCGTTGGCGGTTTTGAGTTCTTCCTGCTGCACTTGCAGCTCTTCGTTGAGCTGCTGGGTTTCGGCGAGCACTTCCTGCAGGCGTTGGCGATAGCGCGCCGCTTCGATGGAGGTGCCGATATTGCCGGCAATCAGCTCCAGCAGCTCGACGTCACGATCATCCAACGGGCGCAGGAAGCCGAGTTCGATCACGCCGTTGACGCGATCATCGTCGCTGGTCGGTACCACCAGTACGCTGCGGGTCGAACCTTCGCCCAGGCCGGAACTGACCTTGAAGTAATCCACCGGCACATCATCCAGGCGAATCAGGCGATCAAGCTGGGCGGCCTGCCCGACGATGCCCTCGTCGCTGTAGATCGCCTGCTCTTTTTGCTCCTGCTCACGGGAGAAGCCGTAGGTGGCCACGCGCTTGAGGCCGCCGTGCTCTTCGCGCACATACAGCGCCGCTACCGCCGAGCCCATGTATTGGGCGAAAAACTGCAGGATATTGCGCCCAAGCATGTTCAGCGTCAGTTGGCCGAGCACCTGTTCGGCCAGTTCGGTCTGGCCGTTACGCAGCCAGGCTTGTTGCTCCAGGCGCCGGGCGATCTTCTGTTGTGACGCGAGGTTTGCGCTGTAACTCTCTGATAATGCAATTAAATTCTTTCTACCGATGTAGGCCAGAAAACCGCTCAGTCCAAGCACGAAGGCCAGGTACAAGGTCACGCTGATGATCGTGGTGCGGGTGACATCGGCATTGCGCGTGACACGGAACGCTTGCTCCATCGCCACCGCATCCGTGTATTCGTTGCGAATCGCGTCGGTCAGGCTCTTGCCGCGGCCGGCCTGCACCGCCCCGCGGTAATCGCCACTGCTGCGCTGCAAGTCGATCATCGATTGGGCGTACTTGTTCCACTCGTATTGCATGGACTCCAGACGCTTGAGGCGGTCGACCTGCTGTGGGTTGTCCGCCACCAGCTCCTGCAGGTTGCGCAGGTCACCAATGATGCGGGGCTTGGCCACTTCGTAAGGGTCGAGGAAATGCTCGTCGCCAGTGATCAGAAAGCCACGCAGGCCGGTTTCCAGGTCCACCGTCAGCTTGGATGACTCATTGAGGTTATTGATAACCCGGTCGGTGTGCTCCACCCACTGGATAACCGACAGCAAATAAGTGATCAGGCAGACGAAAAACACCGCGCTGAGCACGCCGACGCCCAAGGGTAACGCGACGTTTCGGCTCAACAGGGTACGGAAGCTCTTTTCATCGACGGACGACGCGGGAGTCATGGGCATGCCTTGGCCAAGTGCGGAAAAAGGGGGAGTTTGCCCGAATATCAGGGGGCAAGGCTATGTTTGTGCGTTGTTTTGAAGCGCTGGCCTACAGGCTGCGAGTGAGTTACACGCCAATTCGGGCCGGTTTCATCAGACCCCTTACATACGTGCATACAGATGCGGCGGAACGTAGGTGAAGGGTTGCGGCACTCAGGACAGCGCCTCACGAACACGGAAGATCTTTTGGAAGGCGTCTTTTTTGCCCCCCAAGGTACCCCCAATGAGCATAACCGCCCCTACCCGCACACTGGCAGACAACCCCAGCGCCTTTGTCGTCGAAGCTCCCGCGCCGGTTGCGCAAGACGCTTCACACACGTTCACTACGACCGCCTCAGATTCCCCACGCGCGGGTCAAACACCTGCCCCCGCCACCTTGCGCACACAACTGGCAGACCAGCAGAACCTGCGCAACCTGGCCGAGCAACTGCGCGGCATTGATACCCGGACGTATGGCAAGCCCGTTACCCCGGACAATGTCTCATTCGGGTTGAGCAATAGTCGTCTGACGCCCCATAAAGACTCGGCGTACGCCCACGTGCAGCCGGCAGCGCAAACCCTGGCGACAGTGATCACGCACTTGGGTTTTGAACTGCCGCGCACGGTCGATGAGATGGCGGCACTCGCGCAGAAACTGGAGCAAAAGGCCTTACAGCACCCCCTGGGTGATTTCGGTGGCGCTCTCACCTGGCCAATTCCCATGGCGAAGGCGGACCAGCACAGCATTCGCGCCTTCCTCAAATCCGACACAACAGGTTTGCCAGGTTTGCCGTTGCCACCCCATGGCAATGGCGTACTGACCTATCTGCTGAGCGGCAGTTCGGTCAGCCAAAGCGACTTGCAAGACCCGACCGTGACGATGCAAAAGCTGCTCGACTCGCCTAAGGCCCGAGCACTCGGCCTGGCTTTGCAGGCCCACCTGCAGGGCGCGGCCACGGACAACAGCCTCTACGACTACGTATTAGCGGCGATTCACCTGGGGCTCGACCCGGAGTCACTCAGGGCACCTGAGCGCAACAAAATCGCCGAATGGCCTTTGCATGCCCCTGATCACTGGGGGCAGCGACCCTCAGAGGTTACGGCGTGTTTGAGCCGCCATCTTGAGAAAAATGGCCGCGCCAATTCCAGCACGGTCAAACTCGCTACCCATCTGTTGCTGTCCAGGGTAGCGCCGCAGTTTCTGATTAAAGATATTCCCGACAGTGTAAAAATCGGCAGCGTGGCGTGGTTCAACCTGACGGTTGCGGCCGCGGCTATCGAAGCCGAGCGGCCAGGTACCGTCGCCAATATGACCTTTGCCGAGGTCATGTGCGATGCACAAAAATGTGCACCATCGGCTGCGAATGCGCACGCTCAGACCCGCGCACTGGTGGATTGGGGAGTCGCCAACGGTGTATTCGTTGCAAATGCAGAGGACAGCTATAGCCCCGAACGACTCAATACCCTCAAGGATGCATTCAACAGACAAGTCAGCAAGCGGTTGGTTGCCAGCCAGACATTGGACAAAGCACTACCCACGCGAGAAGGTATTGCGCGGACCAAGCTCATCGAGCGATTTGGCGACCTCGGAGCGCTTTTCGACTTGAAGGTGCTCGGTACAGACCCGTATCGCGGGGAGCCTGGTCAAGTCGGGCTGGGCGGCATGCATTCGCTATTGGACATCGCCATGATGGACATGCCGAATCTGCGCCCCTTTATGTCAACTGACCCGCGTATCCCATTGGAAGCCTTGAACAGTAACCCAAGGTTTGGCGTCCAGGAGGCGTTCGATCAGCAATTTGCACGCGCAATCGCTGATAAAAAGGACGCGGTCGCTACGACCGTTCAGCACATGATCTCCCAACTTCTCGTAGAGGACCGAGAAAAATTCGATTTCGGGAAGCTCGAGTTTTTTTATGAGCGCACATCCAGGCTGTCGACCGGCTTCTGGGGCAGCACGCCAGATAAAAATCAACCGGAACTGTTGGTCAAGGTTGAGCTGGAGGGGCAGATAACTACCTACGAAATCGACCTGAACCGCGGCACGATTGAAGAGGTGCCGCTGTCCAGGATCACGCAACCCAAGCCAATGATTGCCAACAGGGTATTTACCGTCAATCAGGTCAAGCTCGAGGGGGCAGACAGTCGTCTGAGCACGGAGCAACCGGTAAAGGACGGCCCCTTGGATAGCTTCAATAGCGAGCGCTCCCATCGCATAGGCACAGTATTTGCCGAACACCTTGAACTTGACGACCCCGCGATAAAAGAACAGGCGCGCGGCCAGACCACCCTGGATACATTGCAGGGCGGGCCAAAACCACTGAGTAATTTCCTGTTAAATCTGATTCCTTTCAGATCAGCTGTCATCAACTTCCAGAACGGCAACTATGGCGATGGAATATTCGACCTGACACTGGATATCTTCGGGTTCCTGAGTGCCGGTGCCGCCACCGCAGGAAAATTGATCAAGATAGGCGGCTCGGCTCTTTCCACGGGCGCCAAGGGGTTAAAGGCCGTCCAGATTATCGGCGCCTCCACGCTCGGCCTGCTCAACCCCGTGAGTGGTTTGGGTGATTTGGCGGTTGGAGGCCTCAAGCTATTGGGTAAAGGCGGCAATTACCTGTTGTCCAAAGGTGCCGATGCTATCAGCGCGCTCAAGGCAGCCAGTAATACCCACGGCATAGTGGCGACGGGGACCTTCAAACGTACAGGGCGGGTTGTTGAAGAGGCGGCGGTGTTTCAAAAGGGCAAGTGGTATAGCTATAACCCTGGCACGCAACAACCGTATGGTACCGGGCTCACCGATTTCAAACCTGTAACCGTCGCGGCCAATGGTGAAATAAACAACAACTTCATAGATTGGCTGGCCACTTATGTGGCTCCCGTACCACAGGCAACCGGAGATCAGTTCAGGCAAGCCTTACAGGCAGCGCAACAAAGCAACCCAGTTGCTTACGCTCGAGGTCTTTCCGGGGTTGTCGACGATATCCCGGGCTATCACTCGAGCATGAGGGTCTCGCAGATAAAAAGCTTGGCCGTCAGCAAGGCCGGGAATCCCGAAGCCATCGGCACATTGGCCAAAGAGATAGAAAAGCGCATGGCGATCCAGAGTCTTGAGAGCTTCAAGACGTTTGAAGCGGAAGTACTGGCCGAAGGTGGCAAGGCCTACATCATGCCGCAGAACTTCTATCTCAGCCAAACTGACCTGGCGTCCAATGGTGAGTGTGCAGCCCTGGTGAATACGATGGCGCTGGCCATTCTTAACAACCGCAGGGACGCCTTCATCAATAACTTTTTCAAAGCCGCCAGGAATGCTAACGACACCAAGGTTCGGGCCTTTCGCAAAGAGCTGAACGAAATGCATCAGGTGCTCCGCGAACAGTTTCACGGTATTCAACGCGTCAGCCAAGTGCCGTATACCGACGTTGCTGCGCGTTTAAGTACCGCAAGCCCTCCCACGCTCCTGAAGATCAGCACCCAGAACCATGGGCTTCTGGCGGGCGTCACGCTCGATAAAAACAACCAGAAGGAATGGTTTTTCTTTAATCCAAACTTCGGTCTTGCAACTTTTCCAAATGAAGCCTCAATGCGAAAAGGCTTGGAAGTCTCCTTGAACAGCGGGAAGACGGCGGGCACCCTTGATCCAGTGGCTGTGACCAAAGGTGTGCCGGAGTACCACATCAGCGAATTCAGTGATGGAGACTTTGTTATGACGGTGCCCTACAACAAACCGTATGCCCTGTTTAACACCACACTTTGACTTTCGCTTGCCCCCCTGGTGTCAATGGCCCGCTTGTAGCGTGTCATTGACGCATTGCCCGCTCAGCACACCGCCTCCATGCCACGCGACATTTGCCCCCTTTCCCTTCACAATGCCCCACCAATGGAACTTGCCGAGATGGCCGTGACTCAGTAGAGAACGGTCTTACAACCGACAGACACCTGCCCTTCCATTTTTCAGGAATTCCCCCTATGTGCGCTGCCCCCTCCACCATCCTTGTAGTCGAAGACGACGCCATCGTGCGCATGCTGATCGTCGATGTACTCGAAGAGTTGGAGTTCTCGGTGTTTGAGGCTGCAGACGCCGAAGAGGCCCTCAAGTTGGCTGAAGATGCCGACAAGCATATCGACCTGATGATGACCGATATGGGCCTGCCAGGCATGAGCGGCAAGGATCTGGCCACCCAAGTACGCGTGCTTCGCCCTAGCCTGCCGATCCTGTTCGCCAGCGGCTATGCCGAAAACATCGACGTACCCGCAGGTATGCAGGTAATTGCCAAGCCGTTCTCCATTGATCAACTGCGTGACAAGGTCAAATCGATGTTGCCTGCCGCTTGAGGGCACTGCCTCACAGGCAATGCCCACAACTGCGGCGCTCAAAACCGTGAACACCCCCACATCCACTGCATTCCCATCGACTGGGCACGGGCACGGCCTGGAAAGCCGGCAGTCATATCCTTGGCGCTTTTGACGAACCGCCATGGACAGTGGCACGCAAGGCCGACGGAGTCACTCAGTTCACGTTGTTTGCAGGGATTAACGTGACGTTCGGCCAATAAAACAGGAAACTCTGGGCTTTGATCCCACGCCCTCTAAAAAGCACTCAGGAAGGACGCAACAACATGATTGGAAAACCGACGCGTCTGCTGTTGGCGAGCCTCTCGATACTCATGAGCACCGGCGCCTGGGCCGATTTCACGGCGACCCCGACTGAAGCCCGGGCCATTGCCAAGGAAGCCTACCTGTATGGCTACCCGGTAGTGGAGATGTACAAGACGCTCTACACCCAGGCCGTTGATAAAGGCGGTGCCAACTACAAGGCACCGTTCAATCATATCGGCAACACCGCCCAGGTGTTCACACCCAGGGACACCGCATTCGTCACCCCGAACTCGGACACACCCTACTCTTTCGTGTGGATGGACCTGCGCAAAGAGCCGTTGGTGCTGACCCTGCCCAAGATTGAAGACAACCGTTACTACTCGGTGCAGTTGATCGATCTATACACCCAGAACATCGCCTACCTGGGCACCCGCAGCACCGGCAACAATGGTGGCCACTACATGATCGCCGGGCCGGACTGGAAAGGTCAGCAACCTGTCGACGTCGATCGCGTGATCTACAGCGAAAGCAACATTGCCTATGCGCTGTACCGCACGCAGCTGTTTGATGAAAAGGACTTGAACAAGGTCAAGCAGATCCAGAATGGCTACAAAGTGCAGCCGCTGAGTGCCTACGTGAAACAGCCTGCGCCGGCCAAAGTAGCGAAGATCGAATGGCCCAAACCCATGGCAACCATGACCGAAGGCCCGCAGCTGTTTCGCTACCTCAACTTCATGCTGGCCTTTGCCGCGCCTCAGGACAGCGAGAAAGACCTGATGACGCGCTTTGCCAGGATCGGTATCGCCCCCGGCGCGCCCTTCAAGGTCAAGGACCTGACCGCTGAACAGCGCAAAGCCCTGGAAGACGGGATTGCCGATGGCCGCGCTGAGTTCGCCGCGTTCAAGAAAGACAAAATCGACACTCACCAAGTCACCAGCAGCGACCTGTTCGGCAGCCGTGACCGCCTGAAAAACAACTACCTGTACCGCTATGCCGGCGCAAACATGGGGATTTTCGGCAACTCCACCGACGAAGCCATCTACATGAGCTACTTCGTCGACAGCGAAGGCAAACCGGCCAACGGCGCACGCCACAGCTACACCGTGCACTTTGCCAAGGACCAACTGCCACCGGCCGAAGCGTTCTGGTCGCTGACCATGTACGACGCCAAAACCAAGCTGCTGGCGCCCAACCTCAAGAAGCGCTACCTGATCAACTCAGCGATGCTGCCCAACCTCAAGCTGGACGCCGACGGTGGCCTGACCTTGGCCTTGCAGCATCACGAGCCGCCAAAGGCCGAACAGAGCAACTGGTTGCCGGCCCCGCCCGGTCCGTTTTACGCCGTACTGCGGATTTACCTGCCCAAGCCTGAGGTGGGGAATGGCCAATGGAAGCTGCCGCCACTGACCCCGCTTAAATAACGCTCGGGTGAAAGCAGCGTGCCCGTACGCAAGGGCGGGCACGCGCCTGAAGACATCAGGCCAACAAGGGTGCTTGCGCCCTTGCCACAGTTAGTAGTCAGGGCTTTTTGAGCTTCACAAAGGACTGATGCAAGTCCGACGCCCAGCCGTCAATCACGCTTTTTACGTCATCGGCCTTCATCACCTGCGAGTCGTTGGACAACGGCTTGCCGGTGCCTTTGCGCACCACCTGGGCAATTACTTTGCCGCTGCCACCGTCGAGGAACTGCGCTTCAGTGCCCAGGGTGGTTTCCTGGTCACGAATGCCGGTGCCGGTGCTCACTGCAGCAGCCACCAGCGCCACAGGGACATACTCGTAGGGCTTGAGACTTTCGGTCTTGCTGCTGACGGCGGTAATGGCCGCGCGCACCACGATCACACCTGGGCCTGGCGCGTTGGCCAGCGGCAGCGATTTGGCCAGCTCACGCTTGAGCGCCTGGTTGTAATAGGTGTTGATGCCGTTGAGGGTGCTGTCGGGAATTTTCGCGGTAGCTTGGGGCTTGGGGTAAAACTGCGTCGGTTCGATGAACACCGCCGTGAAGTTATTCAGACTCAGCTCGGGATCAACCCAACGCATCACCTCGGCCCCTGAAGGCGACTTCGCCTCTTTGAGGTGGCTGTAGTCCGCGAGAAAACCTGAATATTCGTCCGGTTGCGTTACCTTGCTGGCACAGCCGAGCATTGCGATTGCAACGCACAGCGTGCTGATCATTAGCCTTGATTTCATCATTGAACTCCCTGGCAGTCATCGTCGATGGTCCTGAACTGTAGGTATAGCCCACTTATCCATTGATCGAAGGCGACCTGGTTGCCGATTACGAGGGTAAATTGTGGGAGCGGGTTTGCTCGCGAATGCGGTGGGTCAGTCTACACGCCCTTCTCTAGATACTCCGCTTTCGCGAGCAAGCCCGCGCCCACAAGGGTTATGTGTAGGTCTGGGGATCTAAGGGTCCAGCACACCGCCGCTGTAGCTGTCCGACAACCGTGTGCCAGTGAATTTGGCCACCACCGCCCCCTGGGCCACCCGGCGCTCACGGTGGCGTGTCACCATGCGGCCGGTTTGCGCTGCCTGCAAAAACACTTCCGAAGACGGGTCGCCAGGGCAGCCTATAATGCGCGCGAAACGCTCGCCCTCTTCAACCAGGTCACCCAGGCTTTTTTCAAACACCAGCACGCCGGCACAGGGCGCGAGGACGGTTTCCATGCAGCCCATGTCCACCACTTCGCCCTGCCATTCGCTGATCGTGGCGACTTCATCAATCACGCCATTGATGCACAGCCACGCCCACAGCCCGTCGGCGTCTTGTTGCGCGAGCGCATCGCTGACATCGGCCTGCCCGCGCAATTCGACAGTCGCGGCCAAGCGCGGCGTGCCATGGTTGATGATGGTTTCTTCAAAAGAGCCGTCACCGCCTTCATCCCAGACAATCACCACCTCGACCTGCAACGCGGCCGCCAGTGCCAGGCCTTGTTCAGGCCAGAAACTGCGATGAATGTAAAGGTACGGCAAGGCCTCATCGTCGGTATGCAGGTCCAGCACCAGGTCGGCGTCGGACGCCAACTGCACTAAACTTTTTTGCCAGTGCGCCAGGTTGCTCGCCGGGCGTTCCATGGCCAGGGAATGATCGAAAGCACGGTTGAAATTCTGCCCGGTGGCCTCATGAAAACGCCCGAGCAATTTGCCCTGGCGAAACTGGCCAATGCCAAAGGGGTTGGCCTGGGGCACCACGGTCACACTGCCGCGCAGGCGGCCCTGGGCCTGGCATGCCTGCAAGCGCGGCAGCAGTTGGTGCAGCACCAGCATTCCGGCGATTTCATCGGCGTGTACACCCGCTTGCAGGTGCACCTTGGGGCCACTGCCGTCGCCTTCAAAGCGCCAGGCGCCGATGTGCAGTGTGTTGCCGGCATCGCCTGGCACCTGCCACGAAAGGTCTTTTGCCATGCCTTGCCCTCCTCTGATCATTTAATCGCTAGAGATTGAACACACGTTCAATTAACCTGAGCACCCTGGTCTTTTATCAAAGGCATGCCCGTGACCATCGACCCTCCCAAACTGCGCCGCGCCGACCCCGATGAACGCCGCGACTTATTGGTTGCCGCGACCCTTACCTGCCTGGCCCGTGACGGCCACGCCGGGATTTCCGTGCGCCGCATTGCCGCCGAAGCCGGCGTTTCGGTGGGTTTGCTCAACCACCATTTCGGCAGCATCGACGCATTGATCGCCGAGACTTACCACAAGCTCGCCAATGAGCTGACCAGCGCGTTATGGGCGCAAGTCGAGCTGGCCGAAGGCGCCGCTGCGCGCCTGGACGCGTTTCTTAGCGCGTCGTTTTCGCCACGGGTGATGGACCCCGACCTGCTCGGCGTGTGGGTGGTGTTCTGGAGCCTGATCCGCCACTCGCCCCACGTAAACCAGTCCCACGAAAACAGCTACCGCGCCTACCTGGCGCTGATCCAACAGCTGCTGGACGACCTGGCCCGCAGCGAAAACCTGCTGATCCACGACAGCCACCTGGCCGCCATTGGCCTATCGGCGATGCTCGACGGGCTCTGGCTCGAGGGGTGTCTGAACCCCGGTACTTTCAGCCCCGCCAACGGGCTGCACATCTGTCGTTGCTGGGTACAGGGGTTGCGTTACGGAGCATTCGGCGCCGACCACATCTTGTGATTCCGAGTGGCGGGCGCTGAGCATGGCCAGGGTGCCGCTGACCGCGATCAACACGGCGCCGATGATCAGCGACACATCCATTGACGTGCCCCAGATCAGGCTCGAAAGCAAAAACGCCCAGATCAACCCGGTGTATTCGAACGGCGCCAGCAAGGTCGCCGTGGCCCGGCGGAAACTCGCAAACAACAGGAACTGACCTATGCCGCCGACCAGACCTGCGGCCAGCATCCCCAACCAGGCGGGGGTCGGCGCTGGCGTGTGGGTCCAGGGCAAGGTCAGCGCCATACAACCCACGAACACCACATTGGTGATCAGCATCTGCTCCAGCACCGAGGTTGCCGGGTCGACCTGGCGCAGCTGGATATAGGTGAACGCCCAGCACAACGCGGCCGCCAGGGTCAGCGCGATAGGCATTGGATCGAGCATGTTGCTGGGGCGACAGGCGATCACCACACCCACAAACCCGATGATCAGCGCCACCCATTGCCCACGGCTGGCGCGCTCCTTGAGGATCAGCGCAGCCAGCAGCGTGACCATGACCGGCGCGGAGAAATACAAGGTGGTCATTTCCGCCAGGGTCAGGTCCTTGGCGGCGGTGTAATACAGCAACCACGCCAGCAGCGAGAGCAGCCCACGAATGATCAGCAGCTTGCGGCTCACCGAGCTCCACGCCCGACGCAACAAGCCCATGCGCCCGGCGATCACGCACGCACCGACCACCACCAGGCTGCGCCAGAACAGAATGCTGAACACCGAATAATCGGCCACCAGCCATTTGATCACCGCGTCCTGCAACGCCAGAAACGCGTAGGCCAATGAGCACAGGGCTATCCCTTGCAGCGCGCGGTCCTGTTTCATCCCGCCGACCTGCGCAGCGGCGTGCCGCGCCGTTCGGCGATGGCGTAGACGCCCTCGATGAGGAAGGTCAGGCACAGGTAAACACCGGCCACCAACAATAAGGGTTGATAGATCTGCAAGGTCTGCGCACGTACGACGTTAGCCGCGCCCAGCAGGTCGACCACGGCGATGGTCGATGCCAGCGCGGTGGATTTGAGCAGCATCACCGTCTCACCGGCCAAGGTCGGCAACAGCAGACGCATCGCCCGTGGCAAGCGCACCCGCAGCAGGGCCTGGCGCGGGGTCATGCCAAATGCCGAAGCGGCTTCCATCTCGCCCTTGGGCACCGCCAGCAGGCCACCGCGAATCACTTCACCGACGTAGGCGCCCACCGACAACACCAGGGCGAACACGATGTACCAGTAGCCGTCACGCAGGAACGGCCACAAAAAACTGCCCCGGATCATCGGGAACTGGGCAAACAGGCTGCCCAGGCCGTAGTAGAAAATGTAGATCTGGATCAGCAGCGGTGTACCGCGCAGCACACTGGTGTAGGCCAGCGCACCGCGCGCCAGCCATTTGCGCCGTGATAACCGCGCCAGGGCCACCAGCACCGCGAGGGCAAAACCGAGCACGGCGCTGATCAACAGCAATGACAAGGTGGTCTGCAAGCCCTTGGCGATCAGCCCGGCGTAGTAACTTATCCACTCAGGCATGCGCGCCTCACTCGACAACCGGCATCCAGCGACGAATACGTCGTTCCAGGCGTCCGGACAGGTAGTTGGAAGCCAGCGTCACCAGGTAATACAAGGCGGCGGCCGTGAGGTAGAACAGCAAGTAATGACGGGTGGAACCCGCCGCCTGCTTGGCGGTGTACAGCAGCTCATTGGTACCGACCACGCTGATCAAGGCACTGTCCTTGATCAAGTTGATCCACAGGTTGGACATCCCCGCCAGCGCATACGGCGCCATGATCGGCAAGGTCACCCGGCGAAACAGGCCAAAGCCGCTCAAGCCAAAGGCCCGCGCCGCTTCGATCTGGCCGTGGGGAATCGCCAGGATCGCCGCGCGGAAAATCTCTGACGCATAGGCGCCCTGTACCAGCCCTAATACCAGGATCGCCACCAACGGCCCGCTGATGTTGACCTGGGCAAAACCCAGCCACAGCATCAACGCGTTGAGGCCCATGGCGCCTGCGTAATACAGCAGCAGGATCAGCAGCAGTTCCGGCACCGCGCGAAACACCGTGGTGTACCCGCGCATCAACAGCGCAATCGGGCGCGGCGCACTGAGCTTGGCGCAGGCCACCACCAGGCCGATCAGCAAGCCCACGGCAAACGCGCCAACGGAGATTTGCAGGGTCATCCATAACCCTTTGAGCAGTGCGTTGCCCCATCCTTGGTCACCAAAGCTGAGGAGATCGAGCATTATTCGGTCTTCTGGGCGATTTGCTGATAGGGGCTGTCACAGGTCTTGCTCACAAAGGCCGGCGTGTCACCGCGCTTGCACGGGCTGACCGACAGGCCGAAATAGTGCTGGGACAAGTCGTCATAGTCCTTGCTCACCAGCAGTTCGCCGATGGCTTTGTCCAGGCGTGTCTTGAGCGCTGTGTCTTCCTTGCGCAAACCAGCGCCGACGCCACGCCCGATGATCGGGTCGTAGGGCACGCTGGCGATATGCGCCAGGCCGCTGGCTTCCGGGGTCTTGACCATCATGGCGATGGCGGTGTCGTCGGCCATCATGTAGTCGATACGCCCGGCGATCAGGTCGGCATTCGCCGATTCCTGGGTGTCGTAGTACTTGAGGTCAGCAATGTTCTCGTAGTACTTCTTCAGGTAGTTGGCGCTGACCGTGGAGATCTGCACGCCGATCAACTTGCCCTTGAGGCCTTCGGGGGTGATGTCCACCGTAGCGCCTTTGGGGCCTGCCACGCCCAGCAGTGAATCGTAATAGGCGCGGCTGAAGGCGATTTGTTTTTCACGTTCATCGGTGACCGACATCGAGGAGAAAATCACGTCGATTTTCTTCGCCAGCAACGACGGAATGATGCCGTCCCACGCCACTTCCTTGATCTGACATTCGGCTTTCATGCCTTCACACAGCTTGTGGATCAGGTCCACTTCAAAGCCCGACCACTGGCCGTTACCGCCTTTTACGGTGAACGGCGGATAGGGTTCGGCCGCCACCGCGAACACGATGGGTTTTTCTGCCGCCAGGGTAAAACCTGCGGTCAACATCAACACTGCACTGCCCAACCACGTTGCCATGCGTTTGCATTTCATGATTTGCCCCGTCTTTTTCTGGAGTTAGCGAGTTTGATGCGCGTTGACGAACTGTCGGCAACGCTCACTGCGTGGGTCGAGGAACACCGCGTCCGGCGTGCCGGTTTCTTCGATCAAGCCTTGGTGCAGAAAAGCCACTTTGGAGGACACATCCCGGGCGAAGGCCATTTCATGGGTGACCAGGATCATGGTGCGGCCTTCTTCGGCCAGGGAGCGGATCACACGCAGCACTTCGCCCACCAGTTCGGGGTCGAGGGCTGAGGTGGGTTCGTCGAACAGCATGACTTTGGGGCGCATGGCCAACGCGCGGGCAATCGCCACACGCTGCTGTTGGCCGCCGGACAGGAACGCCGGGAATTCATTGCGTTTGGCGGCCAGGCCAACGCGGTCGAGCAAGGCTTCGGCGCGCTCGATGGCCTCGGCACGGCTTTCGCGCAGCACCTGGGTGGGCGCTTCGATAAGGTTTTCGAGGACGGTGCGGTGCGGCCACAGGTTGAAGTTCTGGAACACCATGCCCAGGGTCGAGCGGATGCGTACCAATTGCTTGGCATCGGCCACCAGCGGCGCGCCGGGCATGCCGTAGTTGAGCTTGATGCTTTCACCGTCGACATGGATGCTGCCCTGGTCGGGCACTTCAAGCATGTTGATGCAGCGCAGCAAGGTGCTTTTGCCTGAGCCGCTGGCGCCGATCAGCGAAATCACCTCACCTTCGTTGGCCGTGAGCGAGATGCCTTTGAGCACTTCGATATTGCCGAAGCGCTTGTGCAGGTCGATCACCTCAATCATCTTGCGCGCTTCGACAGGCGGCAGCACGTCGATCTCAGGCGTCGGCGCCACACGCGGCTCGCCCGCAAGCTTGGCGACGAACCTGGCGATACGCTGGCAGGCTTCGGCCAGGCGTGCTTCGCCCAAGGTGAACGACAGCCGCACAAACCCTTGCGCCGGCTCGCCAAACGCCGCGGCATCCAGCACCGAAACACCCGCCTCGCGGAACAGGCGCCAGGCAAAATCCAATGAGCCCAAACCCGTGCCGCGCACGTCCACCAGCACAAACATCCCGGCTTGCGGCGCTTGTACCTTGATGCCGGGGCACGCACTCAGGCCGGCCACGACCAGGTCACGGCGGCGCCGGTAGATGTCGCGCATGCCCACCGTCACTTCGTCATGGGCCAGCACGGCTGCTGTGGCGGCTTCCATCACAAAACCCGGCAGGCCGTAGAGCATGCTCAGCACCAGGGTTTCGGCGTGGGCGATCATTTCCGGCGAGGCGATCAACCAGCCGGTTCGCCAGCCGGTCATGGCGTGGGATTTGGACAGGCTGCCAATCACGATGCAGCGCTCGGCCATGCCGGGTAACGCGGCGAGGCTGTGGTATTGGCCGTCAAACACCAGGCTTTCGTAGACCTCATCCACCACCACCCACAGGTCGTGGGCGGTGGCCAGGTCGGCTATCGCTTGCAGTTCCTGCGGGTTGAGCACCACGCCGGTGGGGTTATTGGGGTTGGAGAAGAAGATGGCACGGCTGCGCGGGGTGATGGCGGCAGCCAGGCGTTGTGCATCCAGGCGAAACCCGGACTCCGGCGAGCACGGTACGCGCACCAGGGTGGCGCCGCTGGCTTTGAGCGTGGCTTCGTAGGTGACGTACATCGGGTCGAGCACCAGCACTTCATCACCGGCTTGCAGCAGGCACAGGGAACTGATGAACAACGCGTTCTGTGCGCCGGGCACGATGATCACGTTGTCGGCGTTTAGTGAGCGTGCCAGGGTCTTGCTGTAGCGCGCCGCCACAGCCTCGCGCAGGGCGGCGCGGCCGGGGATTTCGGTGTAGTGCGTGTCACCGCTGTGCAATGCGCTGACTGCGGCTTCGGTGATGAAGGCCGGCGTGGCGAAATCGGGGTCGCCGACGCTGAGGATGATGATGTCTTCGCCCTGGCTGGCAGCCTGGAACGCGGCGTGGTGGATGTCCCAGGCGGCGACGCCCTGCCCTGCAATTCGTTCGACGAAGGGGGAAAACCGCATGCCAGAGCCTCTCGTTCAAGAAGAAAAAGCGCGAACCCGGTTGTGTGAAAACGGGTGGATGCGGTCAACATAGTGCAAACTGAACAGTCGTTCAATGGGTATGTTTGAGGGGGTGTCGTTTATCGAGTGAACAGGTCGTGAATAACATTTGCGGGGGGAGTTTGAGTGTGGCGGATGAGTGCATACCCGTTATTGGGGTAACGGCGGCTAAGGGTTGCGCCCTGACGGCGGTTCACCTTGGCAACAGCAGAGCTGCACGCGATCAAATGTGGGGGCTGGCTTGTCGAGCCAGCTCCCACACTTGGAGCAGCAGGCAGATCAGATCAGATCAGGATAAAAATCAGCGCCAACCCAGCGAAAATCGCCCATTTTTCCAGGTAATACCGCGCACGATTACGCTTTTTCAGTTCCTTGCCACGCAAACGAATCTTGTACAACCGCGTAAACGCGCGGTTCAAACCACCGGTCTTGTCACCCTCATCATTAGGCGAACCCGCAGCCGCCATTACATTACGACTGAACCAACGGTTAAACGCCGCCGCCCAGCGGTACTTCATCGGGCGCTCAATGTCACAGAACAGAATGATGCGGTTCTGCTGCGTAGTGTTTTCCGCGTAGTGAATGTAAGTCTCGTCAAACATCACCGGCTCACCGTCCCGCCAGTAGTAACTCTCGCCATCCACATTGATGTAGCAACCCGGATCGTTCGGCGTGTCCAAGCCCAGGTGGTAACGATAAGAGCCTGCATACGGGTCACGGTGGCGCACCAGCTTGGAGCCCGGCGGCAGCTCGGCAAACATCGCCGCCTTGATCGAGCCAATGCCTTGCACCAGCTCAGTGGTACGCGGGCACAGCTTCATCGCCGAAGGGTGACTGTCGCCGTACCACTTAAGGTAAAAGCGCTTCCAGCCCGACTTGAAAAACGAGTTGAAACCCACGTCATTGTATTGGTCCGAGCGCTTGATCTCGCCCGCGCGCATCAGGTTCTGACCTTCCTGGCGGATTTCCTCCCAGTGCTCCTGCAGCGGGCTCAGGTCCGGAAAGTCGCTGGGCGACAGAAACGGACGGCTTGGCTGCCTGGAAAACAAGTAGAGGAAACAGTTGATCGGCGCAAGGAACGTCGAGTGATCGCTAAGCTGGCGACCCAGCTTGTGTCGCACTCTGCCACGCAGGTGAACATACGCAATGGAGGCAACGTAGAGAACAACAATGATGAGTTTCAAGGGATTCGTCACAAGTTAGAAGAGAACAGGCTGCTCCTGCATGCCCACAACGGCCGAGGATAAATAAGCAGCACCTGAAATCACGATTACATAGTGGCGGCTGGCCGGACGAGTCACTTCCTAAACCACGCCTTAGACCTTTATTTAGCCACAGTTTGTAACCAAAGGTTAACTAAGAATTGTGAAAAGCTGTCTACGCAACGCGTAGGACTCACGTGCGCCTGCCTGGATGCAAGCCCAGAGTGAGGCTATTTACAGCGCAGGCGGTTGCGCTGGCAACCCACAAAAAACTCGGCACCCAACCAGGTTCAATCCCCTTTCAGTTATCATCGCGCCAATCAATCTCCAGCAAAAGGAACTTGCATGAAACTTCAACCAGACCCGGACTTCACCGCGCTTCAGGGCGCCTGGGAGCAGACTTCCCTGGAAGACAGCGGCGTACTCAACCCTGCGGACGCACACAGCGCGCCAGGCGCCATTACCACGATTGAGGGTGATCAGTTCGAAGTCCGAACCGTCGCTGGCAACGTATTGCTGGCTGGCCGGTTTTCCCTGGACAGCAGCACCACGCCCAAACGTATTACCTGGGTAGATTCCATGGGCGATGACGCCGGCAAAGCGTTACCCGCCAGTTATCGCCTCGAAGGCGATAATTTTGTGTTTATCGCAGCGGATGAAGGCATGCCCCGCCCAACGGTCTTCAGCACCGGGCCAGGGCAAACCATGCGCGCCTTCGTGCGCCGCACCTGAAAACCGCATGCCATCCGAAACGCCGACATGCTTTTCACACGGTGTTTACTTCCTGGCCTTTAGCGTAAGGCCACCTACTCCAGTGAATCACTTGGCCCGCCTCTTCTCTCGCGGGCCTTTTTTTGTGCGCGAAAAACCCGCTCAAACAGCGCGCTTGATGGCCGTCAGGGTGAAACACAACGGCAATTGGGCCGACTGGTGCTCGTACTGGTCATACAGCTCCTCGCGGTTGGAGTGCGGATACTCCTGCAGATGCTCGATCTGCAAGTGCGCCGCAATCGCCGCGGTGACGACGCTGCCCAGGGTATGCACATACCAGTAGGACGTCGGCCCAGGCACCTCTGTCAGCCCTTCATACACAATTGACGCCTGCAACACGAACGGATCGCGTTGAAAATACGAGCTGTCGGGCAAAAACGGGTTGCTGGCCTGAGGGTCGAAGACTTCCAGGAAAGGGTGAGTCTCGTAGATCACCAGGGTGCCGCCGGGCTTGAGGGTACTGGCCACGTGCTGCATGAACAGCGCCACATCCGGCATCCAGCCGAGTACGCCAATCGTCACCAAGGCAATATCGAACCGGCCAAGCAAACGCTCAGGCAGGTGATGGATATCGGCTTCGATGAATTGCGGGTTATGCGGGGAAATATCAGCCAACTCCCGAGCTTGCGCCAGAAAGGCTGTCGATTGATCGACACCCACCACCTCGCGCGCGCCCAGGCCAAACAGCGACAGGCTTTCACGCCCGTTGTTACAGCCGACTTGCACCACCGACTTGCCGGCAACGCCGACAGTTTGCAACAACGCGGTGATGGTGGGATCGAGGCAGGAAAAAGCCGGCTCAACGACTGATTGCAGCAAGGTATTCCAGGTCGCAGTATCTTTGTGCAGCGCGGCAGAGGCGTCCCAGGCGGCCTTATTATCGGCGATTGCCTGTTGGGCTGAGGGCATGTCCATTGCGTCTCCAGGGAGTCATTTCAGCGGGCTACGGAAAATAATCCAAACGCCCGTCAGATGAAACCCTCAGCGGCAGCGAAACTTCTGTTCAGGCCCACGGGTCACTAGCCCAATGAGTGTCCAGCCCCTGAACACCCTTTGCGAAGACAACGCCGTGGCCAATCACTCTGACTTGCGTAATACCTTGTCCCTGGACAGCCTCAATTTTTTCCTGGCCGATGTGCGCGACGGCCTCGGGCCTTACCTGGCGATTTACCTGCTGGCCGTGCACAAATGGGACCCGGCCAGCATCGGCGTGGTCATGACCCTGGCGGGCATCGCCGCACTGGTCACCCAAGGCCCGGCGGGCGCGCTGATCGACCGCACACGCAGCAAGCGCGCGGTGATTGCGGCGGCTGCCATCCTGGTGACCATCAGTTGCCTGATGCTGCCATTTGTCAGCGCCTTCAGTTGGGTGGCCTTGACCCAGGCCGCCAGTGCCGTGGCCGCCTCGGTGTTTGCACCGGCCATATCGGCCATTTCCCTCGGAATTACCGGGCCACGCGCCTTCACCCGCCGAACGGGGCGCAACGAAACCTTCAACCACGCCGGCAATGCTGTGGCAGCGCTGCTGGCCGGCGGCCTGGCGTACCTGTACGGCCCGGTGGTGGTGTTTTACTTGATGGCCTTTATGGCGCTGGCCAGTATCGTGGCCGTGAGCTGTGTGTCGGCCGAGGCGATTGACCATGAAGTCGCCAGGGGCTTTGACCCGGCCCACCAAAGCGATCACGAACAACCGTCCGGTGTGAAAGTCCTGCTGGCCAACCGGCCGCTGCTGGTATTCGCCATCTGCTGCGCCCTCTTCCACCTGGCCAATGCGGCGATGCTGCCGTTGGTCAGCCAGAAGCTTGCGCAGATCAACTTGCAAATGGCTACGCCGCTGACCTCGGCGTGCATCGTCGCCGCGCAGTTGGTGATGGTGCCGATGGCCTGGCTGGTGGGGCTCAAGGCCGATGTGTGGGGGCGCAAACCGTTGCTGCTCGCAGGTTTCCTGATCCTGCCACTGCGCGGCGTGCTCTACACCTTGTCCAGTGATCCTTACTGGCTGGTGGCGGTACAGATGCTCGACGGCATCGGCGCGGGGATCTTTGGCGCGCTGTTCCCGGTGATCGTCAAGGACCTGACCCAGGGCACCGGGCGTTTTAATGTGAGCCTTGGCGCGCTGTCCACGGTGTTTGGCCTGGGTGCGGCGTTGAGTAGCAGCCTGGCCGGTTTCGTGGTGCAACAGGCCGGCTACAACGCGGCATTCCTGACCCTGGCAGGCGTGGCGGCCGTGGCCTTGGCGCTGTTATGGCTGGCGATGCCGGAGACCTTGGAGAAACCATCGTTCGCCTGCCATACAACTGTCGCCTGACATATGCGACAATGCGCGCCAAATTCCAACACACAGCCAAAATTTTCTGCTCAGCGACCGGGTTTCGCGCCTTGATGTCGCTGTTGACGCATGCCTGAAGGCTCCTGCCGCCACGCTCGCAACTCATTGATAGGTAAAGTAATTGATCTCCACAGCTAACATCACCATGCAGTTCGGCGCCAAGCCGCTCTTCGAGAACGTCTCGGTCAAATTCGGCGCCGGCAACCGTTATGGTTTGATCGGTGCCAACGGTTGCGGCAAGTCGACCTTCATGAAAATCCTCGGCGGCGACCTCGAGCCGTCCGGCGGCCAGGTCATGCTGGAGCCAAACGTGCGCCTGGGTAAACTGCGCCAGGACCAGTTCGCCTACGAAGAATTCACCGTACTCGACACCGTGATCATGGGCCACGAAGAGCTGTGGCGGGTCAAGGCTGAGCGTGACCGCATCTACTCGCTGCCGGAAATGAGCGAAGAAGACGGCATGGCCGTTGCCGAGCTCGAAACCGAATTCGCCGAAATGGACGGCTACACCGCCGAATCCCGCGCCGGTGAACTGCTGCTGGGCCTGGGTATTCCGCTGGAGCAGCACTTTGGCCCGATGAGCGAAGTCTCGCCAGGCTGGAAACTGCGCGTATTGCTGGCCCAGGCGCTGTTCTCCGATCCTGAAGTGCTGTTGCTCGACGAACCGACCAACCACTTGGACATCAACACCATCCGCTGGCTGGAAAACATCCTGACCCAGCGTTCCAGCCTGATGATCATCATCTCTCACGACCGTCACTTCCTGAACAGCGTGTGCACCCACATGGCTGACCTGGACTACGGCGAGCTGCGCCTGTTCCCGGGCAACTACGACGAGTACATGACCGTGGCGACCCAGTCCCGCGAGCAGCTGCTGTCGGACAACGCCAAGAAGAAGGCGCAGATCTCCGAACTGCAATCCTTCGTCAGCCGCTTCTCGGCCAACGCCTCGAAAGCCAAGCAAGCCACGTCCCGCGCCAAGGCGATCGACAAGATCCAGCTGGCCGAGGTCAAGCCGTCGAGCCGTGTGAGCCCGTTCATCCGTTTCGAGCAGAACAAGAAGCTGCACCGCCAGGCTGTGATGGTCGAAAAAATGGCCAAGGGCTTCGACGGCAAGCCGCTGTTCAAGGACTTCAGCTTCCAGGTTGAAGCCGGCGAGCGCGTGGCGATCATCGGCCCGAACGGTATCGGCAAGACCACCCTGCTGCGCACCCTGGTCAACGAACTGACCCCGGACGCCGGCAGCATCAAGTGGACCGACGCCGCAGAGCTGGGCTACTACGCCCAGGACCACGCCCATGACTTCGAAGACGACGTGACCCTGTTCGACTGGATGGGCCAGTGGACCCAAGGCGAGCAGATGATCCGTGGCACCCTGGGCCGCATGCTGTTCTCCAACGACGAGATCCAGAAGTCGGTGAAGGTGATTTCCGGTGGTGAGCAAGGCCGCATGCTGTTCGGCAAGCTGATCCTGCAAAAGCCGAACGTGCTGATCATGGACGAACCCACCAACCACTTGGACATGGAATCCATTGAAGCGCTGAACCTGGCGCTGGAAAACTACCCGGGCACGCTGATCTTCGTCAGCCACGACCGTGAGTTCGTATCGTCCCTGGCCACCCGCATCATCGAGTTGAGCGCCACCGGCGTGATCGACTTCAGCGGCACCTATGACGACTACCTGCGCAGCCAAGGCGTGGTGTTCTAAGCACCCGCGGCTAGCCGGCTTGCTGTGGCGAACCCGCTTGCTGTGGCGAGCAGGCTTGCCCTGCGCTGGGCTGCGAAGCAGCCCCAATAAAAAACACCGCGTTCTGCCAGGCAAAACGCGGTGTTTGGTTTTAGGGCCGCTGCGCAGCCCAGCGCAGGGCAAGCCTGCTCGCCACATCGAGCCTGTTCACCACAATAGAGCGGCTTATGATGACGGGCCTCTTCAGCAAAACCCGTTAGCCAGCTTCCTTTTCCCCCACGCCCTTGCCATCATGCCCTCACCGCCCGCCCGCGAATGAGTGACCATGCCTGCCGCCGCCCCCAGCTCCCTGTCGATCACCCTGCAGATCGTCTCCATTGTCTTCTACACCTTTATCGCGTTTATCTGCATCGGCCTGCCGATTGCGGTGATCCCAGGCTATGTGCATGAACAACTGGGCTTCAGCGCCGTAGTCGCCGGGGTCACCATCGGCTCGCAATACCTGGCCACCCTGCTCAGCCGCCCGATGGCTGGGCGCATGTCGGATAACGTCGGCACCAAACGCGCCATTGTGTTGGGTTTGGCCGGCATCCTGGTCAGTGGCGTGCTGACACTTATCGCAACCTTGCTTGAAAGCATCCCCGCCGTGAGCCTTGGGGTGTTGATCGTCGGCAGGTTGTTGCTCGGCGTGGCCCAAGGCCTGATCGGCGTTGGCACCATCAGCTGGTGCATGGGCGCGGTCGGTGCCGAACACACGGCGCGCTCGATCTCCTGGAATGGCATCGCGTCCTACGGCGCCATCGCGATTGGCGCGCCGCTGGGCGTGGTGATGGTGGCCGATTATGGCTACACCAGCCTGGGCATCGCGCTGTCCGTGTTGGCCGCCTTGGGCCTGGTGTTGATCCGCAATAAACCGTCGGTGCCGGTGGTGCGTGGCGAGCGGCTGCCGTTCTGGTCGGTGTTCGGGCGCATCGCGCCGTTTGGCGCCAGCCTGTGCCTGGCGTCTATCGGCTACGGCACGCTGACCACCTTTATCACCCTGTATTACCTCAACCGTGGCTGGGTCGGTGCGGCGTACTGCCTGACGGTGTTTGGCGTGTGTTTTATCTTGTCGCGCCTGGTGTTTATCTCCGCCATCAGCCGCTTCGGCGGGTTCAGCGCGGCGATTGCCTGCATGACCATCGAGACCGTCGGCCTGACCCTGTTGTGGCTGGCGCCCTCCACCGGTGTGGCGCTGATCGGCGCCGGGCTGACCGGCTTCGGTTTGTCGCTGGTGTACCCGGCGCTCGGCGTGGAGGCCATCAAGCAAGTGCCCAACAGCAGCCGGGGGGCGGGGCTGAGTGCGTATGCGGTGTTTTTTGATCTGGCCCTGGCGATTGCCGGGCCATTGATGGGCGCCGTGGCACTGAACCTCGGCTATGGCTGGATCTTCTTCTGCGCCGCGCTGCTGTCGGTCACGGCCCTGTGCCTGACCGTGCAGCTCAAGCGCCGCGCTTACTGATCAGCGGTCTGCAAACCGGCGCGGGTCGACTGACCCAGGGTATGCACGAAGAAGCGCCCCGCCTCCGAGATCAGGTCGCGGTGGATGCCTTCGCGGTCGACACCGTCGGCATCCGTGCAAATCGCCGGCATGGCCAGCAGTTGGTCGCTGTCACACGGCGCCATGAACACAAAGTGCCCGGCCCCGGCCAATAGTTTGAAATCCGGCGGCTGCGGCAGTTTGCGCGCCAGGGCAGCGGCGTTCTTGTCCACGGCCACCAGCTTGTCGCCGTCGCCACTGTAGAGCAGCACCGGCACGTGCACATCGGCCAACGTGTGGCGGCCAAACATCAGGCTCAACGGCGCCATCAGCATCAAGGCGTGAATACGCGGGTCGGCTTGCGGCTGCAGGTCTTCACGGTCGACCACCAGCTCACCTTTGGTGGTGCAGGCGTCGCGGTCTTCCGGGCGCTCCTGGCAATAGCGGCGCAGGCGGTCGAAATCCGGCTTGGCACCGGCCAGGATCAGCGCGGTTTCGCCGCCGGCGGAATAACCGATAACCCCCACTTGGTCGACATTGACGAACGGCGACAGCATCGTGTCGCCCAGGGTCGCGGTAATGGCTGCGGAAATCTGAATCGGCCGCCCGTACAAGTTGCTCACCGTGCCCAGGCGGCTGTGATCCTTGTAGTTGTCGCCGGGATGCAGCACGGCTACCACTACAAACCCCTTGCGCGCCAGGGAAGTGGCCAGGTCGTGCAGCGCCAGCGGTGTACCGGTGTTGCCGTGGGACAACATCAGCATCGGGAAACGCCCGATGGCCACTTTGGAATCCTGGGTGGCAGCCACGTGGTAGGGCCCCAACTGCGTGGAATGCTCGTCATCGGTGGACGGATAGAACGCGATGGCGTTCATCGGCTGCTGATCCAGCGGGTCGAGAAAACTCATGCGATGAAAGCCCACACTCCAATGCGGGTGCGGCGCCGGGGCGGCGTGCACTGAAATCAGGCCACCGAGCAGGGAAAGAACCAAAACAGCACAAAGACGCATCATGGGGATGTCCACCTTTGCTGCGCGACCACGTTCAACACCCGCGGCATGTCGGTTTGAAAAGTCCATGGGCCAAGGCACTCGCTCCGGGTGATAAACCCATGCGTGCATAACCTGGGCCAAAGTAATGACAGCGGGTAAACGAAAAAACTCCGTACTCCGGTCGCGTTCAGGCGATCAGAATACAGAGTTTAGGCGCCCCGGTTCAGATTGGAACCGAACAGAGGCGAACTTTACACAAGCCTTACGCGGCGGCGAACAATTGTTCGTTGATCACTACGTTGGCGTCGCTCAAGGCCTTGCTGCGAACTTCTTCACCGTACGCCAGGCCTTGGGCGCGGACAAATTCGATATCAGTGATGCCGAGGAAGCCAAACACCAGTTTCAAGTAATCCTCGTGCCCCACATTGCTCGCCTGGCCCGCATGCAGACCGCCAGCGGTGGAAACAATGATCAGCTTCTTGCCGCCGCACAGGCCTTCAGGGCCGGCTTCGGTGTAACGGAAGGTTTGGCCGGCCACGGCAATACGGTCGATCCAGGCCTTGAGCTGGGACGGCACCGAGAAGTTGTACATCGGCGCACCGATGACTACAGCGTCGGCGGCGATGAATTCAGCCAGGGACGTAGCGCTCAGTTCGGCCTCGTGTTTTTGTACGGCGTCGCGCAATTCGGCAGCGGTGCCCAGGGCGCCCAGGGTCAGGCCGGAAAAGTGGCTGATGCCTTCGGCAGCCAAGTCACGATAGGTCACTTCCACACCTGGCTCAGCCGCTTGCCAGGCCTTGACCACACCAGCGCTGAGCTGACGCGAAGCCGAGTTGTCGCCGAGGATGCTGGAATCGATATGCAACAGTTTCATGCGGGTTCTCCAAGTGAGGATCGCGGCTGGGCGATCGAATGAAGTTAATCCTACACATGAACCCAATAGTCGATTAGACGGCACAAATGTGATTGTTCGTCCTGCCAGCAGGACAATCAGCTCGCCAACTCAGTGCGACGACACATAAATAGACGTCGACGAGGGCGCCGGCAGCGCATAGGTGCGTTTCATCCACTGAATCTCCTCCTGGGGCGTACGCCCGAACAAGCGCTTGAACTCTCGGCTGAACTGCGAGGCGCTTTCATAGCCCACCTGAGCACACGCCGTGGCGGCAGTGATGTCGTTGCGCAGCATCAGCAAACGCGCCTGGTGCAGGCGCGTGGACTTGAGGTATTGCATCGGCGAGGTGTCGGTGACCGTGCGAAAGTGCGCATGAAAACTCGGCACGCTCATCATCGCCTCGCGCGCCAACGCTTCCACGTCCAGGTGCTGGTGGTAGTCCCCATGAATCTTGCGGATTGCGCGTGCCACCTTGCCGAACTGGCCTTGGCGGTTAAGCGCGGCGCGCATCGAACCGCCCTGCTCGCCTGTAAGGATGCGGTAGTAGATCTCGCGCATCAGCGCGGGGCCGAGAACCTGTGCCTCCATCGGCGCACTCATGGCTTCGAGAAACCGCAGCAGCGACTCACTGAGTTTGTCGTCCATGGGCGAGGAATACATGCCGCGCGGCTTGGCTTCGAGCAATTCGGGAAACGCATCCAGCGCCAACATCAATTCGGCGGCGAGGGTGAAATCCAGGCGCAAGTACACCGCCAGCATCGGCTCTGCTTCGCTGGCCTCGGTTTCCATGGTGAACGGCACCGGCACCGACACCACCAGGTAATGCTGGGCGTCGTACAGGTAAATCTCTTCACCCAGGTAACCGCGCTTGCGCCCCTGGCAGACGATCACGATGCCGGGGTCGTACAGCACCGACACCCGGTGCAGCGGCCGATTTGAGCGCAGGAAACGCACATCCTCCAGAGCGCTCAGGTTATAGCCTTCGACAGGCGC
This sequence comes from Pseudomonas sp. WS 5532, assembly GCF_012985445.1. Classification (NCBI taxonomy): domain Bacteria; kingdom Pseudomonadati; phylum Pseudomonadota; class Gammaproteobacteria; order Pseudomonadales; family Pseudomonadaceae; genus Pseudomonas; species Pseudomonas sp. WS 5532. The sequence continues at coordinate 68,056 of NZ_JAAQWK010000008.1, forward strand.
CAAGCGCCCCATCAGCTCGATGATTTTTTGGGTGCGGCCCATGGCGCATGGCTCCTGGCGAAAACAGCACGGTACTGCGCAAACACCGGTATGGCTATGCACTCATAGGAATAGGCAATCAGCACATTGGAATGGATATTCGCTCAAACCGCAGTGTTCCGTAGCCTGAAACAGCACTTTCAGCCTTCGGAGTTTGCCCATGCTTATCGTCTACAACCCTGCCACTGGCGAAGAAATCGGCCGTGTGACCAAGCACACCTCAGCCCAGGTCAAGGCCGCCGTTGACCGCACCTGCGCCGCCTTCCCCGAATGGTCCGGCAAACTCGCCAAGGAGCGCAGCGACATTCTGCGCCGCTGGCACGACAGCGTTAAGGCGGACAAGGAGGCCTTCGCCGAACTGCTGTGCCGCGAAAACGGCAAGTGCCTGAGCGAAGCCCGAGGTGAAATCGACTACGGTTTGGGCTTTATCGAGTGGTACGCCGAAGAGGCCAAACGCGTCTACGGCGACACCATTCCCACCCACGACCGCAATGCCAATGTCATGGTGACCAAAGAAGCCATCGGCCCCGTAGCGGCCATTACGCCGTGGAACTTCCCGTTCATGATGATCACCCGCAAAGTCGCCACGGCCCTGGCCGCCGGCTGCACCATGGTGATAAAGCCCGCCGAAGACACACCGCTCACCGCCCTCAAGCTGCTGGACTACGCACGCAAGGCCGGTATCGAAGCCGGTGTGCTTGAAGTGGTGGTGGGTGATCCCAAGGAGATCGGCCTGATCCTCACTGGCGACCCACGTATCCGCAAGATCTCGTTCACCGGCTCCACCGGTGTGGGCAAATTGCTCGCAGCGCAGTGCGCAGCGACTATCAAGAAGATGACCCTGGAGCTGGGCGGCAATGCGCCGTTTATTGTGTTTGAGGACGCCAACCTGGATGAAGCGGTAAAAGGACTGGTCGGCGCCAAACTGCGCAACTCGGGCCAGGTGTGCATCTCGCCGAACCGGATCTTTGTGCAGCACAGCATTCTCGAAGACTTTATCGAACGCATGAAGGCTGCCGTCGCCAACATCGAAGTGGACCAGGGCCTGCGCGAAGGCTTTGTGGTCGGGCCGCTGGTCAATCAACTGGGTTTTGACAAAGTCGTGCGTCTGGTCGAGGACGCCAAGGCGGCGGGCGCCAAGGTGCTGATGGGCGGCAAACCCCACGCCAAGGGCGGGCTGTTCTATGAACCGACCGTATTGACCGGCTTGCAGGACGATTCACCGCTGGCGACCGAGGAGATCTTCGGCCCCGTGTTCGCCGTCTACTCGTTCAAGGACGAAGAAGAAGTCATCGCCCGCGCTAACCAGACCGAGTTCGGCCTGGTGGCCTATGCCTACACCAGCGCGCTGGGCCGGTCGTTGCGCCTGTCACGTCAACTGGAGGCCGGCATGGTGATCCTCAACTCGGGTTCTGTGGGCACGGCGTCGGTCCCGTTTGGTGGCATCAAGCAGTCCGGCTATGGGCGTGAAGGCAGCTATTACGGGATCGAGGAGTACGTGCACGTGAAGTATGTGTTGATGGCGGGGGCGCAGTTCTAAGCCCTCTCACCCTCCAAAAGCCAGTGCCTGCAAGGTGCTGGCTTTTTTTAGGCTGGATTTGCGCACGCCACACGCGGATAGTTCGTCCCACTGACAGGACAATAGGTTGACCATGCAAGACCTCAACGACCTCTACTACTTCGCCAAAGTCGTCGAAGCCGGCGGCTTTGCGGCGGCCGGCCGGCTGCTGGGGATTCCCAAGTCACGGCTGTCGCGGCGCATCGCTGAACTGGAAGAACGCCTTGGCGCCCGCCTGTTGCAACGCACCACGCGGCAATTGACCCTCACTGCCGTCGGCGAGCGCTACCTGCGCCATTGCCAGGCGATGCTGCTGGAAGCGGAAATGGCCGACGAGGCCGTGGCCAGCATGTCCAGCGAACCCCGCGGGCGCCTGCGCGTGAGTTGTCCGGTGGGCATGGCGCAGCACATGTTGCCAGGCATCGTTGCCGGCTTTCTCGCCGCTCACCCACTGGTGCAGCTGGAGATGACCCTGGTCAACCGACGCGTCGACCTGGTGGCCGAAGGTATCGATGTGGCCCTGCGCGTGCGCGAGTTGGGCGATGAAGACCCGTTGCTGGTGACCAAGCGCCTGCGCCAGGCCCAGACAGTCTTGGTGGCCAGCCCGCAGTTCCTGCAAGGCCGCCAAATCAACACCCCGGACGATCTCAAGCAATTGCCGGTACTCGCTGCGCTTGAGGCCGATCGCCTGGTGCACTTGCGGTTGATCGACCCGCAGGGCAATACCGAAAACCTATCCATGGAAGCGCGCCTGGGCATCGACGACTTTATCGTGCGCAAAGCCTGCGCCTTGCAGGGCCTGGGCTTTACCCTGCTGCCAATGATGTATTGCGAAGAGGAGCTGGCCAGCGGCCAATTGGTGCAGTTGCTGCCGCAATGGTCTTCGCCGGGCGGCTGGTTGCAGGCGGTCTACCCGCACCGCCGTGGCGTGTTACCGGCGATTCGGGCCTGGATCGACTATCTGGAAGAAGCCTTCAAGGGTTGCGGAGACCGTTTGCTATGAAGATGAGCGAAGCACAAGTCGCGGCATTCTGCCTGGGCCTGCCCGGCGCGCGGGAAGACTACAAATGGGGCGGCGTGCGCGTGTTCTCGATTGCCGGCAACAAGATGTTCGCCCTGCAGAACCTGCGCGGTGACTCGCTGGCGTTCAAGGTCGACAAGGAGCTGTTCCTCGGCCATGTGGACCGCCCTGGCATCCACCCCGCGCCGTACCTGGCGCGGGCGCAGTGGGTGATCATGAACACGCCCTACCCGCTGGGCGCCGAGGAACTGCGTGGCCTGTTGCAGCGCTCGCACCAGTTGGTGGTAAGCAAATTGCCCAAGCGCGCGCAGGTGGGACTGAAGCTGGATTGATGGTTCAACGCGCAAACGGCAGTGCGCGCTCAATGGCCATCGCCGCCCCCAGCGCCAAATGCTCGTGCCAGGGCCGTGCAACGATCTGTACACCCACCGGCAAACCCGAGTCAGCAGTACCGGCGCGCACCACCACACAGGGCCAGCCGGCCAGGCTGTATGGCAGCGTATGGCTGAACAACCCTGGCCGGGCGGTGCCCAGCAGCGGCGCCGAGGCCGCGTCAACCGGGCACAGGATAATGTCGTAGTCCGCCATGAACCCCAGCATGGCACTGCGAAACTGATCCCAATCCGAGAGCAACTGTATCGCCTGTGCCCCGGAGCCTTTGCCCATTGCCCAGTAGCGCTCGGTAATATCGCGAGCATTACGTAATGCCGAAGGGAACGCCTGACGGACCACGGCGCCCGCACCTGCCAGCAAGTCGGCAGCCACCTGCAGCGTGACCTGGGTACATGTGTCTACCGGTTCGATGCCGCCCTCGCTGTACCAGGCGACGCGCAAACCATTCAGTGCCTGTGGAGGCATATCCGGCAGCGGCATTGGAATCACCCCACAATCGTGCCCATCCTCACCGGCGATCACCCGGAACACCAGGTCCAGGTCTTCGACATGCCGGGCCATCGGGCCGATCTGGCTGCGGCTATCACTCAACCCACCCGGGTGATCGAAAACCCCGGTGTTGGGCACCCGGCCCGTGGTGGGCTTCAAGGTACTGACCCCGCAAAAATGCGCCGGTATGCGCAGGCTGCCACCCGAATCGCTGCCCAGCCCCAGCGGCGAAAGGCCGGCAGCCACCGCAGCAGCTTCGCCACCGCTGCTGCCGCCGGGGCCATGGGACAGCGCATGCGGGTTACGGGTAGCGCCGTAGACCGGGTTATCGGTCACTCCACCGCCACCGCCCGGCGGGCAGTTGCTTTTACCCAAAAGAATGGCGCCGGCCGCTTTCATGCGCGTCACTGCAACAGCATCGTGCTGAGGACAATAATGAGCCCGATCAACCAGACCCGCTGCCGACACCACCCCACGGGTATCGAAAACATCTTTGACCGTGAAGGGAACGCCCTGCAACACGCCGCCATACTCGCCTTGGGCGATAGCGCGATCAACCGCCCAGGCATCGGCCAACGCCGTATCGGCACAGACCTGCACCAGCGCGTTGACCGAGGGGTTGAGCGCCTCGATACGCGCAAGGTAAAAGCTGACGATAGCGGTGGAAGTAAACTTGCGCTGTTGAATCAGCGCTGCAAGCTCAGTTGCCGAATGATGGAGCAATGAATCTGAAAAAGACATTCGTGTGGGCCCCGTGCGCTCAAGTGCCCGAAGCATAACGCGAGCCTGTTGCCGGTTTACAGGGCCGTCTGGGTAAGTTGCCTCCCGCAATCGCGTAGGAAATATCCCAGACGCCTCAACACTATAAAACCGAGAGCAGCGTGCCGCCCAGGAGCAACTGGTCCAGCCAGAACACTTGGTGCAGCAACACAATCACCCAGAACAGCACCTGATACGACACCTTGCGCGTCTTGTGGCGAAACACCTGCTGGGCAATCAGCGCCCCCGGCCAACCGCCCGCCAGCTCCACGGCATGCAGGATATTTTCGCGCACGCGCGGGCCTTCGGCTTGGGCCTTGCGTTTGTCGCCCCAGTACAGGAAAAACGCCACCACGCTGACCACGCCATAGGCGGCCAGCGGGATCAGCGTCTCGCCGCGATGCCACAACAGTGCCGCGCCAGTCAGCGGCGCGGCGCATAGCAAAACAAAGATGAACGCCTTCAAGCGCGGGTGTTGAATGCTCATGGCTTGACCGCCGTCCAGTCGATCCAGCCAAACTGCCAGGTCGCCAGGATCACCAGGCCAAACGCAATCCGATACCAGGCAAACGCCGCGTAACTGTGGCTGGCGATGAACTTGAGCAACGCCTTGACCGCAATCATCGCGAAGATGAACGAGGTGACAAAGCCGATGGCAAACACCGGCACGTCATCGGGCTGGAACAGGTGACGGTACTTGTAGCCCGAATACACCGCCGCGCCGACCATGGTCGGCATGGCCAGGAAGAACGAGAACTCGGTGGCGGTCTTGCGCGACAGGCCGAACAACAGGCCGCCGATAATGGTCGCGCCGGAGCGCGAAGTGCCTGGAATCATTGCCAGGCACTGGGCCACACCGACCTTGAGCGCGTCTTTCCAGGTGATCTCATCCACCGTTTCAGCGTGCACTGCATGTTGGCGGCGCTCGGCCCACAGCATGATCACCCCGCCCACCACCAGCGCGGTGGCCACCGTGATCGGGTTAAACAGGTAATGCTTGATCAGGTCGGCAAAAATCACCCCCAACACCACCGCCGGCAGCACTGCGATGATCAGGTTGACGGTAAAGCGCTGGGCGTTGCTCTGGGTCGGCAAGCCGATCACCACGTCGAGGATCTTGCGCCGAAACTCCCAGACCACCGCGAGGATCGCGCCCAGTTGAATAATGATGTTGAACGCTTCAAAGCGTTCTCCGCCGAAGCCGATCAAGTCGGCGACGATAATCTGGTGCCCGGTGCTGGAGATCGGCAGGAACTCGGTCAGCCCCTCCACCACGCCAAGAATCAATGCCTGTATGGCGGTCCAAAAATCCATGTATCCCCCAAAGGTCATGCGCTGCGGCATGCCTTGTCTGTCTTTTTAATGTTCACTGACCACGTGCAATCGTGATGCGCTGCGGATTTTCACCAGCCGTGCGCAAAAATTTCGTGAAAAATCAGGGAGTACTCAGGTTTTTCGATTACAGGCCGAAAGCCTATCAGACAAGCTGGAATTGTCGATGCAGCACACAATTATAAAAAGCACGGAGTGACAGGACGATGAACAGTTTGCGCAGCATGTCGATCAGCCGCCGTCTTTGGCTGATCCTGATAGTCGCCGTGTTGATGCTGCTAACCTTGGGGCTGTTGATGCTAAAGCAGATCCATGGCGACCTCTACCAGGCCAAACGCCAGCAGACCCAGCACGTGGTGCAAACCGCCAGCGGCGTGCTGGCTTACTACCAGAACCTTGAAAAAACCGGCGTTCTCACCCGCGAGGCCGCGCAACAGCAAGCCCTCAGCGCAGTCCGTGGCTTGCGCTACGACCACGATGATTACTTCTGGATCAACGACCTGACGCCCGTGATGATCATGCACGCGGCCAACCCCAAGCTCGACGGCCAGAACCTCTCGGCCATCCGCGACCCGGACGGTTTTGCGGTGTTCAATGAATTTGTGATCCTGGCCAAGGCCAAGGGCGCCGGCATCGTCAACTATCGCTGGCCCAAACCGGGCGCCGACGCGCCGGTGGAGAAGACCTCGTATATCCAACTGTTCGAGCCGTGGGGCTGGATTATCGGCTCGGGCGTGTACGTGGACGATGTGCAGGCCGAATTCACCGGCCAGGTGTGGAAAGCCTCGTTGATCGGCCTGGGCATTGCGCTGCTGATGGCGCTGTTGGTGATCCTGATCGCGCGCAGCATTGTGCATCCATTGCAGGCGGCAGTGAATGCCATGGGCAATATTGCCAGCGGCGAAAGCGACCTGACCCGCACCCTCGACACCCACGGGCGCGACGAGGTCACTCAATTGTCGCAGCACTTCAATAGCTTTACCGCCAAGCTGCGCCAGGTGGTCGGCCAGTTACAGGAGTGTGCCAACGCGCTGGGCCAATCTTCCACGGAACTGGGCACCAATGCCAGCCAGGCCCACGACCGTAGCCAGCAACAATCCCAGCAGATGGAGCTGGTGGCTACCGCGATCAACGAAGTGACCTATGGCGTGCAGGACGTGGCAAAAAATGCCGAGCATGCCGCCAGCGAAATGCGCGACGCCCAGGCCCAGGCGCAGCAGGGCCAGGTGAATATCGACGGCAGCCTGCAACAGATCGACCAGCTCTCCAGCACCATCAGCCAGGCCGTGGAGGTGATCCGCACGCTGTCCAGTGAAAGCACACAGATTGGTGGTGTGCTGGAAGTGATCCGTTCGATTGCCGACCAGACCAACTTGTTGGCCCTCAACGCCGCCATCGAGGCGGCGCGTGCCGGTGAACAGGGTCGCGGGTTTGCCGTGGTCGCCGATGAAGTGCGGCTGTTGGCCCAGCGCACGCAGAAATCCACCGCCGAAATCCAGGTGATGATTGAGCGCCTGCAAGGGCATTCGGAAGCGGCGGTCAAAGTGATCAGCGACAGCCACAGTGCCTCGCAACTGACCATTGAACAAGCTGGCCAGGCAGGTGCGAGCCTCACCGCCATTGGCCAGGCGTTGCGCAACCTCAATGGGCTGAATGCCTCGATCGCCAGCGCGACCTTGCAACAGGCGCACGTGGTGGAGGATATCAACCAGAACGTCACCCAGGCGGCGGGTTTGTCCCACAGCACGGCGCTGGCGGCGGAGCAGTCCAGTGTGGCGAGCGCGCATTTGCGTGGGTTGAGTGAGCAGCTTGGAGGGTTGTTGCGCCAGTTCAAGATCTAGCACTCATGCTCGTTCCCACGCTCCGCGTGGGAACGCCGCCACGGACGCTCTGCGTCCAGGCCTGACGCGGAGCGTCTGGGGATGCATTCCCACGCAGAGCGTGGGAACGAGCATTCCTCCGTCCCACCATCTTGGTTACAATCACCGCCCTCACCCACTCTCCCAAGGAACCGCCATGTCCGGGCTTGAATTGTTCGCCGCCGCCCTGGGGGTGATCGCTGTCTGGCTGACGGTCAAGCAAAACCCCTGGTGCTGGCCCATCGGCCTGGTGATGGTGCTGCTCTACACCTGGGTGTTCTTCGACGTAAAACTCTATTCCGACATGCTCCTGCAAGTGGTCTACGCCGCCCTGCAACTCTACGGCTGGTGGCAGTGGACCCGCGCCGGTGAGGTCGCGCAGGGTCGCCAGGTCACCAGCCTGGGCTGGTCCGCGATCATGGTCAGCCTCACCGTCGGTGCCGTGTTCAGTGGCCTGCTCGGCGCCGCCATGGCCCACTGGACCGATGCCGCGCAACCCTGGCTCGACGCCGCACTCACCGGTTTCAGCCTGGTGGCGCAAATGTGGATGGCGCAAAAACGCGTGCAATGCTGGCCGCTGTGGATCGCCGTGGACGTGATCTTCGTCGGCCTGTTCCTCTACAAAGGCCTCTACCTTACCGCCGCGCTGTATGCACTGTTCACCGCGATCGCCGTACAAGGCTGGCGTGAATGGCGCGCCGACCCGGCGTTGCACGCATGAAAGTGGTGGTACTGGCCGGCCCCGAATCCAGCGGCAAAAGCTGGCTGGCCGCGCAACTGCACGCCCGTTTCGGTGGGTTGATGGTGGGTGAATACGTGCGCTACTTCATCGACCATTACCAGCGCGACACTACCCTGGCGGACATCCCGGCCATCGCCCGTGGCCAACTGGCCTGGGAAGACGCTGCGCGCGCCGAGCAGCCTCGCCTGCTGATCCTCGACACCCACCTGCTGACCAACAAACTCTGGAGCCAGACCCTGTTCGGTGATTACCCGGCGTGGCTGGATGATGAGTTGCTGGCCCGCCATTACGACCTGCACCTGTTGCTGTCCCCCGAGGACGTGGAATGGAGCGCCGACGGCCAGCGCTGCCAGCCGGAACTGGCGGATCGCCGGGTGTTTTTCCAGGGCAGCCTGGACTGGATCGAACAGCATCAGCAACCCGCCCTGGTGATTCGTGGCGACTGGGAAGCACGCCGCGCCATAGCCTTTGAGGCGGTCGAGCAACTGCTCGCCTAGCCGTGCCAGGCACCACCTGTATAAATACCTCCCGCCTCAGTAACCGAGCGACAATCCGGTATTGCGGCGTGGGTCGTTAGCCCCGTAGAAACGGTTGTTGCCCACCGGCTTGCCGCCCAGCGAAGGCGCGCCCACCAGGATCGCCGCCAAGTGGTTGGCATCCTGGGGGCCGGCAAACTTGTGGCCCCAGCTTTCCAGAATCTTCTGGGTGTCAGGGCTTACCGCGAAGGTTTCCAGGTTGGTGGTTTCAGGCATCCACTGCTGGTGGAAGCGTGGCGCGTCCACGGCTTCCTGGATGTTCATCTTGTAGTCGATGACATTGAGGATGGTCAGCAAGGTCGCGGTGATGATCCGGCTGCCGCCCGGCGTACCGACCACCATCACCGCCTTGCCATCCTTGGTGACGATGGTCGGGCTCATCGACGACAGCGGCGCCTTGCCCGGTGCGATGGCGTTGGCTTCGCCCTGCACCAGCCCGTACATGTTCGGCACACCGACCTTGACGGTGAAGTCGTCCATTTCATCGTTGAGGATCACCCCGGTCTTGCTCGCCATCACGCCGGCACCGAACCAGTCGTTGAGGGTGTAGGTCACGGACACCGCGTTACCCCACTTGTCGACGATCGAATAGTGCGTGGTGTTGTTGCCTTCATGGGGCGACACACCCGGCTTGATCGCCTGGGAATCACCCGCCTTCTGCGGCTCAATGGCGGCACGCAGCTTGGCGGCGTAGTCCTTGTCCAACAGGTGCGCGATAGGGTTCTTGACGAAATCCGGGTCACCCAGGTAGCTGTTACGGTCCACGTAAGCGTGACGCATCGCTTCGATCTGGTAGTGCAGGCCTTGGGCCGAGTGATAGCCGAGGTCGGCCATCGGGTAACCTTCGAGGATGTTCATGATCTGGCAGATCACCACACCGCCGGAGCTTGGCGGCGGTGCCGAGACCACGTGGTAGCCACGGTAATCGCACTCGATGGGCGCCAGTTCGCGGGTCTTGTATTTGTCGAGGTCGGCCTGGGTGATGATGCCCTTGCCGGCCTGGCTGGAATCCACCAGCGCCTTGGCCACCCAGCCTTTATAAAAGCCGTCGGTGCCCTTGGCGGAGATTTCCTTGAGGGTCTTGGCCAGGTCTTTCTGCACCAGTTTCTGGCCGACCTGCATCGGTTGGCCGTTGTGCAGGAAGATCCCGCGCAGGTCTTTGTCTTTTTCGAACTCGCCGGTGGCGGTGTGCAGCAGGTCGATATCGCCCTGCTCCAGTTCAAAGCCGTTTTCGGCCAGTTTGATCGCCGGCGCAATCACCTGGGCGCGCTTGAGGGTGCCGTATTTGTTCAGCGCGGTTTCCATGCCGGACACGGTGCCGGGTACGCCGACGGCCAAGTGGCCCTTGGCGCTGAGGCCGTCGATCACCTTGCCGTCTTTGTCCAGGTACATGTCGGCAGTGGCCGCCAGCGGGGCTTTTTCACGGAAGTCCAGGAAAGTCTTGCGCCCATCTGCCAGCTGCACGGTCATAAAGCCGCCGCCACCGAGGTTGCCCGCTGCCGGGTACACCACGGCCAGCGCATAGCCCACGGCAACCGCCGCATCCACCGCGTTGCCGCCGGCCTTGAGTACATCCACGCCAACATGAGTGGCCAAATGCTGGGCGGTCACCACCATGCCGTTTTCACCGGCCACCGGGGCCTGTGAGGCGGCTTGCACGCCGTTGACCGTCAACACCAGCGCAGTGGCAATCAGGGTACGGCTGAAGGGTTGGTATTTCATCCATGGCTACTCTATTTATTGAGGTGCACCAAAATAGCCCGACTAGGATCCAATCCCCAGCGCAATGGCGTTTTTATTACAGAACTTGTCGGTCATAGAACGGGCACGAAAAAGCCCATGCTATATTTCGCGCCCAGACTGGCGGCAAGGCGCTTTGTGATGGCGATCAAGAAGACCGGAATTCGAGCGCAACAGGCCGACCAGACACGTGCGCGTATCTTGCAGGCGGCAGTCAAGGTGTTCACTCGCGACGGCTATTCCGGTGGGCGCGTCGACACTATTTCCAAGGCCGCCGACTCCAACGACCGCATGCTTTATTACTATTTCGGCAGCAAGGAACACCTGTTCGTCTGTGTGCTGGAACATGTCTATGAACAGTTCAATAAAGCCGAAAGCAAACTCAAGCTGGACCTGGGAGACCCCGTGCAAGCCTTGCGTGAACGGGTGGCATTTATCTGGAGCTACTACGTCAAGCACCCCGAGTTCGTGGCGATCCTGAGCATCGAGAATCTGCACCAGGGCAAGCATGCCCAGCAGTCCGGCGAAATGCGCAGGCTGTCGGGCGAAGCGGTTGGCGTGTTGCGCCCGATCATCGAAGCCGGCCAGGCCCAAGGTGTGTTTCGCCAGGACCTCGACCTCAAGCACGTGTATTTGATGATTGCCTCGCTCTGCTACTTCTACAACTCCAACCGCCACACGCTCAGTTCGTTCCTGGGTGAAGACTTGGGGGATAAGGAGCATCAGCAGGATTGGCTGGGGTTTATCAGTGACTTGGTGCTGCGTGGTGTAACGCCGATTCCACTGTAGCAACCGGCTCATCCTGTGGGAGCTGGCTTGCCTGCGATGGCCATAGGTATCTACACAACTTTTGAAGGCAGCCAATTTCTCCTGTGGCGAGCAGGCTTGTCGAATCGTCGCACCGCCTGCGTTGGGCTGCGAAGCAGCCCCAAACCCAGTCGCTGAGTTCTTTCAGGAAAATTGCAGTGCCTTTACTGGGGCCGCTTCGCAGCCCAACGCAGGGCAAGCCTGCTCGCCACAACAGCCCACTTACAACAGACTTCGTGTTAACCGGTTGTGTAGATGCCTACGCTGCGATGGCGGTCTTTTGGTGTACATATCCGTCACCGCAGCAACGGATATACACCCATAGCCCCTCTCAAAAGCACCACCGAAACAAATAAAACAATCCCATGCTCAACAGCACCGTAATCAACACGCTACGCGTCCAAAACATCAAGGCCACCGCGCAGACTCCCGCCAGCAAGTAAGGATTCGTCGGGCTCAAATTCAGCGTGTGATCAGCGAGAAAAATAATCGGCCCGCAGATCGCCGTCAGCATGCCCGGCACCGCAAACCCCAGGAACTCCCGCGCCCCCCGATTAAGCCGTACCGGCAGGCGCGGCTCGATAAACAGGTATCGGTTAAGGAAAACCACCAGCCCCATGGCCACAATCATGATGTAGATCACTTCTGCCCTACCCCCAGCCGCTTGCAGGCAAACCCCGCACTCATGCCCAACACCCCGGACACCACCACCGCCGACTCCCAGTGCAAAAAGCTCAACCACACCGAAAACAGCAACGACACCGCCACGCACACAACCGTCGGCACATCACGCACCACGGGTGTGATCAACGCGATAAAGGTGGCGGCAATCGAAAACTCCAACCCCAACTGGTCAAGCCCGGGAATGCTTTTGCCAAGCACGATGCCAGCCAGGGTGAAGAGGTTCCAGGCGATGTAGAACGTCAGGCCCACCCCCAGCGCATACCAGCGATTGAACGTCTCGCGGTCATAGTGGTTGACCAGCGCGAAGAACTCATCGGTCAGCAGAAAGCCCAGGCTCATGCGCCAGCGGGCGTTGAGTGACGAGAGTGTCGGGCGCATGTGCATGCCGTAGAGCAAATGTTGGGAAGTCAGCAGCAGCGTGGTCAGCACGATCGAGATCAGGCTGGCGCCGCTCTTGACCATGCCGATGGCCACCAGCTGCGCGGCACCGGCAAACACGATGGCGGACAAGCCCTGGGCCTGCAGCGGGGTAAACTGCGCATCAATGGCCATGGAGCCGGCGAGCAGCCCCCACGGCGCACAGGCCAGGGATAACGGGATAACGGCGATAGCGCCGCGGGCGAAGGCGTAATGCGGTAAGGCAGTGGGCATGGAGACGGCTCATCGACAGACAGTCGACAAGCATGCCAGCGTTTAAAGCGGGTTGTCTTGAACGATCTTGCTCACTCAGGCGAGCTTGACCGATACCTGCTCCACCGAGTCGCGCGCCTCACGCAATTCATGGGCGTCCTGATTGAGCCGGTGAATGGTGTTGAGCAGGCGTTGGCGCAGCACTTCATCGCCGAGCTTTTCGACGGCGCGCATCAGGTCAAACGCCGCGGTTTCGTTATTGTCCGCGACGGAATCGAGGGTCTTGCGCAGGTTGCGAGTGGCACGGGTCACGCGGGTTCATCCTTCATCAGCAATGGGCAGGCACTTTAGGACATTCGTGTTTCATTTTAATTTCAGTCACTTGTGGTGGATTGAGCGGGGTTTGATCCACATCAATCGAATTCAGGAATTGACCTACATATATGTATATTCGTATATTCGGATAACCATACACAAAGAAGACCCTGATCATGTCGGCCCCCTTCTCACCGCCCACCCTGTTCAAATGCCTGGCTGACGCGACTCGCGCCCGCTTGACGTTATTGATCCTGCGCGAAGGCGAACTTTGCGTGTGCGAACTGATCCATGCTCTGGACGACAGCCAGCCAAAGATCTCCCGGCACCTGGCGCAACTGCGCAGTTGCGGGCTGCTGCTGGATCGTCGTCAGGGCCAATGGATCTACTACCGCATCAACCCGGCACTGCCCGCCTGGGTCACGCAAGTGCTGGACACTACCTTGCAAGCCAACCAACCCTGGTTGCACCACGACGCGCAGCGTCTTGATGCCATGGGTGACCGACCACAACGGGCCAGCACCTGCTGCTGAGCCATCGGAGCGTTTATTCATGCTTGTCGCAATTGGCATTTTTATCTTCACCATCGTTCTGGTCATCTGGCAGCCCAAAGGCCTTGGGGTCGGCTGGAGTGCAAGCATGGGCGCCATTCTGGCCCTGGCCTGCGGGGTGATCAGCCTGGCGGATATTCCGGTGGTGTGGCACATCATCTGGAACGCCACCGGCACCTTCGTTGCGCTGATCATCATCAGCCTGTTGCTCGACGAGGCCGGCTTCTTTGCCTGGACCGCTCTGCACGTGGCGCGCTGGGGCCGTGGGCGTGGCCGGCGGCTGTTTGCCTATATGGTGTTGCTGGGCGCGCTGGTCTCGGCGCTGTTTGCCAACGACGGCGCCGCGTTGATCCTCACGCCCATCGTCATGTCGATGCTGCTGGCCTTGCGCTTTTCCCCGGCGGCCACCCTGGCGTTTGTCATGGGCGCTGGGTTTATCGCGGATACCGCGAGCTTGCCGCTGGTGGTGTCGAACCTGGTGAATATCGTCTCGGCGGATTACTTCAAGATCGGCTTCAACGAGTACGCAGCAGTAATGGTGCCGGTGAACTTCGTCAGTGTCGCCGCCACCCTTGCGGTACTGCTGTGGTTCTTTCGCCGCGATATTCCCCAGGCCTACGACCCGGCCGACCTGGAAGACCCCGCCAGCGCCATCCATGATCGTGCGACCTTCCGCGCGGGCTGGTGGGTGCTGGGTATCTTGCTGGTGGGTTGTTTCGCGCTAGAGCCGCTGGGCATTCCCATCAGTGCAATTTCCGCCGTGTGCGCCGTATTGCTGCTGGTGATCGCCGCCAAGGGCCACAAGATCTCTACGCGCAAAGTATTGAAAGAAGCGCCGTGGCAGATCGTGATCTTTTCCCTGGGCATGTACCTGGTGGTCTACGGCCTGCGTAACGCCGGCCTGACCACCTACCTCGCGACCTGGCTCGACACTTTTGCCACCTACGGCGTGTGGGGCGCGGCCATGGGCACCGGCGTGCTGACGGCGCTGTTGTCGTCGGCGATGAACAACCTGCCGACGGTGCTGATCGGCGCGCTGTCGATCGAGTCCAGCCATGCCGTGGGCGTGGTCAAGGACGCGATGATCTACGCCAACGTGATCGGCAGCGACCTGGGCCCCAAAATCACCCCGATCGGCAGCCTGGCCACCTTGCTGTGGCTGCATATCCTGGCGCGCAAAGGCATCACCATCACTTGGGGTTATTACTTCAAGGTCGGCATCGTGCTGACCTTGCCGGTGCTGTTGATCACCCTCGCCGCCCTCGCCTTGCGCCTGAGTCTCTGAAGGAAATACCGCTATGAAAGTCCTGTTCATGTGTACCGCCAACAGCTGCCGCAGCATCTTGTCCGAGGCGATGTTCAACCACCTGGCGCCGGCAGGTTTCGAGGCGATCAGCTCCGGCAGTTTCCCCAAGGGCCAGGTACTGCCGCGCAGCCTGAGCACGTTGCAGGCAGCGGGCATCAGTACCGAAGGCTTGTACAGCAAGGGCAATGAGGCCTTTGAGGGCAGCCCGCCGGATGTGGTGATTACCGTGTGCGATAAAGCTGCGGGTGAAGCCTGCCCGGTGTATTTCGGGCCGGCGGTGAAGGCGCACTGGGGGTTGGAAGACCCGTCGGATGTTCAGGGTGACGAGGCCCGTGTAGACGCCGCCTTCAAGGCCACGCTCAGCACCATCGAAAGGCGTTGCAAGGCGTTCCTGGCCTTGCCCTTCGCCCAACTCAGCGCTGCCGAGTTGAAGGCAGAACTGGCCCGCATCGCAGCGCTTTAACCGGAGAATATAATGACCACCCTGCCCAACCTCAACAGCACCCTCGCAGGCCCGCTGCCTGTCGGGCCAGGCCACCCGCCGCGCATCCTGCTGCTTTACGGCTCCACACGCCCGCGCTCATTCAGCCGCTTGCTGGTGGAAGAAGCCGCGCGGCTGTTGCGCCACTTCGGAGCCGACACGCGAATTTTCAACCCTTCGGGCCTGCCGTTGCCCGACGATGCGCCCATCGATCACCCTAAAGTCCAGGAGCTGCTGGACCTGATGCAATGGTCCGAAGGCCAGGTGTGGTGCTCGCCCGAGCGCCACGGTTCGATGTCGGCAGTGTTCAAGGCCCAGCTCGATTGGGTGCCGCTGGCCCTCGGCGCCGTTCGCCCGACCCAGGGCAAAACGCTGGCGGTGATGCAGGTGTCCGGCGGCTCGCAATCGTTCAACACCGTCAACCAACTGCGCGTGCTGGGGCGCTGGATGCGCATGTTCACGATCCCCAACCAATCCTCGGTGCCCAAGGCGTTCATGGAGTTCGATGACCAGGACCGCATGAAACCATCGGCGCTTTACGATCGCGTGGTGGATGTGATGGAAGAGTTGGTGAAGTTCACCGTTTTGCTGCGTGATCGCCCGGAGCTGGTGGACCGCTATTCAGAGCGTAAGGAAAGCGCCGATGAGCTGTCGCAGCGTGTCAACCAACGGTCGATTTGAGCGGCCCTGCTGGCGTATGCTCGTGCCAACCGCATCCTGAGCTGAATCATGAGCACTCTGCACCACGCCTGGCTGGGCAACTACGAAGTCAGCAGCACCGACTGCACCGGCCTGACCTTTGCCCGCCATAGCCACGATGAATGCGTGATCGGCGTCAACCTGGTCGGTGAGGAAAAGGTCTGGCTCGACCGCCGCGAATTCAAAGCCGGGCCGGGCAGCATTACGCTGTACAACCCCGGTCAGATCCAGGGCGGTGGCGCGGCGCAAGGCGCGCCCTGGCAGTTTGTCAGCCTGTATGCCACAGCCGATCAATTGGCCGCTGACCTTGGTTTGGCGCAGCTGGAGTTCGATCGTTCGATGTGCTTTCAGCCTGATCTGGCGCAGCGCCTGGCTGCGGCGGTGAAAGGTGCCTTGAGTACCGATGCATTGGTCCGCGATCTCAATGAGGAAGCCTTGGTGTTGCTACTGGGTGAGGTGGTCGGCGTCAGTGGTGTGCGTGTACCCGGCAGCACAGCAACGGGCAAAAGCATGATCAGCCGCGCCCAGGAATTGCTCGCTGCGCACTTGCATCAAGTGTTGCCCCTGGACCACCTCGGCGATGAACTGGGATTGTCCAAATTTCACCTGCTGCGCGCCTTCCAGAAGGAAACCGGGCTCAGCCCGCGGCAATGGGCGATGCAACTGCGCACCCGCCGCGCCAAAGGCTTGTTGCGCAATGGCATAGCGGCCAGCGAAGTCGCCCATGACCTGGGCTTTGCTGACCAAAGCCACCTCAACCGGCATTTTCGCGCCGCCTATGGCATCACGCCCGGCCGCTATCAAAGCGTGTTGTTTAAACGCTGAAGCGCAATCTGGTTCAAGACGCCTGCCCCACCTGCCGCCACACTGCCCGCCCTCTCTTGAAGGAACGCGGGCATGTTGACGATCTTCTTTTACGCGCTAGCATTCGGTTTTGTGTTTTGCCTCTCGCCCGGCGCCGTGCTGGCAGAGACGCTGCGCCGGGGCCTGCTGCACGGTTTTACCCCGGCCTTGCTGGTGCAGATCGGCTCGCTGGTAGGCGATGCGGTGTGGGCAGTGATCGGCCTTACCGGCATCGCCCTGCTGATCCAGCATGACGCGGTGCGTGTGCCGCTCACGGTGGTCTGCGCGCTGTACCTGGCCTGGCTGGGTATCCGCAGCTTGATTGATGCCTGGCGCTTGCCCGAGGCGAGCGACGCGCCCGCCAGCTCCGGGAAAAATGCGCTGGCGGTGGGCGCGGCGATTTCACTGGCTAACCCGAAAAACATCGTCTATTGGGGCGCGCTGGGCAGCGCCTTGTCCGGCATCGTCGGGGCTGCGCCCAGCCATGGGCAAACGCTGATGTTTTTTGCAGGCTTTATGCTGGCCTCGGTGTTGTCCTGCTTTCTGATTGCAGCGTTGGTCAACCTGCTGCGCAAGAACGCCTCAGCGTTATGGCAACGCATCAGTTATGGCGCCTGTGGTGTGGTATTGATTTATCTGGCAGTTCTAGCCGCGCAAGGCATATGAAGTTATATAAGGTGAAACTTGTCTGCGCCTCTTATCTGAATGAACTCTGAACACAGGGTAATTTAACTCATCCTGCGTTGACATTTTGCAACCAGCTAAGTAGATTGCCCCTGCCCACAACTGGGGCCTTTTTTAAACCTCACAAAAGAAGCCAATGGACACAGTATCTAGTCGCTGTCCGAGCACCGTTCACGCGGGCATCGGGCGCCAAACCCAGAATATGACAGGACTCGCCTTCCAGGTCCGGTAAGCTGCGCTAGAGCTTGATGCTCCACCGTAACTGCCTCACCGGTCGCCCGTCCGGTCCCGAGGTGTGTTATGACCTTTCAACTGATTGTTTTGCCTGACATTCGCACGCTAGCCGCAGCCCTGCGCGCCAAGCTGTGCCGCGAGCCCGCTGGCTTTTCACCTACCCGCTCGGCCTTTGCTGCACCCTCTCCCCTAGCCAGTAAAGATCAGCTGCGCCCAGCTCCCCCGCTGGCGCACTGGCGTGTCTGCCCTGCCAGCGGCCAATTGCTGCAGCACTGGGACCACGCCGACCCTCAAGACCCGCAGAGACCTCAGGTTTCCACCCTGGCTCAAGCCAGCCTGTTGCTCGGTTTTTACCTGAGCAATCGCGCCGCTTAAACCAGCTGGGAACAGCAACTTCCTGATAATTATTCTGGAGTTCGTTATGAACACATCCAGTAGTAGCCCGCTGCGCGCCAGTTAACTAACGCGCACTTGGCGGGCGCTGTAGAAGTTATGTGAACACCCTATTTAAACCGATCGCGAAGTCCGCGGCTCGGCATGCTTTCGCTCGCCTGTATTCAGGTAAGTACCGGGTATGTTTTGTCGAGAATTGGCGACAGGAGTACAGATAATGAGCGCCGTAAAAAACACGCCTCTGCACAAAAAGAATGGCACCGACACCGACACCAAACTGTCGATGCGTGCCGCCCGTGAAGCCCAGAACGGCCTGTCGGCCACCCTCGCCAATGTGCGTGCCACCCAGGACGGCCTGACCGAACTGGACGCCTCGGCACGTCTGCAACGCGAAGGCTACAACGAAGTGGCCCACGACAAGCCGCCTCACGCCATCGTCCAGTTCCTGCAGGCACTGAACAACCCGTTTATCTATGTACTGCTGACGCTCGCCGGGATCAGCTTTGTCACTGACTACTGGTTACCATTGCAGGCCGGTGAAGAAGTGGATTTGACCAAGGTCATCATCATCATGACCATGGTGCTGCTCAGCAGCCTGCTGCGTTTCTGGCAGGAGCACCGCTCGGCCAAATCCGCCGAAGCCCTCAAAGCCATGGTGCGCACCACCGCCACCGTATTGCGCCGCGAGCAAGTCGGCAGCCAGCCGATCCTGCGCGAAGTGCCGATGCGCGACCTGGTCGCCGGTGACATCGTGCAGCTGTCTGCCGGCGACATGATTCCGGCCGATATCCGCCTGATCGAATCCCGCGACCTGTTTATCAGCCAGGCCGTGCTGACCGGCGAAGCCTTGCCGGTAGAGAAGTACGACACCCTGGGCGATGTCACGCAAAAATCCGCCTCTACACTGGCGGCCGACCAAGGCAACCTGCTGGACCTGCCGAACATCTGCTTCATGGGCACCAACGTGGTCAGCGGCCGCGCCAAGGCCGTGGTGGTCGCTACCGGGCCGCGCACTTACTTCGGCTCCCTGGCCAAGGCAATTGTCGGCTCCCGCGTGCAAACCGCCTTCGACCGTGGGGTGAACAGCGTCAGCTGGCTGTTGATCCGCTTCATGCTGGTGATGGTGCCGATCGTGTTCTTCCTCAATGGCTTCTCCAAGGGTGACTGGGGCGATGCGTTCCTGTTTGCCCTGGCGGTGGCCGTGGGCCTGACCCCGGAAATGCTGCCGATGATCGTCAGCGCCAACCTGGCCAAGGGGGCTACCGCCATGGCCAAGCGCAAAGTGGTGGTCAAGCGCCTCAATGCGATCCAGAACTTCGGTTCGATGGACGTGTTGTGCACCGACAAGACCGGCACGCTGACCCAGGACAAGATCATCCTCGAGCATCACGTCAACGCCTTCGGCCAGCGTGATGACGCGGTGCTGTCCCTGGCCTGGCTCAACAGCTTCCACCAGAGCGGCATGAAGAACCTGATGGACCAGGCCGTGGTGCAGTTCTCGGAGCAGAACCCCAAGTTCCAGTTGCCACTGGCCTACAGCAAGGTCGATGAACTGCCGTTCGACTTCGTACGCCGTCGCTTGTCGATTGTGGTACGCGACACGGCCGGCGACCAGTTGCTGGTGTGCAAGGGCGCCGTGGAAGAGATGTTGAGCATCTCCACGCACATGCTTGAAGGTGGCACCGCCGTGCCGCTGGATGATCAACGTCGTGAAGAACTGTTGGCATTGGCCAACGACTACAACGAAGACGGCTTCCGCGTCTTGGTGGTGGCGACGCGCAATATCCCTAAATCCATGGCGCGCCAGCAGTACACCACGGCCGATGAGCGCAACCTGGTGATCCAGGGTTTCCTGACCTTCCTTGATCCACCCAAGGAAACCGCAGGCCCGGCGATTGCCGCACTGCAACAAATCGGCGTAGCCGTAAAGGTACTGACCGGCGACAACGCCGTGGTCACCAGCAAGATCTGCCGCCAGGTCGGCCTCGAACCCGGCCAGCCGCTGCTGGGTGTGGAAATCGAAGCGATGGACGACGCCACCCTGCTGCGCCGCGTCGAAGAACGCACAGTGTTTGCCAAGCTCACGCCACTGCAGAAGTCCCGCGTACTCAAAGCCTTGCAAGCCAACGGCCACACCGTGGGCTTCCTCGGCGACGGCATCAACGATGCCCCGGCGCTGCGTGATGCCGACGTGGGTATCTCGGTGGACAGCGGCACCGATATCGCCAAGGAATCGGCCGATATCATCCTGCTGGAAAAGAGCCTGATGGTGCTCGAAGAAGGCGTGCTCAAGGGCCGCGAAACCTTCGGCAACATCATGAAGTACCTGAACATGACCGCCAGCTCCAACTTCGGCAACGTGTTCTCGGTGCTGGTGGCCAGTGCGTTTATCCCGTTCATGCCGATGCTGGCGATTCACCTGCTGCTGCAAAACCTGATGTACGACATCTCCCAGCTGGCCTTGCCGTGGGACAAGATGGACAAGGAATACCTGGCCAAACCGCGCAAGTGGGATGCGAAAAACATCGGCCGCTTCATGATCTGGATCGGGCCGACCTCGTCGATCTTCGACATCACCACCTTTGCGCTGATGTGGTACGTGTTCAGCGCCAACAGCGTAGAAATGCAGACGCTGTTCCAGTCCGGCTGGTTTATCGAGGGCCTGCTCTCGCAAACCCTGGTGGTGCATATGTTGCGCACCCGCAAGATCCCGTTCTTCCAGAGCACGGCTGCCTGGCCGGTGTTGATGATGACCACTATCGTCATCTGCCTGGGGATCTACGTGCCGTTCTCTCCGCTGGGCACCCTGGTCGGCCTGGAGCCGCTGCCGCTGGCGTACTTCCCATGGCTGGTCGGTACCCTGCTCGCCTACTGCTGCGTGGCCCAACTGATGAAAACGATCTACATCCGCCGCTTCAAGCAGTGGTACTGATCACCCCCGCCGTTTAAACGGTGGCGGTCGCCCGATCGCCACCGTGCATCACAAGGACCCTGACTATGCGCATCCTGATCTGTGCAGGTCGTCATTACGCCGACACCAAAAAGACCCGCCAAGTGCTGGACGCCTACCACCGCTTGCGCCCGGTGCAGGTATTGATACACGGCGGCAACCAGTTCCTGGGCAGCGACATCGAGGAATGGGCGCGGGAAATGAGCATCGACGTGGTGCGCTACCCGCCCAATTGGCAACGCCACGGCAAGCAGGCGGAACGCCAGCGCAACCATTTCATGCTCGCCGACAGCCGCCCCGACGTGATCATCGCCCTGCCGGGTGGTGACGACACCTCGGAGCTGGTCTGCCAGGCCAAAGCCAGCGGCATTTCGGTGCTGACCGTAGAAAGCTGAATTCAAGAGAGGTGCATCATGCACAAAAAACACAGCCCTGACCGTCACGACGGGTTTGCCAAATATCGCGCGCGCCATTATCGCGGCGCTCGCCACACCCTGCTGTTGCTGCCACCGGCCAAGCGCCGCGCGCTGCAACGTAACCTGATCTTTATCGGCACCACACTGGGCCTTATTTTACTGATCGCGCTGTTTTCAAAAGCCCAGGCGGCCGGCGGTTCCTATGTGGTCGACGACGGCGGGATCAACGATCCGGGCGAGTGCAGCGTCGACGCCTGGTACACCGCCAACCGGCATCAAGGCAACATTCATAACCAGACGCTTAACCCGGCGTGTACCTTCAGCGCGCTACCTGCCGTGGAATGGAGTGCAGCACTGTCGCGCGCCAGCAATGCGGGGGATGCCGAGACGCAAATCAGCCCGCAGGTAAAGGCCCAAGTGTGGTCGCAGGAGGCGTTGGGGCTGCAAATCGCGGTGTCTGCCACCAGCCACTTTGCCCTGGACCGCCAGCATGCATTCGACGGCGCGGACTTTAATGTACCGTTGACCTGGCAACCGGTGCAGGCATTGCGCCTGAGCCTCAATGGCGGCTGGACCCATGCCTACAACGGCGGTGAACAAAACCACCGCCTGACGTGGGGCGCAGGCTTTGAGTACCAGTTGGCAGACGCGCTCACGCTGATCGGGGAGCGCTACGGCCAGGAAGGCGGCGACCAGGCTTGGCAGGCCGGGCCGCGGTTCCATGTGGGCAAACTGGTGGATGTGGATGTGGTGGTCGGGCAGAGCCTCACCGGTGATCACAACCAATGGTTGACCACCGGCGCGACCGTGCGTTTTTAAGGTTTTTTAGCTTGCTGCTCCAGGTGTAGTTGCAACTCTGGTTCGAGTCGCAACTGCGCCGCCAGTTCGTCTAGATAGCTGCGCTCCTTCGGCGCCTGGTCATTAACCAGCATCACGCTGGCCAGGTAGACCTCGGCCGCCATCGCCCCGTCACCGGCATATTCGGCAAAATCGGCGGCGTTCAGCGGCTTGGCGACTTCTTCGTCGAGCCACTGCTGCAATTGAGGGTCGTCGGTATGGCGGCCTATCTCGGCTGAGATCATTTGCTTCTCGTTGTCATCGATACTGCCGTCGGCCTTCGCTGCCGCAATCAGAGCGCGTAACACCGCATGGCTATGAGCTTCAGCTTCCGGACCATCAAGCTGGTCAACCGTCTGGATGGCTTGCTGCGGTGCGCTGGCCTGCTGGCGTTGCCAGGCCTGGTACGCCTGGAAAGCCGCCATGCCCAAGGAGGCCAATGCTGCGTAGTTCATCCCACCGGAGCGCGTTTGGGGGGTGCCACCTGCAGGTGCACCGCCCAACAATCCGCCCAGGCCACCTAATAAACCACCCAGCCCACCGCCTGCCGAAGCGTTGGTGCCGCTGGCGGAGCTGTTCAACAGGCCGCCCAGCAAACCACCCAGGCCGCCGAGCCCACCGCCCTGCGCACCGCCTGAGCCGCCGCCTTGCTGGCTGGCACGCAGCAGTTGTTCCAGTAAATTGCCGGTATTCATGGTGTCACTCTCCCGCAGCGTAATATTGGCGTTCAACAACCATAGCCCGCCTGCGCAGGAACACCAAGACCGCCGAGCGGGCACGCCTTATGATGGCCTCACCACGTTGAAGGAGAAACCTTGTGAACCGTCTTGAGCACATAGTGTTGATGGCTGACTACAACCAGTGGATGAACCGCAAAGTCTATGCCGCCGCCAGCCAGCTTACCGACGCAGAGCTGACCACGGACCGGCAGGCGTTCTTCGGCTCGATCCTCGGCACACTCAATCACCTGACGCTGGGGGACACGGTGTGGCTCAAGCGATTTGCCGAGCATCCGACAGGCTTTGCCCGGCTGGCGCCATTAACGTCGATTGCCACGCCCTCTGACTTGAAGCAACTGGCTTTCGCCAACCTGCGCGAGCTGGCGGCCCGCCGCACCTGGCTGGACCAACTGATCATCGACTGGGCCAACAGCCTGCGCGAGCCCGATCTGGACCAGCGCCTGCAGTACCACAACATGCGCGGCGTGGCGAACCACAAGCCGTTCTTCGCGCTGCTGGTGCATTTTTTCAACCACCAGACCCACCACCGAGGCCAGGCAACCACGTTGCTGACCCAGGCGGGCGTGGACGTCGGTGATACCGACTTGCTGGCCCTGATTGATTGAACTCAGCGGGCACTGAAGGTGGCGTAAGCCTGCATCAAGCGCGGGAAGTCCTGCGGCTCGGGCAGTTGCGCGAAGCTTTCGAGCGCCGGCGTCGCGGCCCAAGGCAGTTTTTCGCTGGTCCAGGTTTCCATGAACGGCACATAGTCGCGGGCGTTATCCAGCAAGGTTGCGCGCACATTGACGAACTCATCGATGCCATGGGGGCGCGTAAACAGCCAGCTCATGCAGTGCGGGCAGCAATAATGGCGGTCCACGCCGTGCAAGCCACCTATCACCGGGCAACCCTGGGTCACGGTGAAGCCTGCGGCCGGAATCAACGCGCTAAGGGAAAACGCACTGGCGGTCATCTTCTGGCAGCCGTTGCAATGGCACGCCATGGTGATTACCGGCGGCAAACTCACACTGAAACGCACCCGGTTACAACGACAACTGCCTTCCAGCGGCAAGGTTTCGACGCTCATCACTCACTCCTTTTCATGATTGTTGGCACCGCAGGGTAACGTGAACTGCCCCCGGAATAAAACCGAACGCCGCGCCGCCTGCGAGGTCACAACCCTGAGGGTGCGGGGTTGTTTGCCCGCGCCCTGCCCACGCGCCGCCGCTGCTTTATGGCCGCGCGTACCCCCATAAGAAGGAGACGCTTACATGGTCACTCACTTCAAGGTCGCCGGGCATCTGGCTTGCGGCCATCACGGCACCAACCTCACCTCCAGCACCGAGCTGAACCGAGTCAAATGCCGCACCTGCCGCAATACCGACGCCTACAAAGAAGCGCGCCGCACCCAGCGCAACGCTGCCCGCCGCTCCGCGCGCAAAGCCAAAACCCATACTGCCGTTGACTGGCGCAGTGCCTGGACGCAACGCCTCACCGACTTGCCTGGGCTGCAGCGCCTGCCACGCGGTTTCAGTGGGCAGCCATTTGTCTGAGCTGTTCAGGCGTTGAAAACAGATTAACCCGGTTCCCATCGGGATCCTGCAGCAGATGCTAGATGTCAGTGCGCCTTGTGCTCGGCTGGCGGTGCATCGGCCTGCAACTTCTGCACGTCGCTGACCGCCAGCTCCCTCGACTGGCCACCCCAACCCTGGCGCAGATAGTTGAGCAGGTCGGTCAGCTGTTGGTGATTGAGCTTGTCGGCAAAGCCCGGCATCGGTTGCATGCGCTCGAACCCGGTGAATTGCTGCTCGCCGATGCCGTCCTCGATCACCCGCAGCAGGTTGCGCGGGTCTTCCAGGCGCAGCGTGGTGTTGCCGCGCATGGCCACCGCGATGTGCGGCTTGCCCTCGCCGTTCGGCGCGTGGCAACCGGCGCAGACGTTCAGATAGTCCTGGCGGCCGCGTTGGGCGCTTGGGCTCATGGCGTCCAGCGACGTCTCGCTCAGCACCTTGGCCACCGGCGGTTGATCGCCCAGCAGGAAAGTCGCCATGGCGGCCAGGTCCGGATCGCTCAGGCCCTGGGTGCTGTTGTGGAACACCGGGAACATCTCATTGAACATCGTGCCCTGGGCACTCATGCCGTGCTTGAGGAACGTGCTCAGGTCCTGATGATTCCAGCCGCGAGCGGCCAGGTCATTGGCCAACAGGCTGGGTGCCAGATAGCCATTGAGCAGGCCGCCGGTCAGGCGTTTATCCTGCTGCATTGCGCCGGGCAAGCCCCGAGGCGTGTGGCATTCGCCGCAGTGGCCGAGCACCTCGACCATGTATTGGCCACGCTGGAATGCTTCACTTTTGCCCTCGGTCGGGGCAAGTTTTACATCCTTGCCGTAGAGCATGTTCCAGCCCATCAGGCCCAGACGAACGTTGAACGGAAAGCTCAGGCGGGTAACCGGCGCCGCACGCTCGATAGGCTCGATGGTTTTCAGGTACGCATGGATCGCGTCCGAATCTGCACGGGGCATCAAGTGGTACGAGGTGTACGGCATCGCCGGGTACAGATTCGCGCCGTCCCGGCGTTTGCCTTCAGTGAGCGCGGCGAAGAATTCGTCATCGGTGTACAGGCCAATGCCGCGCTCTTTGCTCGGGGTGATGTTGGTGCCATAGATGGTGCCGAACGGCGAAATGATTGGCAGACCGCCCGCAAACGGTGCGCCACCCGGTGCGGTGTGGCAGGCCATGCAGTCAGCGGCGCGGGCGAGGTATTCGCCGCGTTTGACTTGATCGTCCGCGTGCGCCAACACCACCGGCGCGGCCAGGCCAACCGCCAGCGCAAGACGGGAAAGTAGTTGCTTCATGCTTAACCCTCCTTGACCAGGCCGAGATCGGTCAGCACGTTGCGGGTCGCGTTGTAGTAACGCACGTAGCCGGTGCAGCGGCAGATGTGGTGGCCGAGGCTGTCCTCAATGACTTTTTCCAGCTGGCTTTTGACGATGGGCTGACGCTGCAGCTTCTCGACCAGCACGGTCGCGGCATTCACGAACCCCGGCGCGCAGTAGCTGCACTGGAAGGCGAATTCATCGACAAAACGCTGCTGGATCGGGTTCAGCTCAGTGACTTTACCCTGATCGTCGCGGGTTGCGTGGCCTTCGATGGTGCGGACTTTTTTGCCTTCGAAATAGTGTGCCCCCGTGATGCAGGTGCGTACTTCTTCGCTGGTGCCGTCCGGGTTGTCGACGATCACCACACAGGCGTGGCAAATGCCCTGGCCGCAGCCGAGGCGCGAGCCGGTGAGATTTTTGTATTCGTGCAGGTAATCGATCATCGGCAGGTCATCAGGGATGTCCACCGGGCCGACGGATTGACCGTTGAGGGTCAGTTGAAACGGACGGTTAGCCATTGAGGGCCTCCTTGATGCGCGCAGAAGTGATGGGCAGGTCGCGGACACGTTTGCCGATGGCGTGGGCCACGGCGTTACCGATGGCGCCGACAATCGGGATCATCACCACTTCGGCAATGCCCTTGGACGGGTCGCTCGGCGACAGCGGCGCCAGGATTTCGGCCGTCTGGTTCCACACCGCAACGTGGCGGGCCATCGGCAAACGGTAACGGTTGAAATTCCAGTCACCCTCCCCCGGCCCGCCTTCGTACAGCGGCATCTCTTCCATCAACGCATGGCCAATGCCCATGGCGATCCCGCCTTCGAGCTGACCCTTGACCAGCTCTTCCACCAGCACCCGACCGCACTCGACCCACGAGTGATGGTTGAGCACTTGCACGTCGGCGGAGCCCTTGTTCACTTTCAATTCCACCAGCGTCGCGACCGGGCTGTAGTAAGTCACCGCCGCGTTGTTCAACTGGGTGTCCGGGTAGTGGACGTTCTGGCGATCCAGCAGGTGGAAACCGTTGCTGGTCATTTGCGCCTGTTTCGCCTTCGGCGCGCCGTCGCCGTACTTCACGGCCAGGCCGTCGAGCGGCAGGCGTTCACGCACGCCGTCGATGCTGTAATCGGCCTCGGCCCAGCTCCAGCGGTTAAAGCCGTGCACGGTAGCGCCGGTCACCAGGCCTTTTTCATGGGCGTGTTTGGCCAATTGCGCAAAGCTCAGCGGCTGCATGCCGTTGGCGGTAAGTTTGCCGTCCACCCAATGCGCGTCTTCGCGGCGCACCACATACGGGTTGGCCTGGCCGCCGTAAGGGCCTTGGCCCCAGATCTGCAACGCCGCCGGCCACAGGCCGTGGTTGAACAGCACCCGAGAGGCTTCACGGGTGGCGTGGCTGAAGTAATACGCAGAATTGGTCGCCGACGAGGCCGACGCCAGTTTGCCGACCCAACGTGGGTTGCGCAAAAAACCATCCTGCTCGGCCTGGCTCATGACGTAAGGGTTGCCGCCCGTGATCAGTTGCAACTCTTCCCATTCGGTTTCGCCGGTCTTCACTTGCGTGGCCGGAATGCCGATGAAATCCGCCACCACCAGCGCTTGCGAGGTGGACATGCCGGTGCCGATTTCAATGCCGATATGGCGCAACGTCACGTGGCCTTCGGCGGTGAATTCGATGCTGGCCATCGGCGCCTCGGAACCGGTGCCGAAGTCTTTCTGGCAGATGGCAAAACCCACGCCATACCAGTTATCCGGGTCAGCGGCTTCGCGCGTCTTTTTGATTTGGTCGCGGTTTTTCCAGACGTCGTGGGCAGCCGCTTTGTCGAGAATCTCGTGTAAGCGCAACGCCCCGGCCGGCACCGCGCCCTGGGTGTTTTTCATGCCCGAGAGCATGGCGTTTTTCTTGCGCAGGTCGATGGCGTCGATGCCCAGACGCCCGGCGATTTCGTCGACCATCATCTCGGTCGAGGCCATGCTCTGCAGGGTGCCGTAACCGCGCATCGAACCCGCTTCAACCGCGCGGGAATGGTAGGCCGTGACCTGCAAATCGTTCTGCGGCATGTAGTAGATCGACTGCGCTGCCGTGGCGCCAACCGCCGCCACCGAAGGGCTGTAGTTGATCCGCCCGCCGCCATCGACGTTCATCTCGGCGCGAAAAATCTGGAAACTGTGATCGTTCTTGTCCACCGCCAATTGGTAGCGGATGTCGAACGGGTGACGCTTGATGCCACTCTGGAACTGCTCATAGCGGTCGTTGGCCAGGCGCACCGGGACACCGGCGCCATACAACGCGGCGAGGGCTGCGTAGTAGACAAAAATGTTGTGGTCCTTGGAACCGTAACCGACGGTGTAGCCCGGGTGCATGTTCAGGTTCGCCAGGCCGAAGCGCGATGGCGCGATCATTTTTGCGGTTTCGGTGGCGGC
This sequence comes from Pseudomonas sp. WS 5532, assembly GCF_012985445.1. NCBI lineage: Bacteria > Pseudomonadati > Pseudomonadota > Gammaproteobacteria > Pseudomonadales > Pseudomonadaceae > Pseudomonas > Pseudomonas sp. WS 5532. The sequence goes on from NZ_JAAQWK010000008.1 coordinate 96,372, forward strand.
TTCCAGAGGGCACTGAGTCGCGACGACAAAGTGCAAGGTTTTGGTGGCCGGGTCGTACCAGCCGTTGCCGTTGTCCGGTTCCATCGCCGCCGGTTCGATTGACGGGGTTTTGTAGCGCTCGTCGAACACCAGCCAGTTGTCGGGCGGCGCGTCGATTTGCTGCTGCATCCGGTCGGCGTAAAACAGCCCGCGCTCGGTCAGGTTGCCGTGCAGGTCCGGCTGGGAATTCCACACCGGGCGACGGTTTTTCAGCATGGGGAACAGGATCGAATCCTTGAGGCTGGCGAATTCATCCTCGTCCGCCGAGGTCGCACCGCCGACGCGCACGTAGCGAAAGCTGCCGTATGGGTCACGTTCGTAGTACGGCACCTGGGCGCCGTAACGGATGGCTTTGTCATTGAATTTGAGTTTGGCCTTGGCCTGGCGGAAACGCTCGAAGTCGTTCCAGATCAGGATCGCCACAGGGTGACCGATGAACATCGGCACCTTGCCTTCCGGCAGCAGTGGATCCGGCGCGTGTTCTTCCGGGAAGACGATACCGTCCTTGTCCAGGTCGGCGGCGGTCACAATGCGGTCAGGCTGCAAGTCGGCACCGAGCCACGACAGATCGTAGCCGGCGTAGATGCGATCGGCCTTGGTTGTTTTCAGCAACATGGCGTGGCCCTGCTGCTGTGGCCAGCCCGGCATGTCCTTGGCGCGGATGTCGCGGGCAAAGACCTTGCTCCCGCAGACCTTGGACAAGGCGTCGTTACGCGAGCGCGCCTTGCCGTTGTTGCCCAGCCACTGCTCGGACGGCACGGTCACGCTGTTTTCCATCAAGGCAGCCAGCGCCTGGGTGCTGAGCGGTGTAAGCGTCACGCTCACACCCGCCACCAGCCCGCCCTGAAGGAACGAGCGCCGGGAAATATCACGGTTGGACATGGATCATCCTCTGGGCGGTTATGGGTCCGCCCTTTTAGTTATGTTCTGGGGGTCTCGATCCTTGCAGGAGCGCTTTCGCTGGAAACAAAAGGCTGGAGTTGACAGTGCAAAGCTGACCGAAAGGTTAACTTTATAGGTTTCTGCGCCTGCCGCAAACAATCTGTTACAAAAACCGAACAAAGAATCAACGCGTTGCCGCTTTGCTCTGAGTAAAAGCAAAGGTCGCGAAGGATCAGGGGAATGTCAGGAGGGATACACACGCAAAAGGATCGGCAAACAGGTCATGCCGACAAAACGAGCGGTGGAGTTTTCTAATTTGGGGGAGCACAAACGAAAAAGGGCTCGCATGAAAAATCATGCAAGCCCTTGATATCTATGGTGCCCGAACCCGGAATCGAACCGGGACGCCCTTACGAGCGGGGGATTTTAAGTCCCATGCGTCTACCAGTTTCGCCATTCGGGCGGTAGCGCGGTGTTGCAGGGTTGGGAATATATAGACCCCGGCGCTTGGATGCAAGGTCGAGGCGCACCTTTATCGTGCTCATCCTGAGCTGAAAAACCTTGTCAGATCAGTGATCTACGCAGCCAACCTGGCATTGCACCAAGCGGGTTGGCTGACTGTCCTGGGCCGATGCCACGGGTTAAATGCAGCACTCGTTTTCCAGAATCAGCTAAGTTGAAGACTTTGGCGACACCAAAACCAATGATCAAACAGGAATGATCGCAATGCGCACCTTTTCAATCCAACATATAGATCATGTCGTTTTACGCGTGAAAGACATCACCCGCAGCCTGGCGTTTTACACCTCGGTACTGGGCTGTGAGGTCAAAAAGCGCCGTGACGACCTCGGCATGATCCACCTGAGTGCCGGGACGTCCCTGATTGACCTGGTCGATGTGAACGGGTCGATCGGTCGTGAAGGTGGGGAGCCGGCGGGCAAGCAAAGGCATAATGTCGATCACGTCTGCCTGAGGGTTGAGCCTTTTGATGAATCCGCGATTCTCAACCACTTGGCTGAGGCGGGTGTGTTTGCGGAAAAGGCGCAGAAGCGCTATGGCGCAGACGGGACAGGTTGGTCGATCTATTTCAATGACCCGGATGATAATCGGATCGAGCTCAAAGGCCCTGCCATTTAGGCTGGCGTCAGGTTTTGGTTTCAGCTGCCTGTTTCGGCTCGCTCAAATGCAGCTCGCTCAACTTTATAAAAACGATTCTCTTGCGAACGCCCAGCGAACGTTTTTACCGAAGTATGCGAAAGCTGCCCGCCGATTTTCTCCATTGCCCGTTGCGAGCGAATGTTGTCGGTGCCGACGTGGAACCATACGGTATCGACCCACTGAAAGGCGTGCTTGAGCATCAGTTGCTTAAGCTCGCCATTGGCCCCGCCGCCCCATTTTTCACGGGCCAGAAACGTGTAACCGATGGCCACCTCAGTTTGCGGCTCACTGAAGTCGTAGTAACGAGAGCTGCCCACCACCCTGTTGCTCTCAAGGTCGATTACCACCAGTACGCTGGGGGATGCCAGCGCCTGCTCGAACCATTCGCGAAACACCGGTTCCTGGTAGCGCGTGGGGCTGGGGTGCTGGGCCCAGATCAACGGGTCGCAGGCGACGCCATACAGGGCCTCGAAATCCCCGGTTTCCAGCGGGCGCAGCTCAAGTAACACACCCTTGATGGAGAGCGGTATGGGTAGCGATTGCATCACTGTACTCCAGGCGCTGACAGTGCCAGATCATCGCGCATGGGCGATGGCATTCGCAACAACCGGTGAGCCACCGTGAAGCTACACCCCCACTTCTCTGTTGCGTGCAGTGGCCACAAGGCTGGGATCAACCCTGGCCATGAGCTGGGTGAGCGTGTCGAGGTCCGGCAACGGCAATGCACTGATCAATACCTTGTCCTGACGGCACACCAGAAACGCCGGGATACCCGATTGCCTTTCATCGTAGATCATTGCGTAACGCACGTACGGGTTGTCCATGCAGAACGAAAACAGATCAAATTTCACGCCTTTCACCAGTGAAGCGTTGATGATCAGCAGGTCCAAGGGTTCGCAGTCATACTCCAGCGCGCTTAATACCTCCTCCAGCCGGTGCATCGGCGCAATCCGGTAGTAACCCAGATGGTTCAGGGCACGCTCGATCCTCAACCGGGAGAAATGCTGGTCATCTGCGATCAGAATCCTGAGTGCTTTATTTGGCATCTTTCGCATCCTCGCGATTAGTCTTACGTACTCCATCACTGATAAATAATCGTAAACGTTGCCGACGCGTTGGCCGGCCCCGGCGTGACCTTGGACTGGGTTTGCAGATAACGTGCGCGCAACGGGATTGAATAGCTGCCCTCGGTCGCTCGCAGGGCCAGGCCACTGTTTTGATTCGTCGCTAAAGGCAAGCCGATTCCGTTAGGGGTTGCGACCTGCACACCTACGCCTGTGGCGGCAGGTGCACTGCCGCCCGTTGTAGAGTCGAGGCTCAGCACGCCATTGCCGCCGTTGATCGCAGTCCGCGACGGGTCGACGCGATATTGCAGGGTGTTATTGACCACGGTGCCAGGCGTGCTGCTGCCGGAGGGTGAATTGCCGCTCTGGGAAATCCAACCGGGACCTGTGGTCCTGAAGGTCCCCGTAAACGCCGGGCAATCATTTAATCGAATGGCAAAATCGACCCAGGCGCTGGCAGTGTTGACTCCCGTAAATGTCTTGGTCTGATGTGTACCCATAGGGACGTTCACATCCGGCGTGCTGCAGGTGCGCGAGACAATCTGGATAGTGCCGGAGATACCCATTTTGAAGCCCAGCATTCTGGCGTCGCCAAAACTGCCAAATAGGCTCACGGTCGGCAACGTATTACCCACCAATACACCCGGTGCCACATCGCCCAGTTTGATTAATATCAATTCAAAATTGGAAGGTCCGTCAAACGGGACCAGGCACCGCCAGCCCGGCGTACACGAGGTCCAAATTTTGCTCGTTGCCCTTGGCAGAGGGCCGCCCGTGCTAGTGAAGGCGACCCCTAGTCCTTGAATGCTGGTTCTGTAGACTTTGTTGGCATACACCCCGCTGGTGACGTTGGCCAGGCCATAGCCCGAATCAACCGTAAACTCGGTCGACTGTTCATATGGGGCATACAGGCACTCCAGCTTTACCGCCTGGCCCGCGGCCATGCTGAACTTCTGTCGATAAACTTCGGCGCCTACCGGCACATCGCGCCCGACGGTGATCGCCGATATTTGCAACGGCATGGAGCCATTCGCTGGCTGGATGCCATTCATGTAGGTGCAGGTTACCGCCATGGCCGTGTTGGCTGCAGCCCACAACGCCATAACTGCCAATCCCGAGTTGATCAAAGCCCTGATGTTCATAACGGTACCTTTTGCATAGTGTTGGGCCGCACGCGGTCAGCGACCTGTTTGCCTGCCGCACACACGGCGTCCAGCTGCTGCAACTGCTGGCCCTCGCCCGGGCCCGGTGGAATGACCAACGCACACTGCTGGTGCGCTTTGCTGCCCCAATTGATCAGCAACTGGCGGGTGTCCGGCTTGATGCGTGCGTAGAGCTGACCGCCCTGCCCGACCACGCCCACCGTGGCGCCTTCGCCGTCCGTTACGCCGGCACCGAACGGCAAACTGTTGCCATCGTCCAGGCGCACATTGAGCAGTACTGCCCGCCCCTGGTTGGTGGTGTATTTGAGGTGCACTACGGCGCCGGCACGCGGCGCGACCTGCTGGCTGGTTTCGTTGAATTCAACGTCCAGGGAACTGCCGATCGGGTCGATGGCGACCTCGTTCAATTCATAGGGGCGCAAATACGGCACCACGGCGTTACCGCTTGCATCAAGCCTCAGACCTGGATAGCCCGACACCTTGGCACCCTGCGCACCCGGCGCGCTGATCACCGCCATGGTCTCGCCACGATAAGGCGTCATGGTCATACCGTCGGCATGGGCCACCAGCGTGCCGCTGGCACCCACGGAAGCACTGGTGTAGCCGTCGCCACGCCCCAGTGCGGCACTGAGCATCGCCCTGGCACCGGTGTACTGCCCGTTGAGCGCTACACTTTTGCTATTGCTGCCACCGTCATGCCCGAAGGTTGCGCCGTAGCCGTACTGGCGATCGTCGCCCGCGGTGCCGCTGATGCCGGCCTGCTCGCTGTAGTTGCCGCGCGTGTCACGGCCAACCTGCGCCGTCACCTGTGGGCCATAACCAGACCCACCAAACTCCAGGGGCATGCTCATGGTCAGCAGGAAGCTGTTCTCCATATCGCCCAGGCCCATGCGGCTGCGATTGGCGTTCACGCTGAAACTCACGCGATTGAATTGCTTGCTGTAGCTGAACTGGTACTGCACATCACTGCCCGGCTGGTTCCAGTAATTCTGCGCATAGCCGCTAAGAGTCACTTGGCCCCAAGGCCCCAACGTCTGGTCTGCGGTGATGGACAGGCGGCTGCGCGGGCGTCCGAACATACGGGTGTCCCAACCATTTTTCTCGGCATCCACCAGTTGCACGGCATTGCTGAAATCCAGGTAGTCACCGGTAGAAAAACGGTAAGCCGCCACCGAGAAGTTGCTGCCGGTACTGAGTACATTCTTGCTATAGGACACACGCATGCTCTGCCCTTTGGCCGTCCCGGCAGCCAGCTCGGTCTGTGCGTGAGTCACGTCCACCGCCATGGCGCCGATGGGCGTGCCAAACGCCAGGCCCGTGAGCAGCGCCGTGTAGTGGTCGCTCGACTGCAGGCCACCGAAGCCTGTGAACGTGTTGTTCAGGCCATATTGCAGCGTGCCTTGCAGCACGCGTGCCTGTTGGTCGACAAAGTTGTTGCGGGTTTCACCGGCGGTGAAGCTGAACCGCGAGGTACCGGGGCGCAACAACTGGCTGACCGAGGCATAGGGCACGATAAAGTTTTGCTCGGTGCCGTCTGCCTCGGCAACGCTCACGTTAAGGTCTCCGCCGTAGCCGGTGGAGTACAGGTCATCGATCACGAAAGCACCCGGCGCTACGGTAGTCTCCAACAGGACGTTGCCGGCCTGGCGAATGGTCACGCGGGCGTTGGTGCGGGCAATGCCGCGGATGACCGGGGCATAACCGCGCATGGAATCAGGCAGCATGCGGTCATCGCTGGCCAACTGCACGCCGCGAAAGGACAAGGTGTCGAAGATCTCGCCGCTGGTGTTGGACTCCCCCACCGTCAACTGGCTTTTCAGCGCCGTCACATCACGTTGGGCGTAGGTGTCCAGAGCCTGGTACTTGTTGCCCTGGCGCGACTGCCAGCTCATCGACGCGTTGTGGCGCAGGCGCCAGTCACCCAGATTAAGGCCCGCATTAAGGCCCATGAACGCCGAGTCATAGTCGCCCGTGCGGGTGCGATTACGGTTGGCGTTGAAGGTATAACTGAGCATGCCGGCGGTCACACCGCGGTCCCATAACTCAGGGCTGACGTAACCCCGGGAATTACGCTTCAAGGCGGCCTGAGGAATGCTGAGGTCGAGCGCCTGGTTCTCCGGTGAAAAACTCGCACTGGCACCTTGGATCAAACTGCCCAAAGACACGCAGCCTGTGGTGTCCAGCGGTTCGGACAGCTTGGACATGTCCACGCCCTGACGTTCAAGCAAGCCATGGTCCATGCACACCACCGGTTTGCTGCCGTCGGGCTGGGCCTCAATGCGAATGTCCTGGCGGCTGTTCAACTGGCCGTTGAGCAACACATCGGCGCGGTATTGCCCCGGCGTCACCGGGTTGCCGGTCTGGTATTTACCCAGGTCGAGGTTACGCGAGTCCTCAGGCAGGAATGCGTCGTTGAACTGCACCTCTTGCGCCAATGCGCCCTGTATTCCCCATGCACCAGGCGCGATGGCCAGCACCTTGAGCACCAAGGCTGTAAGCGGATTCAAGGCAAAGCGAGGCTGCGCCCGCAGGGCAAGCCTGGAGCTGGAAGAGGTTTGCATAATTAACTCGCGTGTAAAGACGTCAGGAGTTGATCAAGGCTTGAGTGCTTTCCGAGTCGGGATCAGCGCGCCGTAATCGTTGATGGCGTTGAACTCCACTTGGGCATCGGCGGCAGGCCGAGTCTTGAGAGTCGGCAGCGGGAACTGTCGGGTTTCACCCGGAGCGACCATGCCGTCCTCACTGCGAGCACGTACTGAGCCCGACACCAGTTCCAGTTCAACCAGCGACACGTAAAAGGCCGACGGGTTGAACGCCTGCAAAGCCAGGCCCAAGCCATCACGGCTGGAAACCACTTGCCATTGCACCTGTTCAATCGCTTCAGTGGCGGTTCCGGGCAACTCGGTGGGGCGATAGAACAGCTTGATCCGCGAGCGAAATGCCATTTGCAGGGTGTTAAGGTCCTCACCCGCCTCGGGCTTGGGCGGAATTTCCAGCACGTTCAGCCAGAACACCGACTCCTTGTCCGAGGCCAACGCCGCCCCCGTGAACAATACCCGCAGGCTTTGGCCTTTGGCCGGGTCGATACGTGCCACCGGCGGCGAAAGCAGAAACGGTGCCTTGGAGCTGGTGGGCGTGGACTCGACACTGCCAGTATCGATCCAGGCTTGCATCAGTGCAGGCTGCGTGCCGTTGTTATTGAGTTTGACGGTGACTTCCTTCTGGCCAGCCGGGTAGATCACCCGCGTGCCGGTAATCACCACGCCCGCAATGGCTTGGGCGCTTGCCAGGGCCAGAAGGCTTGCCAGCAGCAACTGTTTGAGTGGAAGTTTGCAAGGCATGACAGTGTCCCATCGCCGCCAGAAAACACGCCCTTTTATCGACCACACAGGGCGTGTGTTCATTGGCGAGCGACTTACTGATAATTAATGGAGTACGTCACGTTACTGATAACGGTGCCCGGCGTAGTTGCGGCCTGGGCGTAGTACTGGACGGCGTAAGGCAGGTCGGCACTCAGTGTTGTTGTATCGATGCTGATACGGCTGGTAGACGCCACTTGCCCGGTGTCACCGGCTTTGATGGCTTTACCATTTGAGGCGTCAACCAATTGCAGTTGCGCCTTGGTGGCGGTGCCGCTCAAGTTCTTCAAGTTGCCGCTGGCCGGGTCCACCGAGCCACCTGCTTCAAAGAACGCAGAGGCGGTTTTAAGCGCCGCAGAGCACTTGCTCAGTTGAATGCTGAACCCGGTCTGGCCCGCCACTTGGCCCTGTGCAGCCAGCGAAGCGGTCGAAATCGTCGGCAGCGTGACGGTGCTGCCTGCTGAGCCTGCCGCGCCATTGACTGCGACTTGGCAAGTTTCGGCTTTCAGTTCACCGTTGAAGTTGATAGTACCGTCCGACGCCATGGCGGCGGAGGTGGCAGTGGCGGCGACCAGTACAGCGAGGACGCGGGCTTTGTAATCCATGAGTAACTCCAAGAGCGCAAGATGCTGAGTAGAGAGTGAGTTCCCTGTTGCAGGAGAACTGCTGTGTTGTTGCGGAGTTAAGTGTAAGGAAGTCACCGAACTGTCCAAATAGGACTGCTCCGAAAAAGCAACTAAGCCCCGCAGATTTTAATTAATTAACTTGGCGATGGCCGCGCAAAAAAAATTCAATCTACCGAGGAGGGTTTTTATTCTGCAGACAACTTTATGGTCAATAGGAGTGCTCCTAAAAACAACGCCGTCACCCCAATAATTCAAGGGCAACACTCAAGCGCTTAATGCTGCCCACTGTTCAACCATACGGCTGAGATGACCGGCAATAACGACAGTTGGCCAGGCTGTTTTATCCTGCAAGGCCGCATCGATCAGGTCAGCCGTGGTCGCGATGTCTATCCACCCCGCCACTAGCGCGGCAGCCTGCAGGTTATGCGCGGCGAGCAACGCCAGGCTGCGATCACGCAGGGCTGCCGCCTCAAGCAAGCCGCCAAGCTGTTTGCGCAGTATTTCAGGCCCGGAAGTACTCGGCGCCGATGAGGGTTGCAGCAAGTTGACCTCGCACCACAGTTCAATGGTTTCGCGTAGAAGGCCCTCGCCAATGGGTTTGCTCAGCGCGCCATCCATACCCGCTTCAAAGCAGCATTCCAGCATGTCATTGCCGGTAAGCTGTGAGACCGCGATGATCGGGCAGTGTGTACGCTGTCGCTGGCTCTGCACCTGCCTGAATTCACCGGCCAGTTTATAGCCAGCGCCTGCTGGCAGGTCGCAGTCGATAAGTATCAAATCAACCTGGTGTGCATTGAAAAACCTTAAACCCTGGTTGGCATCGTCCATTGGTAAGGGATGGCAACCTAACGCGCGCAGCTGCGTCACCAGCCCTTGCTGGTCGACATTGGTGCCCCCCACCACCAACACCGTCAAGCCCACAGGTTCGTCGGGCGAAGGCATCACCTGCGCAGGTGAATCAAGCGGCGCAGCCCATTCAACCGGCAACCTCACACCCACGCGGGTGCCTTTGCCCTGGAGGCTGCTGAGCGTCAACTCGCCCCCCATCAACTGCACTAACCGCTGGCAGATCACCAACCCCAGCCCGTTACTGCCACTGGCACGCGCGGATGAACTCAGCAATGAGGCGTGTGCCTGGTCGGACAACCCGATCCCATTGTCGATGACCTCAATCATCAGGTGGTGATCGCCCTCAAGCACCTGAAGCCGAATCTCTACATGGCCCCTGTCGGAGAACTTGATGGCATTGACGATCAGGTTGCGCAAGACCTGCGCCACGCGCAGTTCATCCAGCAATAACGGGGCGTGCAGGTGCTCACCCGTTACCGTCAGTTCAAGGCCTTTTGCCTCGGCAGACGCGCGCTGGCTGTCCACCACGCGCTGGACCAGCACACCCAGGTCCACGGCTTCCACATTCAGCGTCAATTGCCCGGCCTCCATCCTGGAGATATCCAGCACATCGTCCACCAACCGCAACAGGGTATTGGCGCCGTTGTTCGCAAGGGCCGCAAAGTGATGTTGCTGTTCGTCAAGTGCGGTGTGCTCCAGCAACTCAACAGCGGCCAGTATTGCGTTCATGGGCGAACGGACTTCGTGGCTCATAACCGCCAGGAACATCGCCTTCTCCCGTTCGTTATGGATGGCGCGCCGGCGTTGCACGCGGCTTTGCCACACCAGCGTGATGAGTATCAGCACGCTGCTGAGCAGCAACCACAACTCACTTTTGTAGTGATCAAGGATGGCCTTGATGGGCGGGATATCGAGGTTCATGTCCGCGAACCAGGCATCGTAGATCGCCTGGCGCTCATCGCCCGAAATGGACCCCAGTACCTTCTGCAGAATCGATAGCAAAATCACGTCGTTGTCGCGCACCGCCATGCTTACCCCAGTACGCTGCTCGGGCACCACACCGGAAACCTGCAGCACGCCCTGGTACTGGCGAGACAGATACGGGATCAGCAACCACTCCGAAGCAATGGCGGCGTCCGCATCGCCGTCCTTGACCATTGCCATCATGTCGATCGCGTTCTGGGCCGAAATGATCGTGATGCCCGGCGCCCGCTCACGCAAAAACGCCGAATAGCCTTCACGCCCCAGCATCACCAGGCGTTTGCCGGCGAGCTGGCCCAGTTCGGCAAACGGCTGGTCGTCAAAACGGCTGATAAGGATGGTCGAGCTGGTGTTGTAAGGCGCGGTATAGAGAACGCCGCGATCTTCAGCAGGGTCGTCCGACCGGCGCCGGGTGGACAAGATATCCACCTCACCACTGAGCAGCATGTCTTTGCGCGCACTGCGTGAGGTAGTCGGCACAGACTTGAAACGCAGCCCCGTACGCCGTGCGATCAAGTCCAGGTACTTGGCCGACAGCCCTCGCAGTTCGCCACCGCTGATGTACTCAAAGGGCAACAGGTTATCGAACACCCCCACACGCAATACCGGGTGGGCTGCAATCCAATCGAGTTCCTGTGGTGTCAACGCCAACGCCGGCGCGTTGGCTTGCGCAACACACAGACCAATCTGGCCCATCAGCGCCAACACCGCCAACAAGCGCCACATCAAGGCAGCATCCGGTGCGAACGAGTGGCAGGCAGTGCATCAACCTGCCGATCGCCGCCCAGGTCACGCCATTGCTGGAGCAGCAACCGCAAAGCCTGCGCATACGCCGGGTCATCCCATCCCGACTGCGCGCGCAGCAGGTTCTGCAGGTTTTCGGCAGCCTGACCCATCGCCGACCATTCCATGATCAGCGCTGCGCCGTGCAAACGGTGGGTCACGTGCAGAGCGGAGGAGCGATCACACAGCGCAAGCGCTTTGGTCAGGCTGCCCAGGTCAGCGGCCACTTCGCGATTGATCCCGGCCTGGTCCAGCACAGGGGCCATCAGGTTTAACCGAGGGTCTGCCAGTGTGACGTCGCACCAACGCTCAATCACCCCGCGCAATGGCTCCAGGCGAATAGGCTTGCTCAACACCGCGTCCATTCCCGCCGCCAGGCAGCGCTGAAGATGTTGCTCACCGGTCAAGGCAGAGATGGCAATGATCGGGCAACGCAGTCGGCCCACCTGCTGTTCGAATCCGCGCAGTTCGCGGGTCAGGCTGTAGCCATCCTGGTCCGGCAGATCACAGTCCATCAGGACCAGGTCGTAACGGGTATGCACAAACAAGGCGCGGGCTTGGGCGGCATCGCCGGCTATCACCGGCAGGCTGCCGAAGCTGTTGATTTGCGCGCCCAACACCTGCTGGTTCGCCCGGGTGTCCTCCACCACAAGGATCTGCAATGCTTTGCCAGCGTTTGCCGTTAATGGCGCCTCTGCCGGTTGCGATGCAAGGGGTTGCGGGGCGTTTATCACGGGCAAGCAGATCGTCACCGTGGTGCCCGCGCCCGGCGCGCTCTTGAGCGTCAACGTCCCGTGCATCAAGTTGACCAACTGCTGGCAGATCACCAGCCCCAAGCCTGAGCCGCCCGCGCGTTTGTATGACTGGCTATGCTGCGCGTAGGGTCGAAACAACGACGCCTGAACCGCCGCCGAAATGCCGATGCCGGTGTCGCGGACCTCGATCTGCAAGCGGCCGTTGCTCGCGTCCAGGCCAACCTGGCGCACGTCGATATCAATACTGCCCGCATCGGTAAACTTGATCGCATTCGAGAGCAGGTTATGCAGGATTTGCGTCAGGCGCGCACTGTCGAGCATCAACAGGGGCAACGCCTCTTGGATATGCGCATTGAGCTCCAGGCGTTTTTCCCTGGCCCGCAGGCGATGCAGCCCGACGACTGCCTGCACCAACGCTGTCACATCGGTCGACTCGACCTTCAGGCGTTTCGGCTTGACCTGCGACCCGGAGGTTTCAAGGACATCGTCCAGCAAATGCAGCATCGCGTCGGCGCCACTATTTGCCAGCTGGGCAAAGTGGCGTTGTTGCTGATTGAGCCGTGTGTGCCCCAGTAACTCCATCGCCGCCAGCACTGCGTTCATGGGCGAACGTATTTGATGGTTCATGACCGCCAGGAACATGGATTTTTCTTGTTCATTGCGCAACGCCCGCCGGCGCAACCGATGACCGCGATAGACCAGCGCGCAAAGGCTGGCCAACGCCAACACGCCGAGGATGAACACATGCGCATAATGATTGACGATGTTTGACAGGGACGGCACGTCCACTTCCAGGTCGTGATACCAATTCTCATAGATATCATTGCGCTGCTCCGCCGTTATGGAGCCCAGTACCTTTTCAAGTATGGAGCGCAACATGAGGTCATCAGCGCGCACGGCCATGCTCACATCCAGCATCTGGCTGCCGACCACGCCGGAAACTTCCAGCACGCCCTGGAATTGTCGATACAGGTAAGGCATTAAAAAGGTTTCCGAGGCCACTACCGCATCGGCCTTGCCCTCCTTCACCATGGTCAGCATCTGCAGGGCCGAGGTGCTTCTGATCAGATGGGACTTGGTCGCCTTGTCCCGGAATATCGTCTCGTAATATTCCACATCGGGAATCATCACGTTTTTGCCCTGTAGTTGTTCAAGGTCGAAGACACCCGGGCTGTCGACACGCGTGACGATGATGGGCGAAGTGGTGTGGTAAACCAGCGCAACAATGCCCTGGGTCGCAGGCTCAGAGCGAAAGCGCAAGTATGAGGACAGCAGGTCCACCTGCCCTGCCAGCAGCATGTTTTCGCGTGCGGCCATTGTATTTCCGGGCACGTAGCTGAAACGAAGGCCCGTAGCGGCCGTCACGAACTGCAAATACTGCATGGACCGCCCGCGCAGTTCTCCACCGCTCATGTATTCGAAGGGAATCAAGCCCTCCACCACCCCGACGCGCAACACCGGGTGCAGTGCTATCCACTGCAGTTGCTCGTCGCTCAACGCGACGGCACCCGCACAGACGAGCGGCGAGCCCAGCACAATCAGCGCCAATAGCACTGCCCTCCACAACCCGATTGTCATGGCGTGCCGATGAGTTTATTCAGCTTGAACAGCTCATTGTTCGAGGTGACCCCAAGCTTGCGAAACGCTGCGGTTTTCTGGGTGCTGATGGTTTTGATGCTGCGGTTGAATTTCTCGGCAATCTCACTCACCGTCATGCCCGCCAGGTAACAGCGAATGACTTCCTGCTCACGGCTGGTCAACTCCGCCTGGACCAACGCGTCAGGCGCATCGCCACGGCCTTGGCCAGTATCGCTGGTCACCGTCTCCGCCAGGCGGTAGGTCATGTCGGTACTCAGGTACACCGCACCCGCCGCCACCTTGCGGATGGCCTTGACCAACTGCGCCATTTCTTCACCCTTGCCGACAAAGCCACGGGCACCGACACGCATGGCCAGGCTGACCGTCGCCGGGTCGTGATGCGTGGACAAAACAAGGATATGACAGCTGGGAAATTTGACCCGCAAGGCGCGGATCAGTGAGACCCCGTCCAGCTCGTCAGGGTTCAGGGAGAAGTCCAGCAGCAGCAGGTCTGCTGGCGCCGAGGCGAGGCCGGCGATCAGGTCGCGGCTGCGCGCATAAATGCCAACCACTTCAAAGTTCGCCTCGGCCGCCAACGTGGCGGCTAGCCCGTGTCGAACAACTGCGTGATCATCCAGCAAAGCAATACGTATTGGTTTCATCGTGATCGACCCACTCGGCACAACGCTGTCGGAATACTGGGATACCCCACCGCTACAACGTTCAACCCGTCTTTGAGTATAAGCAAGGATCGGTAAATCACACCCCGCTCGTTCCCGGGTGTCGGAAACCAGGATCAAATACCATCAATAATGTGTTTGATCCTGAACAACTCATTGTTCGATACCACGCCCAACTTGCGAAACGCCGAGGCTTTTTGTGAGCTGATGGTCTTGATGCTGCGATTGAATTTTTCGGCGATATCGGTAATGGTCATACCCGTCAAGTAACACCGAATCACGTCCTGTTCACGCGCGGAAAGGCTGACAAAACGCAAGGCTTCATCGCGGTTCTGCTCGTCACCGATATGGTTCACCGCCGTCGCTTCGGCTACCCGGTAGGCCATGTCCGGGCTCAGGTAGACCTCCCCGGATGCCACCAACCGAACCGCACTGATCAACTGGTTGATATCTTCACCCTTGCCAAGAAACCCGCGCGCGCCGACACGCAGGGCCAGGATCACGGTGGCGGCATCGTGATGCGTGGAGAACATCAGAATGCGGCATTGCGGGTACTTCACTCGCAACGCACGAATCAACAAGATGCCGTCCAGTTCACTGGGCCCGAGCACGAAATCCAGCAACAGCACATCGGCGGGCAGCAACGCGAGCCCGGCCATCGCTTCACGGCTGCGGGCGTAGACACCCACCACTTCAAAATCAGGTTCCTGCTGCAATCGATTGATTAACCCGTGCCGCACGATTGCATGATCATCGAGCAAAGCAATTCTTAAGCATTTCATAACGTGGAAGGCACTCTTTATAACGAGCAAAAGGATGAGGCCTGCAACATTCTCATCTTTAGTAAGTTCTCGTCATCGCAGACGAACCTATAAAATCAACGGCATCCGTGATATTGAACAATCGCACATAACACACATAACAACAGCCAAACCAACTCAGCAACCGATAGTTCTTAAACAGTGAGCGGATGCGAAAGTTAATGCACGGGCACTCATTCGGGTATCAGATCACTCCTAAAAGCGCTCAGCACCCGCACTATTTTCCCGCTGAATAACAAAGTTCAAGAAATCGTCCATTTCCATTGGGCGAGCCAACGCGTAACCCTGCCCCACTCGGCAACCCAAACGATAGAGCAACGCAATCGTCGACTCGTCTTCGATGCCCTCAGCCACCAAATTCAAACTGAGCAGTCGCGCCCAATTGACAATACCGGCAATGACTTTGCGTGAAGACGAGTGCTGTTCAACCCCACGCACAAACGATCCGTCGATTTTCATCTCATCAAACGACAGGTTCGCCAACAGGTTCAACGTAGCAGCGCCCGTGCCGAAGTCGTCCATCGATACCTGGAACCCCTTGGCCCGAATCGCCGTCAACGAGGCGGATAGGTAGAGCTCATCCGGTTCGGGTACATCTTCAGTAAGCTCGATTTTCAGCAGCCGGTTCGGCAGGCCGGCCTGGCGCATCCGCGCAGCCAGGCGCTCGGAGAAATCGGGGGTGCAAATGGTTTTAGCCGACGCGTTTACAGCAATGGGAATCCCGATATGTTCGCGTTTGAGCGCGAGCATGGCCTTGATCGTCCACATCTCCACCAGGCTGAACAGCAGCAGGTCCAGGCCCAAGCGGTTGACCAAGGGCATCAATACCGAAGGGGGGATTTCCCCAAATCGTGGATGCTTCCAACGCACCAGCGCTTCGGCCCCCACGATACGCCGGCTCAGCAGCTCAAATTGCGGTTGGAACACAAAACGCAAGCCCTCGCCTGTGGTCAGCGCGTTGATCACCTCATCTTCGGCCAAGTCATCAAAAGTGTTCATATTCAGCCTTGCATCCGGCTGCGCGCGCGTCAGCACGACCGCGCGCAAGGCGTCGCCCAGCGCCAGGGTTGCGCCTTCGCGCAGGATTTGCACGGAGATCCCCGCCGTTCGCGCCAACCGCGCATGGGACTCCAGCGCACTGACCGCAACCCCGCCCATGTACTTGATCCAGAGCGGGCTTGCAGGCGTTTTACGGGTCACGTCGACCTCGCCCGCGGGCGCGTCCAAGGCCGTCTCTCCGGTCCAGAAGATGCAGGGCAACCGGGCCAGTGTGCCTGCTTCGTGCAGCCCCCTGAGCAGGCTCGGCAACATCAGCCCATCACCGCACTCTGGGCGAATTTCGCAGACAATGACGTCGATCGGGGACTCGCGCAGCCAAGCCTCAACGGCGCTCAAGGTGCCAATATTGGCAATCGGAGTTACCCCCATGCTGCTCAAGGCGAAGGCGAGCCGATGCGCACAGGCAGCATCGGATGCCAACGTGACGACACGTAGCGCGCTGAACTCGTTGGGCACGACGGCATTTTGGATCATGACAAAAATTTCCCGAGATTGTTTCAGGAAAAAAGCTTATCAGCGCCAAAACAGAAACAAATAGGACTGGGACTAAAACCGCAGTACCGCTCAGTCGACCAGTTCGCCCTTACGCGCCAACGCCCACGGCGCAATCAACCGTTGCGGCGTCTGGCAGGCTTTACGCTTGAACACAAAGTTGCGGCACTTCTCGGCAAACTGCTGGCGGTTGTGCACCATGTCCAGTTCCATCTGGGCCAACTCGTTTTGGCGGCAGCGATCCATTGGCTCAAGGTCGATAGTGGCTTTGCGCATGCGTTGCGCGGCGTATTTCTCATCGCTCAGCGCGCCTTGGGCCGCTTGCAGCAACCATGCACTGAACGCAGTCGGGCAACGTGGCCCAATGTCCTGCACCATGCCCCACTGCTGTGCCTGAATGGCGCTGATCGGCAGGCACTCTTCAGTGAGCTTATGGGCAATTTCACTGCCCACCGCACGCGGCAGGCTGTAGGTCCAGTATTCGGAGCCATACAGGCCCATGCTCTTGTAATGCGGGTTGAGCACTAAGCCGGCACGGGCGAAGACGATATCGGCCGCCATGGCCAGCATTACACCGCCGGCACCGGCACTGCCGGTCAGGCCGCTGACCACCAGTTGCCGGGCGGTCAGCAGTTCCTGGCACACATCATCGATCGCCTGGATATTTGCCCAAGCCTCCAGCCCCGGCACGGGTGCGGCCTGGATGACGTTGAGGTGTACGCCGTTGGAAAAGCTGCCGCGCCCGCCTTTGATCAGCAGCACCTGGGTGTTCCGTGCCTTGGCCCAGCGCAGTGCAGCGACCAGCCGCTGGCATTGTTCAGTGCTCATGGCGCCGTTGTAGAACTCGAAGGTCAATTCGCCGACATCGCCGCATTCACGGTAGCGAATCGGTTGATAGGCCTGTTCATTGAAGGCTTGGTGGGCAATTGAGCTGTCCAGCACGGGCACACGCGCCAGGCGCCCGGCCAACACGTGACGGGCCGGCAACTTGAAGGTTTCCTCGCCTGGCTGGGCCTTGCGTTTAAGTGAGCCGACCCACACGCTCTGATCGCCGGCTGCGACCAATACCGCATCATCCTGTACCGCGAGCATTTCACCCGGCAGGCCCCGGCGTGCATCCAGGTGCGCGTCGTACAAGTAGTACTGCTCGCCTTGGATGCTGGCCAACACACCCGGCTGGCCGTCGGCGGCGTCGATGCTGCGTTTGATGAAGCCCGCGCAGTCGTGCCAGCTGAAAGCACGGTCTACCTGCTTCATGTTCGGCTGCAAGCGCCCGATAACGTTGGGCTGCGTGTAATCCAGTGGCGCAGGGAGCACACCACGGGTGAATTTTTCCACCACGTCGCGAATACAGGTGATCGCAGCGTCACTCACCAGGCCGTTGTACAACTCGGACTTTCGCACCTCGGCGGGCATGTCGAACTCACAGCTCGACCAGACCGGCCCTGCGTCCATCTCCTCCACCGCCTGCAACGCGGTGACGCCCCAGCGACGGGCCTGCTGGGTGATGGCCCAGTCCAACGCGCTGGCGCCACGGTCACCGACAATACCCGGATGAATGATCACCACCGGGCGGTCGAGGTTGCTCCACAACTGCTGCGGCACGCGGTCCTTGAGAAACGGGCAGATCACCAGGTCGGCGTCCGCCGCCTCGATTTGCCGGCACACCGTGGCTTCATCGGTGAACAGCACCACGCTGGGGTCGAAACCAGACTGGCGCAAATCCAGCCAGGCCCGTTGGGTCAAACCGTTGAATGCAGAGGACAACAAGATGATCTTCAGTGATCGCATGGCAGACTCTTCCTTGAGGTGCACGGCCACAGGCTCGCATTGAGCCGTCCCTGGCCTTTGATGGAAGCGCAAGGTTAAAAGGCCTGTCAGGCGGGGCACCTGACCGAGATCAATCTTCGGTCAGCCAGGGAGAATTGCGTCGCAAGAACCGGAGTTTCAGTGATTTGGCGCCTGCCTACACTGGCGCAAATGCACAGTGACCGAGGCTTTCATGACTCCCCTTGCCGCCACCCTGGTACACCTGGACTGGCAAACCATCGGCCTGGAACTCGACCGCGAAGGTTTCGTCGTGCTGCCCGGCATGTTCGGGCTTGAGGTCCCAGGCTTGTTCACCCACCTACTGAACGGCTTTTATCCGCCATTGGCACAGCTTTCCAACCGGTGGAACGACATCCTGCAACTGCCCTACCGCTACCCTCCCCAACTCACCGACTTTCATGCGCAGTGCCGCGCCGTCGGCCAGCAGCAAGCACTGCCCCAACTGACATGCCTGCGCAAAGACGAGCACCAGGCGCTGGGGCAGGACGCCGAGGGCGAGCACGTATTTCCATTTCAGTTGGCCGGCGTGCTGTCTGCGCCCGGCGAGGATTTCACCGGCGGCGAATGTGTCCTTACCGAGCAACGCCCCAGAATGCAATCGCGGCCGATGGTGGTGCCGTTGCAGCGCGGCGATCTGGCCGTGATCACCACGGCACACCGCCCGTTCAAGGGCAGTAAGGGTTACTACCGGGTGAATATGAAACACGCGATCAGCAGCGTCCGAAGCGGCGAACGGCGCGGTTTTTTGCTCAGTTTTCACTTATGCCCTGGGGCGGCGCATGACTGACGAGCGCATGTGGCGGCTATTGGGCAGCGATGGCCAAGCCTACTCAAGCGCCGAACCGGGCACATTGGCTGGTCATCGACGCGGTAAACGCTACGGCACGCTGGATTGCCGTGCGGCACTGCACGCCATCGCCCGTGGCTGCTATGTGCAGCACAGGGTGTTTTTCCTCAATCAATCCAGCGCCATCGCAGCGGGCTATCGCCCTTGCGCCGTGTGCATGCCGGCCGAGTATCGCCAATGGAAACTTCAGCAGCCTTTATGAACACTCACTTGGAAAATCTCGACTGGCCAATGATCGAAGCGGCCTTGATGAACGACGGCTTCGCCCTGCTGCCAAGGCTGCTGACGCGGCAAACCTGTCAGCAACTGGCAGCACTCTATGCCGATGAAAGCCACTTTCGCAGCCGCATCGCCATGCAGCGCTACGCCTTCGGGCGTGGCGAATACCAGTACTTTCGCTACCCGCTGCCGGCACTCGTCGACAGCCTGCGCTCGCATCTTTACGCGCGCCTCGCACCAGTCGCCAACCGCTGGCACGCGGCGCTGAAGATGAATCAACGATTCCCCGACACCCATGTGGAATTCAAAGCGCTATGTCACCAGGCCGGCCAATGCAGGCCCACGCCGCTGATGCTGCGCTATCGGCAAAATGACTACACCTGCCTGCATCAGGACTTGTATGGCGAGCAGGTGTTTCCGTTTCAGGCGGTGTTTCTGCTGGATCAGCCAGGTGTGGACTTCGAAGGGGGTGAGTTCGTCCTCACCCACTCCGGCTCCAGCAAACCCGCACGGGCTGAGGTAGTGCCCCTTGAACAAGGCCAGGCACTGATCTTTGCCGTCAACAGCCGCCCGGCACGTTCCGCGCGTGGTTTTTGCACAGTCAGCGTGCGTCATGGGGTGAGCCGCCTGCATCGCGGAGAGCGCCACACGCTGGGCATCATCTTTCACGATGCCAAATGAATGCTGTCAACGGGTTAGCTTCACGCCCTTGATCCACTTAACCGCATCATCAACCGACTGGCCTGCACCGCCGGGCGAGACGTTGTGCCCCAACTCGGGATACAGCCGGTACTCAAAGGGTTTGCCCTGGGCTTTAAGCGTACCCAGCCGTTCGATGGCCATGAACGCCGGGGTTTGCAGGTCCTGGCCGCCCAGCAACCAGAGCCCCGGCACCGAGATGCTGGCGAGTGCGTCGCGTGGGTCGGTAGCGGCAAAATCATAGCGGTCCGGGTCTTGCGCGATATGTTGGCGGGCATCGGCCTCGCTGTGGGTATGCCAGAAATCTGCCTTGCCCTGTGTCAGAAACTGGAACCGTAGCTGCTCAAGTGTCGTCAGCAGTGGGCCGCTGAATAGCACCATGAAGTTGATGCTCCGATTACGCTCGGCGGCAAGGGGAATGATCCAGCCCGCCTGGCTGAAACCCACCAGCCCAACGGGCACTGGGTTGGCCGCAAGCGTGGTGGATAACACCACGAGCGCCGCATTCGCATCACCCGCCAGCGCCGCCAGATTGGAAGCGTCGAGGTTATTGCCGCCGACTTCCGGGCCAGCGTACACACCGCCAGATTGCCCGACGCCGCGTTTGTCATAGGTCAACACCGCGATGCCACGTTGGGCCAGGGTTGTGGCAAAACTACTCATACGCGGCATCTGGCCGGAACCGTGTACCAGCACCACGCCGGCTACTGGATGCTCGGGCAGGTAAACCGTGCCGGCCAGTGCAACATCAGCGTTGGCAAATGTAATGTCCCGCGTCACAAAAGTGGCGGGGGCAGCCAGGGCCAACCCAGGCGTCAACATGAAAAGGCCCAGCCAAAAGCCGATGTTTCGCAGCATGATTCAATCCGCACAAAGGTACGTCCGAGTACCGGTGCGCCACTGTGCCTGGGCAGCGTTACTGTCTTATGACTGGCGGCTTTTATGTGGGATACGCTGTGTCAGACACCTGGGTTTTGACTGACCCACCGCATTCGCGGGCAAGCCCGCTCCCACACGAAGAGTGCGGCCCTTGGATTTGGCGCCTATAACTGCTGTAGTGAAAAAACCACCTGACGGAGCATCACTATGAACCCGACGAAAACCGCATTGGTCCTGATTGAATTCCAAAATGACTTCACCACTGCGGGTGGGGTGTTTCACGACGCGGTCAAAGGCGTCATGCACAGCACCGACATGCTGGCGAACACTGCAACCACCGTTGAGCAAGCCCGAAAACTCGGTGTGAAGATCATCCATATGCCGATTCAATTTGCCGACGGCTACCCCGAGCTGACGCACCGCTCCTACGGCATTCTCAAGGGTGTGGCAGACGGCAGTGCCTTCCGGGCCGGCAGCTGGGGCGCCGAAATCAGCGAGGCGCTCACCCGTGAGCCGGCTGACATCCTCATAGAAGGCAAACGCGGCCTGGATGCGTTTGCCACCACCGGCCTGGACCTGGTGCTGCGCAACAACGGCATCCAGAACCTGGTCGTCGCAGGCTTTTTGACCAATTGCTGCGTTGAAGGCACGGTTCGTTCGGGCTATGAGAAAGGCTACGACGTGGTGACGTTGACCGACTGCACCGCGACCTTCAGTAATGAGCAACAACACGCCGCCGAGAACTTCACCTTGCCGATGTTCTCGCAAACGCTGAAACACACCCAGTTTCTACAAGCGTTGAACGCCCAATAAAAACGGCGGCGACTCATCACTGAGTCGCCGCCTGCTTGCGGGCCTGCCTCACTCGTCGGGCACGTACTGCATCTCTCCGTTGCCAAACGACCAATCCTCGCGTTTCACATCCACCAGGTTGATCCACACATCTTCTTTGCGCAGCCCTGTTTTGGCGTGGATGCCCTCAGCGATACATTTATAAAAAGCCTTTTTCACTGCGATGCTACGCCCGGCGCTCCAGGTCACCTGGATAAACACGATGTTTGGCGTGTAGGTAACCCCCAGATAACCCGCCGCCGGATACACCAACTCATCCTTGGCGTGACGATTGATGATCTGGAATTTGTCGTGCTCAGGCACATTGGCCACGCTGGTCATGGCGGCGTAGACCACATCGCCAATTGCAGCGGCGGTTTCAGTGGAGGTGTCGGCGGCCAGGTCGATTCGAACTAAAGGCATGGGAAATTCCTCGGCAGGTCAGTGGCCGGTGCTCGAAAGTGGCCATTGGCACTACGCTAGCTCGAACAACAAAATTCATCAAGCGCATATTAATTTATTTAATAATGCGTAAATGGCATGTTATTCATTCTCCCGGCAAATGCATAATCAGCGCTGATCGACCAGGCGATCAGCGCTTCGCGCCCCTAAAGCATCGGCGACAGGCTGACCACCCGCAGCGCCAGCCCCTCATATGCGTCCAGCGTGATGGTGAACTCACCTTCAGCGGTGAGATCGCCCTCGACCCGCTCATTGATGATGTCCACCACCGGCCCCGGCGCAATGTCGGGCAGGTGCAGGGTTTCGGTCAGCGCCGTACTGCCGAAGTTGAGCGCAGTGATTTGCGTGCCCTTCCCGGCCGGCAACTCGTGAACCATGATCAGCAGCCCCGGGTGCTCCACATCCGGCACCAGGATCTGGCGGCTGGCGGCGATTCCATAGGCGTTGCGCACCGCGAGAATTTTCTGCAGCTGTGACGCGAACGAATCCGGGTTCTGCAACTGGCTGTTGAGGCTGCCGTAGAGGGTTTTCGCCCTTGGCATCTGGCCGGCGGACAGTTCGGCATCCGGGTTCAAATCCACCAGGTCATAGGCGCCGCGATGAATCCAGCGCGTGTCGCCATCGCCCATCAAATGGGCTACCGCATCGGCCGCCAACGGCAACGCGCCGACCAGGTCCCAGCCAGACAGGGCAAACACCCCAGGCTGCATGGCGTTGTACATCACCAGCAGCACATGGATCCGGCGGATCTGCTCGATATCGGCCGGCGTGATCGCCTCCAGGTCACGGATGCCCAGGGCCGCCGTGATAATGCTGGCGGTGGTGCAGGAAACCCCATTGGTGACGAACTTGAGGTTATACGGCGCATGCTCGCCGGCCAGGCGCTCGTACATCTGCTCGCGGATATGCTCACGCAGGCTGTTGCCGGGGAACGTCTGGCCTTGGTAGAGGTAACTGTCGTGGGCGTGCAGGGTCCAGAAATGCACCAGCTCCAGGGTCAGCTCATCGTGGTTTTGCAGCGCATGGATCAAAGAGCCTGGGTCAATGCCCTGGCTGTGCATCTCACGCAGCATCAGGCGCAGAAATTCGGTGTCGCCCAGCAGTAACGCATGCTGATACGCCGGGCGCGTGATGAAGTCATAGGACAGGTCGGCGCCGCCGTGGGACATGGCGGCAATATCGTCGACAGTGAGGTTCAACTCCTGAAAGCTGAACCCGCCCGCCTTGCGAATCGCCCCGCCCAGCAACTGGTTGCCGGTGATCGACAACGGGTGGCTTTCCGACCAGGCAGTGCCGTCCAGCTTGCGTTCCACGCCGAGGAAGCCGTTGGCGTCCAGGCGCAGGATCTTGGCGCCCATCACATCAATGGCATGCAGGGCGTCGCCGATGATCATCTGCTGCGCGGCAAACGAGGGGTCCAGCCAGTTCAGCGACGGCTGGCCTTCCTTGAAGTAATGCAGGTACACCCAGCGGCGCGGCTTGTCATCCACACCGATGACCACCGGGGTTGCACTCCAGTCAGTTTCCTTGACGCCGGGTTCGAAGAAGATCACCCGCTGCAACTGGCCGACGATGTAATGCTTGTCGCGCAGCGCATCCACCTGCGCGGGGCTGAGGTTCTGCGCATCACGCCCTTCGGCGACGTCAGGTAACAGCGGCCAGTCTTCCTCGCGGATCTCGACCATGTGGTAGAGCCCCGGATAGTCCTCATACGCCATCTCGGCCAGGCGGAAGTCCGCGCCCTTGCCCGTGTGGGAGGGGATCACATCGTCGATGATCACCGCGTTGTGCGCGGCGGCCATGCGCGTCAGGGCCTGCAACTGCGCTTCGGTGCCCAGCTGTGGGTCAATCTCGAAGCTGATGCGGTCGAAATTGCCATCGATGGTCGGCGTATGCCGTGTGCCGTCGAGCCCGCCGGACTTTTTCAGCGGGCCGTTGTGAATGCCCTGGATGCCGATCTTCGACAACGCCTGCCACAGGCTTTCATCGCCCAGGGCTTCGAGCACCGTGCCGTTCTCACGGGTCACAATCGAGGCCGGATAAGCGGTGAACCATACCGACGACAACGCTGAGGCATCACGCGGCCGGGTCTGCGCATACGGCTGCTGCCACAAACGCCCTTGCCCGCTGTACAGCCTTGCCCGCTGACGCGCCGCATTGAGCATGGATTGTTGCACCAGCCAGTTCACATGATCGTTATCCGCCGCCGTCATAAGCCTGTTTCCTATTGCCGTGAAAAGGTGATTGGTAAGCATAGGAGCGGCGGAGGCCTTGATTCGTTGCATTTACTCCAATTGCCGGTACTGCCTGGGCGTAAACCCGGTCAATGCCTTGAACTGGCGGGTAAATGCGCTGTGGTCGGTGTAGCCGCATTGCAGCGCCACCTCGGTGATCGGCAGGTCGGTGTGCAACAGCCGGTGCGCATGCTCCAGGCGCACCTTCTGGATCATCTGCCGGGGTGTGAGGTGGAATACACGTTTGCAGTAGCGCTCCAGTTGCGCCACGGAAATCCCGGCAATGCGGGTCAGCTCGCCGAGGGTGACACGGCGGTTGAAATGTTGGCGAATGTGCTCATCCACGGCGGCCAGGCGCTGGTAGGCCGGATGCTTTTCGCTGGCCGATTGCAGGTCCACCGAAATACCCGCCAGGCCGATGATCGCGCCCTTGTCGTTGTACAGCGGCCATTTGTGCGTCAGGCACCAGCCCGGTTCGCGGCTGCCATACAGGTGCAGCTCTAGCTGGTCTTCTAGCACAAAACCCTGCTGCAGCACGCGCCGGTCCTGCTCGGTGTAGCCCGGCCCCAATTGTGCAGGGAACACTTCGGCGCTGGTCTTACCCAGCAGCGGCTGCAACTGTTTGAGGCCGCAGCGTTGCACCAGGGTGTGGTTGGCGAGGACGTAGCGGGCGTCGATATCCTTGATGAAAATCGCCGCGTTGGGGATTACGTCGAGCAAGGGCAACAACTGCGCGACCCCCGCCAATAGTTGCTCGATGCTGTTGGGGCGGTTGGTCTGTAGAAAGCTCGCAAATGCACTGGGCAGCATGGCCTGCACTCCATTTTTCTTAAGCAGATTGCCCTATGCCAGCCTGAGTATCTACACAAGGTTGTGGCAGCCTTGGAAGCCACACTCGATCAAAAATGTGGGAGCTGGCTTGCCTGCGATGCAGACGCCTCGGTCATTCAGGCAAACCGAGGTGATGCAATCGCAGGCAAGCCAGCTCCCACAAAAAAGCCTGGATCTACGCATTCAAACTGTGCCGAATTCGTCATTCACATCAACGCAAAACATCAATCGCAGCGCCCTTGATCGGTTCAGGATATCGCCACTGCATGCCTATCCAATAACTCACAAGAAGGCGCCGCCATGTCTGCTCAAGGCAAGTTCAAGAAACAACTTTCACTGATGGACCTGACCTTTATCGGGTTAGGCGCCATCTTCGGTTCGGGCTGGTTGTTTGCGGCCAGCCACGTGTCCGCCATCGCCGGCCCGGCGGGGATTATTTCCTGGCTGATCGGCGGTTTCGCCGTGCTGCTGCTGGGCATTGTGTACTGCGAACTCGGCGCCGCCCTGCCCCGCGCCGGTGGCGTGGTGCGTTACCCGGTGTATTCCCATGGCCCGCTGCTGGGCTACCTGATGGGCTTTATCACGCTGATCGCGTTCTCCAGCCTGGTGGCGATCGAAGTGGTCGCCTCGCGCCAATACGCCGCGGCCTGGTTTCCCGAGCTGACCAAGGTCGGTTCCAGCGACCCGACCACCCTGGGCTGGTTGGTGCAATTTGCACTGCTGTGCCTGTTCTTTGTGCTCAATTACCGCAGTGTGAAGACCTTCGCCATCGCCAATAACCTGGTCAGCGTATTCAAGTTCATCGTGCCGCTGCTGGTGATTGGTGTGCTGTTCACCTTCTTCAAACCGGCGAATTTCCAGACCCAGGGTTTTGCCCCGTTTGGCCTGTCGGGCATCGAGATGGCGGTGTCGGCCGGCGGAGTGATTTTTGCCTACCTGGGCCTCACGCCGATCATCTCGGTGGCCAGTGAAGTAAAGAACCCGCAACGCACGATTCCGATTGCCTTGATCCTCTCCGTGCTGCTGTCGACTGCCATCTATGTGCTGCTGCAAACCGCCTTCCTCGGTGGCGTGCCGACCGAGATGCTGGCCGATGGCTGGGCGGGTATCAGCAAGCAACTGGCGCTGCCTTATCGTGATATTGCCCTGGCGTTGGGCGTGGGTTGGCTGGCCTACCTGGTGGTGGCCGATGCGGTGATCTCACCCAGCGGCTGCGGCAATATCTACATGAATGCCACGCCGCGTGTGGTGTACGGCTGGGCGCAGACCGGCACGTTTTTCAAGATCTTTACGCGCATTGATGAGAAGTCCGGCATCCCGCGCCCGGCGCTGTGGTTGACCTTTGGTTTGTCGGTGTTCTGGACCCTGCCGTTTCCGTCCTGGGAAGCACTGATCAATGTGGTGTCGGCGGCGCTGATCTTAAGCTACGCCGTGGCCCCGGTGACCGTCGCCGCGCTGCGCCGCAATGCGCCCGGCATGGCCCGGCCGTTCCGGGTCAAGGGCATGGCGGTGCTCGGCCCGCTGTCGTTCATCATCGCCGCGCTGATTGTGTACTGGTCCGGCTGGAGCACCGTGTCGTGGCTGCTTGGCCTGCAAATCCTGATGTTTGTGGTGTACCTGCTGTGCGCACGCTGGGTGCCGACCGCGCACCTGAATCTCAAGCAACAAGTGCGCTCGTCGGCCTGGCTGATCGGCTTCTACGCGGTGACTATCCTGCTGTCCAAGCTCGGCAGTTTCGGCGGTATCGGCGCGATCAGCCACCCGTTTGACACGCTGGTCGTCGCCCTCTGCGCCCTGGGCATCTACTACTGGGGCGCCGCCACCGGCGTGCCCGCGCACCTGGTGCGCCTGGAACACGAAGACGACGAAAGCGAAGCGGTCAGCGACGCGCATTACAGCGCGCCACTGTCGCCAGCCACTCACTGATGGAGCCTGTTATGAAGCGCCTGCATGTTATCGACTCCCACACCGGCGGCGAACCGACGCGCCTGGTCATGGACGGCTTCCCTGCGCTCGCCGGCGCTACCATCGCCGACCAGTTGCACACCTTGCGCAGCGAACACGATCAATGGCGCCGCGCCTGCCTGCTGGAGCCACGTGGCAATGACGTGCTGGTCGGCGCGCTGTACTGCGCGCCGGTCACGCCAGGCGCCACCTGCGGGGTGATCTTTTTCAACAATGCCGGGTATCTGGGCATGTGTGGCCACGGCACCATCGGCCTGGTCGCCTCCTTGCACCACTTGGGCCGCATAACGCCCGGCGTGCACACCATCGACACGCCGGTCGGCCCGGTAGCCGCCACCTTGCACGACGACGGCGCGGTGACCTTGCGCAACGTACCCGCCTACCGTCATCAGCGGCAGGTGCCGGTGGACGTGCCGGGCTATGGCGTGGTGCATGGCGATGTTGCCTGGGGCGGCAACTGGTTTTTCCTGGTGTCGCAGCACGGCCACAGGCTGGCGATGGACAACGTCGACACCCTCACCGACTACACCTGGGCGATGCTCAAGGCCCTCGAAACCCAAGGCATCCACGGTGCGGACGGTGCAGTGATCGACCATATCGAACTGTTCGCCGACGACGCCCACGCCGACAGCCGCAACTTCGTCATGTGCCCCGGCAAAGCCTACGACCGCTCGCCGTGCGGGACCGGCACCAGCGCCAAACTCGCGTGCCTGGCGGCTGACGACAAACTCGCCCCCGGCGCCACCTGGGTGCAAGCCAGCATCACCGGCAGCCAATTCGAAGGCCGTTATGAGTGGGATGGCGAGCGCATTCGCCCCTTCATCACCGGCCGCGCCTTCATGACCGCCGACAGCACCTTGCTGATCGACGAACAGGACCCTTTTGCCTGGGGCATCTGAGCCCGGGCCTTATTTAACTGAACGCTGGAGTTAGAACAATGAGCGACAACATCTTCACCGGTTGCATCCCTGCACTGATGACCCCGTGCACGCCTGAACGCAAACCGGACTTCGACGCCCTGGTCGCCAAGGGCCGTGAACTGATCGATATCGGCATGAGCGCCGTGGTGTATTGCGGTTCCATGGGTGACTGGCCGCTGCTGACCGAAGCCGAACGCCAGGAAGGCGTGGCCCGTTTGGTTGCCGCTGGCGTGCCGACCATCGTCGGCACCGGCGCGGTCAACAGCCGTGAAGCGGTGGCCCACGCCGCCCACGCGGCCAAGGTCGGCGCCCATGGCTTGATGGTAATCCCGCGCGTGCTGTCCCGTGGCGCTTCGGCCACCGCGCAAAAGGCGCACTTCTCGGCGATCCTCAAGGCCGCGCCGAACCTGCCGGCAGTGATCTACAACAGCCCGTATTACGGCTTCGCCACCCGCGCCGAGCTGTTCTTTGAACTGCGCCGTGAACACCCCAACCTGATCGGCTTCAAGGAATTCGGCGGCGGCGCCGACCTGCGCTACGCGGCAGAGAACATCACCTCCCAGGACGATGCCGTGACCCTGATGGTCGGCGTAGACACCCAAGTGGTACACGGCTTCGTCAACTGCAACGCCACCGGCGCCATCACCGGTATTGGCAACGCACTGCCGCGCGAAGTGCTGCAACTGGTCGCCCTGAGCAAAAAAGCCGCCAAAGGCGACGCCAAGGCCCGGCGCCTGGCACGTGAGCTGGAAGCCGCGCTGGCCGTGCTGTCGTCCTTCGACGAGGGTTGCGACCTGGTGCTGTATTACAAGCATTTGATGGTGCTCAACGGCGACCAGGGCTACGCCCTGCACTTCAACGAAACCGACGCACTCAGCACCGCCCAACAGCGTTACGCCGAAAACCAGTACGCACTGTTCCGCCAGTGGTACGCCAATTGGTCGGCTGAACAGAACGTGGCCTGACACCCTCGCGCGCCGCTGTGGTTCTCACAGCGGCCAACCCTCATTTTTCAAGGACACCCCATGACTCTGACGGGCAAGATGCTGATCGGTCAGCACGCAGTCTGCGGCCATCGCGAAGCGATCCAGGCCATTAATCCCGCCACCGACCAGCCCCTGGCGCCCGCCTACCCAGGCGGCGCTGGCGAGCATGTCGAACAGGCCTGTGCCTTGGCTTGGGCGGCGTTTGACAGCTATCGCGACACCTCGCTGGCAGCACGCGCGGCCTTTCTTGAAACCATCGCGGACAACATTGAAGCCCTCGGCGATGAGTTGATCGAACGCGCCATGGCCGAAACCGGCCTGCCACGCCCGCGTATCCAGGGCGAACGCGGGCGCACCTGCGGGCAATTGCGCACATTCGCCCGCACGGTGCGCGCCGGTGAATGGCTGGACGTGCGCGTCGACACCGCGCAACCGGCGCGTCAGCCATTGCCACGTGCAGACCTGCGCCAGCGGCATATTGCGCTGGGGCCGGTGGCAGTGTTTGGTGCGAGCAATTTCCCCTTGGCGTTCTCAGTGGCGGGCGGCGACACCGCCTCTGCACTCGCCGCCGGTTGCCCGGTGATCGTCAAGGCCCATGGCGCGCATCCCGGCACCAGCGAACTGGTCGGCCGTGCGCTGGCCAAGGCCGTTAAAGACTGCGGTTTGCCCGACGGGGTGTTTTCGCTGCTGTATGGATCGGGTCGCGAAGTCGGCATCGCATTGGTCACCGACCCGCGTATCAAGGCCGTGGGGTTTACCGGCTCACGCAGCGGCGGTATCGCCCTGACCCAGGCGGCGCAAGCGCGGCCGGAGCCGATTCCGGTGTATGCGGAAATGAGTTCGATCAACCCGGTGTATCTGTTTCCTGCGGCGTTGCACACGCGTGCAGAGGCGTTGGCCCAAGGTTTTGTCGCCTCGTTGACCCAAGGCGCCGGGCAGTTTTGCACCAACCCTGGCTTGGTGGTTGCGGTCGCAGGCCCGGCACTCGAGCGCTTTGTCGCCACGGCGAGTGAGTTGCTCCCGGCGTGCGCCGCCCAGACCATGCTGACGCCAGGTATTTTCCAGGCCTATGAAGCGGGCGTCGGCAGCTTGACTGAACACGCACAAATCGCCGCCAAAGGCTTGGCGGCGCAAGGCCCGAATCAAGGCCAGGCGCAGCTGTTTGTGACCCAGGCCAGCGCGTTTTTAAGCAATGAGCATCTACAGGCGGAAGTCTTCGGCGCGGCCTCCCTGGTGGTGGTGTGTGCCGACGACGAGCAAGTGCGTCAGGTTTCCGAGCATTTGGAAGGCCAGTTGACCGCCACACTGCACCTGGACGACGCGGACCTGGCACGCGCCC
Organism: Pseudomonas sp. WS 5532; assembly: GCF_012985445.1. Classification (NCBI taxonomy): domain Bacteria; kingdom Pseudomonadati; phylum Pseudomonadota; class Gammaproteobacteria; order Pseudomonadales; family Pseudomonadaceae; genus Pseudomonas; species Pseudomonas sp. WS 5532. The sequence goes on from NZ_JAAQWK010000008.1 coordinate 126,703, forward strand.
AAGCCCTGCTGCCGGTATTGGAGCGCAAGGCCGGGCGCCTGCTGGTCAACGGCTGGCCCACCGGCGTGGAAGTGTGCGACGCCATGGTCCACGGCGGCCCGTTCCCGGCCACCAGCGACTCGCGCAGCACCTCGGTCGGCACCGCAGCGATCCTGCGTTTTCTGCGCCCGGTGTGTTACCAGGACTTCCCGGACAGCTTGCTGCCCGCCGCGCTGCAACACGCCAACCCGCTGCTGTTGCGACGCTTGCTCGACGGCCAGAGAGAGGCCTGAACGATGAGCGACAGCAACCGTGCTGATTTCGCTGTGATTGGCGCCGGCATCATTGGCGTCGCCTGCGCCCTGCAATTGGCCCGTCAAGGCCAACGCGTGGTGGTCATCGACCCACAGGCGCCGGGCATGGGCGCGTCCTATGGCAACGCCGGGCATTTAGCCACCGAGCAAGTGTTCCCGATTGCCGACGCATCGATCCTCAAGCGCCTGCCCGCCATGCTGATGGACCCTATGGGTCCGTTGCGCCTGGACTGGAAGTACCTGCCACGCGCCCTGCCCTGGTTCGTGCGCCTGTTGCTCAACCTGCGCCCGACGAACTACCGGCGCACGGTGGCGGGCATTCGTGCGCTCAATGAGGCCAGCCTGGGCGCTTGGCAGCGTCTGCTGCAGGCCATTGAGCAGCCGCAGCTGTTGCGCGCCGAGGGTTCGTTGCTGGTATTTGAGCGTGCCGCGTCCGGGGAAGCCATCGACGCATTGCGCCAACGCATGCAGCAGCAGAATGTGCCGGTGGATTTCTGGTCGGGCGAGACAATACGCAAGGCCGCGCCGCAACTGAACGAAGCGATCCAGGGCGGCCTGTTCTTCCCAGGCACCGGGCATTTTATTGATCCGTACAGCGTGGTGTGCGCACTGGTGAGCGCGGCCAAGGCTTGCGGTGTGCAGTTTGTGCAGCAACGCGTGCTCGATGGGCGCCTGGAATCGGACGGCGTATCGCTGCTGACCGATCAAGGCAGCCTGACTGCCCGCCAGGTGCTGATCGCCTGCGGCGCCCATTCGGCCAAACTCACCGCTGCACTCACCGGCAAGCAGGTCCCGCTGGACACCGAGCGCGGCTATCACCTGATGCTGCCCCACGAACACCAGCGCTTGCCCTTTGCCGTGACCTCGTTCGAGCGCAAATTTATCATGACCCCCATGAACGATGGCTTGCGCCTGGCCGGCACGGTCGAATTCGCAGGCCTGGAGCGCCCCGCCAATATGCAACGCGCCTGGCAGTTACACCGGTTGAGCCAGGGCTTGTTTCGCCAGGACTTGAGTACCCGGGACGCAACCCCATGGATGGGCTTTCGCCCGTCGCTGCCGGACTCGCTGCCGATCATTGATCGGGTGGCGGAAGGCAAGGTACTGCTCGCGTTTGGGCATCAGCATTTGGGGTTGACGCAGGCGGCGGTGACGGCGGAGATGGTCGTGCAACTGGCCACGCCAGGTAAGCGCATGGCGCTGCCGGACCTGGCCCCTTACCGATTGGCGCGCTTTTAGGTCTTTGGCGTTATTGTGGCGAGCAGGCTTGCCCTGCGTTGGGCTGCGCAGCAGCCCCATACCGTTACACCTGACTCACCGAGTCGTCTGAATGAGGGGCGGCTTCGCCACCCAACGCAGGGCAAGCCTGCTCGCCACAGTGACAATCACAGTGCTCGCGCTCAACGCTACTTGACCAAGCGCTTCTCTTTGGATGGCCGATAGCCGAAATACGCGCTGTAGCACTTACTGAAATGGCTCGGCGACACAAACCCGCACGCCACCAGCACATCCACCTGTGACAGTTCGGTGTGCTGTAACAAACGCCGCGCCTCGGTGACGCGTAACTCCATGTAATAGCGTTGCGGCGTAGTGCCCAGTTGCTCCTTGAACAGGCGTTCGAGCTGGCGCCGCGAACGGCCGGCGTAGACTGCCAATTGGTCCAGTTCCAAGGGTTCTTCGAGGTTGGCGTCCATCAGTTTCACCACTTCACGCAGTGGCGCGCTGACGCTGATGTTCTCCGTGGGTTTGATACGCCGGTAGCGTGACTCTTCAAACGCCAGGATGTCTTCGATACCTTCGACCAAGGCCTTGCCATGCAGGCTTTTGATCCAGTCCAGGGCCATATGGAACGCGCCCGATGGGCTGGAGGCGGTGAGGCGATCGCGGTCAACCACGTAGGGTTCGCTGGTGACCTGCGCAGCTTTGGACACTTCCGACAGCGCCGGGCGATGTTCCGGGTGGATCGCGCAGCGGTAACCCTGCAACAGCCCGGCGCGACCAAGGAACCAGGCGCCGTTCCATAGGCCGGCGAGGCTCACACCCTGTTCGGCGGCGCTGCGCAACAGCTGGATGAAATCCTCGCCGGCTTTGAGTTCGGTGCGAAAACCGCCGCAGATCACCAGCAAATCCAGGTCGGGCAATGCCGACGCTTGCAGGCGGGCATCCGGGCGGATCACCAGGCCCAGGTCGCTGATAACTTCGCCCTCGTCACACCCGAAGGTACGCGTGGCAAACAGCTCGGGGCGCAACAGGTTGGCGGTGATCAGGGTGTCGAGGGTCTGGGTGAATGCCGGCAGGGAAAAGTGTTCGAGCAGCAAAAAACCAACGCGGGTGACCGGCGACGGCTGCTGGAAGTTTTCATTCAGGTAGCGCAGGTTCTTGCCTTTCATGCCACCGCTGAACTGGCGTCTTTCCATCGAGGGTTGGCCCACTCTTTTTGTTTATGCAATGGGCGCTATCTTAGGGGCAAATGCGCCGGCTGTCGTGCCGCATTCCCACGAAGAATAATGACTATGCTGCGTGGCCGCCGCCACGATGGAGGACGCTTGCCTGTTGATAGTCAACACGACCTTTAAGCCTGATCTTTACAAAAGCAACCGCATCCCAGGCCCGCAGCCTGGCAGCTGCGGGACCATCTGATACGGTTTTTTCTTTGCTATCTGCGTCTGTATCGAAACGCCAGTGAAGCGGACAATGGGCGCCATTCCGACACTCCTGTCGACTCCCTTCCCTTCGGAGGCCTTATGACCAAGATGGCAATTTTCCTGTTCGGTTTTCTGGTGCTGACCATCGGTATCGGCTTGCTGGCAACCATCTCGCCGGTGTGAGGCACTGCTTCACACAAAAAACATCGGGTACAACGACAGCACCAACAGCGCCGCCATCGACCCGTTGAATACCCGCAACCAACGCGGCTCGCGCAGCACGTTGCGCAATCCACTGCCGCAGCCCACCCACACGCACACACTGGGCAGGTTGACCACCGCAAATACCAGCGCAATCACCAGTACATTGGTCACATAACCTTCGGCCGGCGTATAGGTGGTGATTGCTCCCAGCGCCATGATCCATGCCTTGGGGTTGACCCACTGAAACGCGGCCGCGCCAAGAAAGGTCATGGGTTTGCCACGCTCGTCAGGGTTCTCGGACATGCCGCCAGCGGTGGCAATCTTCCACGCCAGGTAGAGCAAATAGGCCGCTCCCACATAGCGCAACACCGTGTAGGCCCACGGGAATACCTTGAACACTTCGCCCAGGCCCAGGCCTACCGACATCACCAACAGCATGAAGCCGATGCTGATCCCCAGCGCGTGGGGCATTGAGCGGCGAAAGCCAAAATTCACCCCCGAGGCGAGCAACATGGTGTTGTTCGGGCCGGGCGTGATCGAGGACACGAAGGCAAACAGGACAAAGGCGGACAAGAGGCTGGTGGACATGAACATGGCGCGGCATCCAGGCGGTAGTGGTATGCCTGCGACAGTAGTGGGTTACAGCCCTTGCCGCCCCGTACAGCTAGGGGCGGATCGAGGCATACACTTTGGCGTTATCGAGCTGATCGGTAGAGTTGCGCGCCTTGCTTGAGTCTGCGCTGAACACATCACAACGGCTTACCGCGCCGACTACGGTTCCCGCTGAGCCCGCCGGGAACCGTTGGTGTTGGCAGACAACCCACGCGTCTCAGTTTTGGGGCCGTTGCTTGGTCGAGTCCAGCTCAGCCTTTTTGCCCGTGGAGATCTCGGTGATCTGCGCGGACTTGGCGATGGCAAAGTCGAAGGTGTCCTGCATTTTGGCGATGGCGTCGGTCGAGGTGCCATCGAGCCCACCCTTGGCCGCCCAATCAAAGTTCCACACGCCGGAGAGGTTGTCGGCCCCCGCCACGTCGTGGGTTTCAATCGCGGTGAACACGTCCGGGTGGCGCTCCATGTACTTGGCAGCGTCGGACACATCCGTGGGCACTTTGCCCGAAGCGTTGTTGGCCAGTTGCGTGAGCTCCTGCTTGGTGATCGCTGACTTGCCCGTTTGGCGCATGTAGTCGGCAATAACCTTGCTGGACTTGGCAATGTTCAACTTGTCGTCGAACGTGGAAGGCGAAGACTTTGGCGTATTCGACCCGCCAGACGCGGGCGTTACGGTAGTAGACATCGGCGCTGCTCCTTCAATGGAACGAATGAAATCGTCAAGCTGACGATACCCCGACGCGGACGTTAGCATGGGCAAAGGGCCATTCCGCACGCTTCACAACATTTCACAACGCCAGGCGGGTTTTGCCGGTGTTTTCGAAGCGCCGTTACCCTGTGCTAGCTGACAACCTCTAGTATGAGTGGGCTGTTGTGGCGAGCAAGCTTGCTTGCGCTGGGGTGCGAGCGGCCCCAATAAAGGCACTGCAATGTTCCTGAAAGAACTCAGCGAGTGGGTTTGGGGCTGCTTCGCAGCCCAACGCAGGCGGTGCGACGATTCGACAAGCCTGCTCGCCACAGGAGAAACTGGCTGCCTTGAAAAGTTGTGTAGGTACCTAGGGCCATCGCAGGCAAGCCAGCTCCCACATACAAGCAATTCGAAAAAATCATCAAGCCGGGCGCACATCCCGCTGCCTGGCCAACCCTTCCAGCGTAAACCGTGCCTGCATCAGCACCACATCGCGCACCGCCTCCATCTCCTTCTGATTCACCTCGGTCCACTTCAGCGCTTCCAGCAACTTGGGCTTCTGCACCCGAAACGCCAAGCCCTGGGTGAACAGCGCCATGGAGTGAATCACCGTGCGCTCGTCTTCCACGGCAAAGCCGGAAAGGCGCGCGATCAGTTGGCGTATGACCCGACCAATGCGTGCCTTGAAGCGGTCTTCAAAGGCGGTGGTTGCGCTTTGCGGGCACAGGCCGGCCTGATGACGATCCATAAATGCGCGCCAGATCGTGGTCTGGGGGCTGTCCTGGATGGTGGAGACCACCGTACCCAGAATGCCCAGCGAGACGTCGATCAAGGTTTTATCGCTCGCCTTGGCATCCGCCAACGCGGCCTCGGCCGCTTCCACGCACGGCGACATCTTGCGCCACAGCAGCGTGACCAAGTGCTCGACACACTCCAGGTACACGCCTTCCTTGCCATCGAAGTAGTACTGGATCGCGGGCGCATTAACCCCGGCAGCCGTGGCGATGTCACGGGTGGACGCGCGGTCATAGCCGCGTTCGCCAAACACCTCGACCGCCGCTTCGACGATACGTGCGCGGGTTTCTTCACCGCGCTGGTAACCACCTTCGGCAGCAGGTTTATGTCGTGCCATGTGCAGCTCCTCTCGAATACCGGACCAAAATATACCAGTTGACAAAAATTCGCGAAAAATAGAATTTATTCCATCCGATATAAAACCGGCCCTCACAAACAGGAATGACCCGATGTCCGCTGCAACACCCTCCCCTCAGGTCATTCCTGAAGACACCGTTAACGGCCAGCGCAGCAAAGCGCGCCGCATTCTCCTGAGCATCGCCACCCTCGCGCTGCTGGGCGGCCTTGGCTGGGCCGCGTGGTGGTGGCTGGACGGGCGCTTTATCGAGACCACCGACGATGCCTACCTGCAGGCCGACAGCATCAGCGTAGCGCCCAAGATCAACGGCTATGTGGCCGAGGTGCTGGTCAGCGACAACCAGAACGTCAAGCGTGGCGACGTGCTGGTGCGCCTGGATGCGCGCAAATACCAGGCGGTGAGCGACGAAGCCTCGGCGACGATAGCTGCGCGCAATGCCGACTACGCCAAAGCCCAGGCCGACCTGGTACAGCAAGATTCCACCATTGCCGAAGCCCGCGCCCAATTGCAAGGCGCCCAGGCCGACGCGCAACACGCACAAACCGAAGTGGCCCGTTATGCACCGCTGGCCCGCTCCGGCGCCGAGCCAGAAGAACGCCTGGCGCAACTCAACAACCAACTGGCGCAGGCACGCAGCACCGTGGCCGCCAAACAGGCTGCGCTGCGCTCCAGCGAAACCCGCTACGGCACCCTGCAAGCCCAGCTCAAGCAGGCCCAGGCGCAACTCGGCGTGGCCAAGGCCAGCGAAGCGCAGAGCCAGCTGGATGTAGATGATGCGGTGATCCGCAGCCCGCTGGAGGGTCGGGTGGCCGACCGTGGTGTGCGCGTCGGCCAGTATGTGCAGCCCGGCACGCGCTTACTGACGGTGGTGCCGATCAGCGCGATCTACCTGACCGCCAACTACAAGGAAACCCAGATCGGCGCCATGCGTCCCGGCCAGGCCGTCACAGTGCACGTGGATGCACTACCCGGCCGCAACCTGCAGGGGCATATCGACAGCCTGTCGCCCGGTACTGGCGCGCAGTTCGCCTTGCTGCCGCCCTCAAATGCCACCGGCAACTTCACCAAAATCGTGCAGCGTGTGCCGGTGAGAATTGCCCTTGATGTACCCGATGATATTCGCGCGTCGTTGATGCCCGGCCTGTCGGCCACCGTCGAAGTCGACACGCGTAGCCACGCGGCGGATGCCAATCATGGCTGAGGCGCTGATGGCCGAGGCCGTCGCCGAAAAACCGCGTAACGCCTCGTTGACCGACTGGATCGCCGTGGCTGCCGGGGCATTGGGCGCGTTGCTGGCGACGCTGGACGTGTCGATCACCAACTCGGCGCTGCCGCAGATCCAGGGCCAGATCGGCGCGACCGGCACCGAAGGCACGTGGATCGCCACCGGCTACCTGATGTCGGAAATCGTCATGATCCCGCTCGCCGCATGGCTGACGCGGGTATTCGGCCTGCGCCGCTTTCTGATCGGCACCGCGCTGATGTTCACCGCGTTTTCGATGTTCTGCGGCTTGTCCTCCAGCCTCGGTGCGATGATCGCCGGGCGCATCGGCCAGGGCTTTGCCGGCGGCGCCATGATCCCCACCGCGCAGACCATCGTGCGCACGCGCCTGCCCCCGCACCAACTGGCGATCGGCACCACCATGTTCGGCATGACCGTGATTCTCGGCCCGTTGCTGGGCCCGGTGATCGGCGGCTGGCTCACGGAAAACATCAACTGGCGCTGGTGTTTCTTTCTGAACCTGCCCATCAGCATTGCGCTGATCACCTTGCTGATCACCGGCCTGCCGACCGAGCGCATGAACCTGCAACGCTTTATCAGCGCTGACTGGTTGGGCATCCTCGGCCTGGCCATGGGTTTGAGTTCGCTGACCGTGGTGCTCGAAGAAGGCCAGCGCGAACACTGGTTTGATTCGCTGCTGATCATCTGGCTGAGCATCGCCACCGTCACCGGGTTCTTCCTGATTGCCGTGGGGCAACTGCGCTCAACAACCCCGATCCTGCGCCTGCAACTGGTGCTCAACAAAAGCTTTGGCAGCGTGCTGTTGATCGGCACAGCGGTCGGCGCCGGCATCTATGGCACGGCGTACCTGGTGCCGCAATTCCTGGGCATTTTGTCGGGCTACAACGCGCAGCAGTCGGGCGCGATCATGCTGTTATCGGGGATTCCGGCGTTTGTGTTGATGCCGATTCTGCCAAGAATGCTGGGCCGCTACGACCTGCGCTGGATGGTCGGCGCCGGGCTGTTGCTGTACTGGGCCAGTTGCTACGTCGACACCACGCTCACCACTGACAGCGTTGGCCATGACTTTATCTGGTCGCAACTGCTGCGCGGGTTCGGGCAGATCCTGGTGATGATGCCTCTAAGCCAATTATCCATGCGCTCGGTGCAAACCCACGAAGCCGGGGACGCTGCCGGGCTGTACAACATGTCGCGCAACCTGGGCGGCACCATCGGCCTGGCCCTGCTCGGCGTGTTGATGGACCGGCGCAGCCACTTTCACGACGACATGCTGCGCGAAGGCGTCCAGGCCAACAGCCAATTGGCCCAGGACCACATGGCAAGCAGCACCGCCAGCTACCTGGCACAAACCGGTGATGCGTCCACCTCACAGCTGCAAGCCTTCGCGCAACTGGCCAATGACATCGCGCGGCAAGCCTCGGTCATGGCCTACAACGACTCGTTTTATCTACTGGGACTGGCGATGCTGGCGTGCCTGCCCCTGATCTTTATTCTGAAAAAGCGCACGGTAACCCGATGATCCCTCGCAAGCTTGCTCTTCTGTTCAACGTTGCGCTGCTGTCCGCCTGCACGGTCGGCCCCGACTACCAGGGTGCCCCCAACGTTGCGCCAAAAACCCTGGCGGCCGGGCGCCTGCCGCATGCCGATAACACCTCCGCTGGCGCACCCGCTGTCGCGCAGTGGTGGCGCACGCTGGGCGACGCGCAGCTCAACGAACTGGTGGACAAAGCCCTGCGCAACAGCCCCGACATCGCCACCGCCCAGGCCCGGTTGAAGCAATCGCGCGCCAGCCTTAGCGGCGCACAGGCCAACGCGATGCCCAAGGTCAGCGGTGATGCTGCGATGCTCAAACTGCGCTCGCCCGACACCTCCGCGCTGGGTGGCAACAGTGGCGGCGGCCGCGGCCCGCTGAACCTCTACCTCGCCGGCTTCGATGCCAGTTGGGAAGCCGACCTGTTCGGCGGCACCCGTCGCGCCGTCGAGGCTGCGCAGGCCGAAGCCGACGCGTCCCAGGCGCAATTGGCCGATGCCCAGGTGCAACTGGCCGCCGAAATCGTCCAGGCCTACACCGACCTGCGCGACCAGCAAACACGCCTGGCACTGGTGGACTCCAGCGTCGACATCGAAAACCAGGCCCTGGACCTCACCCAGCAGCGCCGCGAGCGCGGCGTGGCCTCGCAACTGCAACTTGAACAAGTCATCACCCAAGCCGAAAACACCCAGGCCCAGCGCCTGCCACTGCAAGCCGCCATCGTCGAATCCCTCGACCAACTCGGCCTGCTTTGCGGCCTGGAACCCGGCGAACTGGATGGCCAACTCGCCACTGCCCGCGCCCTGCCCGCCTTACCCAGCGCCGTGCCGTTGGCCGACCCGGCGGCGCTGCTGAAGGCGCGCCCGGATATCCGCATGGCCGAGCGTAAACTGGCCTCCGCCAACGCACAGATCGGCGAAAAAACCGCCGACTGGTTCCCCAAGCTCAGCCTCACCGGCGACCTGTCCTTCTCGGCCAGCGACCCCGGCCACCTTGCGCGTAAAGACAGCGGCACCTGGCTGGTTCTGCCGCGCATCACCTGGAACGCCCTCGACTTCGGCCGCGTCGCCGCCAGCGTCAAAGGCGCCGAGGCCGGACGCGATGAAGCCTTGGCGCAGTACAAGAGCGTGGTATTGAGTGCATTGCGCGATGCGGATGTGGCCTTGGCACGCTATGGGCATCAGCGCCAGAATGTGGTGCTGCTGCGTAACGTGGAATCTTCGGCAGTACGCGCCGCCGACCTGACACGCCAGCGTTATCGCGCGGGCACGGCCAGCACCCTCGATTGGCTGGATGCCGAGCGCACGCGCTACCAGGCGCAAGAGAGCCGGATATCCGGCGACGCTGAACTGCTGAAGGATTTTGCCTCGCTGCACAAGGCGCTTGGGTTAGGCTGGACGCTGTAAAGGGTTCTACGCACATAAACCAAGGAACAACATGATCACCCTTCGTAAAGCGACAACGGCCGATATCGATACGCTGCGCGAGGTCGGTTGCCAGACCTATCGCGAGCATTTTTCGACATTATGGTCGCCTGCCGGTATGCACGGTTTTCTTGAGCAGGATTTTTCATCCAGTGCGCTGCGCCAGTCACTCGAGTTGCCAGGCAAGCATGCGTGGTTCACTGCTTTCGATGAACAAGGCAACGCCGTCGGGTTTGCCAAAGTAAATTGGTCGGTGCCGGCGCCGTTAACCGGTGAAGTGGGCGCGGAGCTGCAGAAAATCTACCTGCTCAAATCCGCCGCCGGCAGGGGTTACGGCAAACAACTGTTGCAGTGTGTTCGCGATGAAGTGGCGCAACGTGGTGAGCATTTACTGTGGCTGGACGTGCTCAAAACCAACGTCAGTGCACAGGGCTTTTATGAGGCATTCGGGTTTCGGCGCATGGGCGAAATCCCCTTCAGCACGGACCTTGCCGACATAGGGATGGTCGTCATGGGACTTCAATTGAAACAGCAGGCGCAGCGCTAAATGGCCGAACTGATAGAGGGGCTCGACGGGCCCAGAACCGCACAACAAGAACTGTTTTACGACCTTGACGATGCACGCGCAGTTATCGGCTGGTCGGTGGTGGAGCTGACGGCGATGGCCGCGAACGGCCGAACACCCGATGAAGCGGTGGCGCTAATGAAAATGTGTGCATTGCTGGCTGCGCAGCAGGAAAAGCTTGGCGTGTACGCCGAAGAGGTGAAGGCACAGCGTATTGTCCGCGCTGAGGCCTAGCGAGTAATAAAAAAAGGAATATATACATGCCGTTTTCATTGGAAGAAAGAACCGCTTTGCTCGCTCTCAAGGGCGTAGGCCCCACCGTGATTACACGGCTGGAGCAGTTGGGCATTGACTCATTGGAAGTGCTTGGAAAGTCGAACGTGAGCGACATTCTGGCGCAAGCATCGGCAGCAGTCGGGTCGACCTGCTGGAAAAACAGCCCTCAAGCGCGGGCGGCCATTACTGCAGCTGTGGCGCTGGCGCAAAAAGCCTGACAAGAAGGTCTAAACCACTGCCGGAATCCTGCACGTTGGTTAATGGCCGTTACCCATCACTTAAAGGCGAACACCGTTACTGTGGCGAGCAGGCTTGCCCTGCGTTGGGCTGCGAAGCAGCCCCAGTTCACTCTAACTGACACATCACGTCGCCTGAATTGGCTTGCACCGGGCCAAGCCCGCTCACCACAAGGCCACTCAATCAGTCGATAATCACATCGCGACCTTCCGCCTTCAAACGGGCAAGGTTGTCCTTCATCTGCTGCAACCGCTCAGGCGCATGCCCCTGCCACTTCGTCACCTCAGCCACCACCCGTAGCGGCTCCAACGAGCGATAGGACAGCGTCGGGTTACCGGCAAATTTCTTATCCGTCACGTTGGGGTCATCCAAGATTGGCCCGGTGGCCTCTACCACGTAAATCCGTTCTGGACCGTCACCCAACGCCAGCTCAGCGCCCCAAATCGCAGCGTCCAACGTGCCCGCGAAATACACCCAGGACAGTGGCTTGCCCGTTGTGAAGTTGGAGGGGTAGCCGACGCGGACGGTGTCGCCTGGCTCAAGGTCAGCCCGGGTGCCGTGGAAGAACTGGCGGGTGAATACGCCGGCAGTAGTGGACATGGCTGGGTGCTCCTTGGAGGAAGGGAGTTGGGGGTAATAACACAAAAAATGGATGAAATGGAGAAGCCAAAACAGTGATGGCACTGTAGCATCACTGCTTTTCTTTTGAGGCCCCCGCGTGAACAAGAAATTTCTATATTGCACTGGCGCGTTCATTCCGTTGGCCGCTGTCGTTTATGCCTTCCCCCTTTACGTCCGTGTTGACCCGTCGATTAAATTCTGGCTTTTCCTTGGGGTTCTGGCGCTCATCGTGATGATCATGCACGTGGCTGCGCACCTTGGCGCACTCGCTGATAACAAAGCGTTTCTGGAGGCAATAAATCGCCTTCCCACCGTGCGCATCACCCACCGACTGACTCGGGAAAACCTGATCAAGAAAATGCAGGCTGGCGTATTGATGCCCTACCCGGCAAAGCGCGGGCGCCTGCCAGAATGGTTCGCCCATTGGATGGATGGCAAACACCCCGCCACCTGGGTATCCATTGGCAAACCTGAAGACGTCAGCCCTGCTCTGCTGGGGTCCGTTCGTCAAAAAGAATGGCCCATGGCAATTTCGTTCCATGTGCCAAGTACAGACATCGTGATGCCACCTGGTTTTCTGAAACACCTGTATGGCTGCTACCAACAGCGGCTGCTCAATACGGTGAAGATCCCACACAACGCCGATCTGTATAAACGCGTCGGGAAAAATTGGCAGTTGCTGAGCCTTCTGGAACGCCAAGCACTGTACGCTCCGGTTGCTACGGCGGTGGCGGCTTAACAAAAGAAAGGGATGGATTCATGTCACTGAACATAGGTCCGTCCCTTCTCTCGGCAGCAGAGCATCAGCGCTGGTCGATTTCGATTTTTTGAGTTGGATCGGGGCTGTACTTTTGGCGTTTTAATTGCGGGTCGCCTTTGGCCAGGCAAAAGAAGAATATCTCCGCCTCCCCGCAGCCGCCGTGCAAGGCGCATTCGCTTGACTGCATGTGGTCTAGAAGAATTTCCCGGCCTTGAGACTCACAAAACTGATTCGCTTCTTTCAGCGCCTGGCCTTTCGCCGAGGCCGGCCCACCAAGGGGAACTCGCGTTGAGATGGTGTAGGTGTCAGGCCCCACTTTTATAGGACCGCTGTCGGCGCAGGCCGTGAGCATCGCAGTGACTAAAACCATTAGCCAGATTTTCATTGTTATCCCCCAGGAAAGGCATGAGGGTACATGGCAGCTCGCCAGCTCGCCTTATAATTTTACTTTCTGAACATCGCTAACGCTGCTCTGCTTGGTCTCGGACGTTTCCCACAAACTAACGAGGTTGAGCCATAGGAAGTGACTTGGTTAGGATTTGCCGTCGCAGTAATTACTGTGACCGGGCGTCGCAACCTGAATTATCTGAGTATTGCCCTTTGGAGCATCACTCTTGAAAACACCCACACCTGGCAACGACCATTCGACTAACGCGTTTAAAGTGAGGACAGAATTAAGCACGGAAGATGCGCTAGTGAATGCAAGTGAAATTTTGGCTTCGGCATCGGTTATGGCGAATGAACAAGCGTTCGGATCAACTGGATCTCGACGGTTTCAAATATTTGGGTTGGCGCAGCTGATTGAGAACGCGCAACTGCTCGTGGATGATGCGTTGGAGAAATTGAGCCCAATAGCCGCTGACCATTGACCGCCTAGCAATTGAACATGGGAAGACCACCTTTTTTAACATTCAGAAATTGTGGCCTGACCCCTTTTAGTCAAAAAAACCTCGCCGAAGCGAGGTTTTGACCGTGGCACAACAGCAATCAACTATTCGCCTGCGCTAAAAACTGCCGAATTTCCTCGTCGGTCTTGCCCTTCAACAGTTCTTTTAAGAGTTTGAATTGCTCTTCATCAGTAGGCTTAAAAAAGTCTAAAACTTCAAGCGACTGCTCCTTATCTAAAATGTTGTCTTTATCTTCCGATAGCGTGTAAGCATAAACCATATGATCAATAGACATAACAATCTCCTTTACATTAATATTTAATGGAGATGAAATCATCCATCGTCATTGATTTTTGTGAACCTGTGAAAATTAGCAGTTTCTTATACTGATTTGTAATTAAAAAGCGCATTCGACCGACATGCAAAATTATCAAAGTGCATCAGCAAAAGCCCTGGATAAAATCGCCCCAACATCCGAAATGAAGTCCTGCAACGCATTGTTCATGTAGTTGGCCCGAGGCTCAATGCGCGAGACATGCGCGGGGTTGCGGAACGGCTTTCAAATTGCAGGCATTAAAAAACCCCGTAGACCGTTGATCTACGGGGCTTCCAAGAGTGGAGGCCGAGGTCGGAATCGAACCGGCGTAGGCGGATTTGCAATCCACAATTAAAACTCTAAAAATCAATTAGTTAAATAAATTACTTTTCCGCATTTGTGATGTATTTAAACGGCCGGAGACCTTTGTTTGCGCGACGTTGATTTTTCATTGCGGAACTGTTTTTCGCTCCAATCTTGGCTGATCAGCATCGCCGCCGTCGCTTCACCCACTCCCTGAGCTGGCCCTCGACACAACGGCAAGACAGGCAGCTATCGGCCCAAAACATTCCTTCACGAAGAGCAGGAATTGGCTGATTCCTGCTGCCTGCAACCGACACAAGACCGAGCGCATGGGGCTATTTTTTGGGCGCCATAGATCACTCCCCCCATATTTCTTTGAGAAAATCGGGTCCTTGCGTTTTCTTAATTTACCGGTGGCTTCTTTAGGCCAACCGAGTCGCCGGCCTATTCGATGGCTACAAGGCATCTAGATCGATCGGGGCGAAAGCGACAGGCAGTTGCACCTTCACAGCGTCCCGTTGTGCCAGGGGTATCAACATGCCCATGCTCTGATCGAAAGAGTCCAATATGCGCGGCATAGCGGTCAACGGTTGGTCCAAGGGCTCAAAAAAATTATCCCAATGGATCGGGATCACGATTTTAGCGCCCGTCTGGACAACCGCCTCTTGCCAATATTGCGCGACAAACTCCGGGGTTTGTTTACCTAACGTTCCGATGCCAAGGAACACCACATCTGCCCTGACATCCTTGAACTTGCCTGGACTGTAATTACCACTGGCGATCACCAGAAGACGACGGCTGCCATGAGTAATCAGGTACGAGAAGTTTTCGCCAACTTTGAAATCCTCCTGCCGGGCAGGAGTGTGCAGCGGATGATCGATGAAACCTGGTGAGGTGGGATGTGGTGAATGCGGGGTCTCGAAGGCTTTGATTTGAAATTGACCAAACGAAAAAGAATCTCCGTCTTTGATTACCTTGATACGCTCAGGAGGTAATCCGGCACCCATAACGGCGTTGGCAGTCGATGCTGTACCCAATACCGTAGCGCCTGTTTTGAGAGCAACCAAGCCACTGTCCAGGACATGGTCGTAATGCGAATGCGCGACGAATATCGCTGCAAGCTTGGAAATGCCAGCGCTGCGCAAACTTGCATCAATGCGCTGCTCATTAGGCTGTATAGCCGTCAGTAGCACCGAATAAATACTTGGCCGTGAGAAAAAACCGTCCTCCATGATCGCAGTCTCCCCATCATCGAAGCTCAATGTGCCAGCGCCCAGAAAACGCACCGTCAAGTCCGGAGATCCTTGACCGACTTGCGGTCTTAGCGAAGCAAAGGGTTGAACCGAGGGTGATGAGAATTTCCATGCCCCCCAGAGCGCCCCTGCCAACACTGCCATAACAAATGCACAGCCCAACACTTTTTTGCTACGACTCACGCTACATCTCCTGATATTGATATTGAAATGGATAGGCATCGCTGCCCTCCATAGCCGGATCTAGTTTTTTATCTAAGCTGCCCGCCTCATATAAGACGAGACGCATTAAGCTACGCTGTAAGCGCCCGCTAAGTAAGCGTTGCCAATCACACTTTGCGATGACGCCAAGACTGTGTCTATATTAAACGGATCGTTTCCCCACGTCTCATATTCGTAATCCAGTCCAGATTGCCAGGTCGGCGGAGTCAGCCCAAGAATATCAATTTCCCTGGTTACTACCCGGCGCTGGTGTCCATGTTTGCAGTAGCGCTACAGCGCTGCCCAGAATTTCAGGCTGTCATCGATTGCTTTGCTGATGGCCGAACCTTCGGGCTCGAGGTCGCACTGGGCGCTCATCCAGGCATGCAAAATATTCATCACCAATTCACACCAAAACCGGCTGTATATCTAGCACTGTCCAAGTTGCTATTATCGGATTTACCCGCGACTACCGCGTGTTCATATTTCAGATTTAAGGAAGCCCATTCCGTGACACTGTAACGCAAGCCTAGCTCAGAGTCATAAGCATAATATGCTATATCGCTGAGTGGCCTTCCCAACTCACCCGATGTAAAAAATTCAAACTTTTTTCCAACCAGATATCGTTTGAAGTCCCAGCGGGCAGACGTGAAGTAAAACGTACTACTGCTACCGTCTGAGTACCCGAAACGCATACGATTCAACAGCGCTACGATGGTAAGCTTGCCTAATTGATCGTCCCAGAATTGGTAACCGGGACCGGTGCCAATTTTTCGCCTGGTTATTAGGTCTTCGAACTGATCCTTTTTGTAATTGAAGCCTCCTTCCCAAAGCCAGTTATCGGTTAGGAAACGATCCACGGAGTACTCGGCACTCCAGTTTGCCGTACTTGCAACCTCTGCGTCATCTTCGCGGACGTGAGCAGTCGCGCTATGCCGCCAAGAGCCACTGACAAAACTTGTTTGTGCCGCAAGTTCAACATTTTCACTCTCTGCCTTAGCCTTTTCGGCATGAAGCGCAAGGTCAATGTTCCCCTTCCAAATTGCAGCCGTGAGGTTGGGTTGGGGCTTCATAATCTGGTCGATATTGTTAAGGTCGACAAGACTCAAACCAACGCCCACACCAACTCGCACGTTGCCTTGCGGACCGGTTTGAATCGATTCAACAGTTCCTTGCAACTGGCCCACTTGCTTTACCATGAGCGGCTGTTTGCTTTCCAAAGTTTGAATCTGGTCCTTACTGATCGTTATATCGCCTCCGTAATTCGTACTCAGAACAAGATTTGCGCCCTCCATCAAAATGATGTCTCCGCTAACACGGTCACCATTTTTCAGCATTACATTGTCCGCAGATGCGCACAGTGAAAGAACGCTCACGTAGACAGAGCACGACAATATCACCGCTGTTAATCGCATGACGAACCCACCGGGCTTGAGAAACCTGCCATATGTCACAATTACCGTGTTTTACATTATGAAGAACCGCCCTCCGTTCGCTTTGCAGCGTGAAGTCAGCATCGCAATCTCAATGCCGTCGTTAGCCGCGAGATCTAAGTTTCTAAATAGAGCTATTTAGCTTGACCGATTCGAAATCATACAGGACTGCTGCGCATCACTTATTTACTTGACAGTTGACGCTCATACCAGCATTAAAGAAAACAAGCTATTTTATCCATAGCTTGTTTCGCTTCAGGTATCGGAAGGATTGGCCACACGTGAATCATTCCTCTCCCGATATGCAACTGAACCTCACCTCCAAGCGCCAACGTTTTCTCACAGAAATTAATTGCATCGTGGTGAATAATGTCGCGGGTGCCAGCGAAAATAAGGATCGGAGGTAGATTTTCTGGATCTCCGTTAATCGGACTTACGTAGTTGTGGTCCGTACCAAGATCTCCCGCATACATCATGCCGGCCGCTCTTAAACCTCTCGCGGAGAGCATTGGATCTGACTTCTCGGTTTTTGAAATTAACTCGTTACTCAACGTGACATCCATCCAAGGGCAGATCAATACTAGCTTAGTAGGTTGCACATATCCGATATCTGTTAACGCGAAGCAGAGGGCAACTGCAAGGCCGCCGCCAGCTGAGTCGCCCATTACATTCATTGCGTGACATCGAGCGTTAAAACAAGCAAGCTTATATATAGACAACATGCGAAAAATAACGGTTTTACATTTAGTCTCTGGTGCAAGGGGATAAAGCGGCACTATGATAATATAGCCATATCTTTCGACTAACGTTTGAAGAAAGCGCCAGTGCAGAAACGTAATAGGCCAAACGTAAGCTCCACCATGAAGATAGAAAATATGTTTGGAGCTTGCTTGGTCATCTTTAGGGGCTAGCCTGTAGACTTCGATACCATCAACCATTTGGAGTTCGATGGAGATTTTCTTTTGCATTTTAATAGTTGGTCTTGCAGGGCCCTGCTCTCGTGATTTCCGAAAACTCTTCAGCACTCTATCCAAGGAGCCATAAACTGATTTTCGCCTGACCAGCAAAAGATATGCTATAAGTGCGCGACTTCTAAAACTAGGTTTTTGAGGATTAGTTAGCGAGCCCACAATATATTCCAGTATAAATATTATTAAAAATTAAAATAAGTAATCGTTCAAACCAGCGTTGGTCAACCGGTCTAAGCAGTATTCGTTATTGCGAAACGACTCAACATTGGCGAATGGTACATCGCGGAACACTGCCGCCCACTCTCCAATGCCTGCTATTACCGCTTTTCATCGCACTATAGCGAGTTGGCCATCAGATGATTGGCCACCGCTCGATAGGCGGGCAAGGTAGTCGGATCGAAGTTCGAACTGCTAGCCAAGGGGTGCGAGGCATAACGCACAATGACCATTTTCGCCTTGGGGTCGATATACATGCTTTGTCCGTGGAGCCCACGTGCCGAGTAGACGCCATGAGTGTCGTGGGACACCCACCACATGTTGCGATAACTCCAGTTTGGCAGCAGCTCATAGCCTGCCTTGGCGAAGTCTTGCTGGCTGGCGCCCCCACGAATATTCGCGATCACGCTCTTGGGCACTATCTGCTGGCCATTAAACTTGCCGTCCAGGCGCATCATCTCGCCGAAACGGGCCAAGTCGCGCAACGAGGTGTTGAAACCGCCACCGGTAAACGCGGTACCCACCTCATCGACGATCAAGTAGGCGTCCTGCTCGGCCCCCAGCTTGCTCCAGATGCGCTCTTGTAGATTGACTGCGATGGGTTTGCCCGTCGCGCGCTGGATCACCCAGGACAAAACGTCGGTATTGACCGTCTTGTAAGCAAAGGCCTGACCGTGCTCGCCCTCTTTGCGCAGTTTCATCAGGTATTCGGTCACCGCGGTTGCGCCGACGTATCCCTCCGGTCGCGATGTCATATGGGCGGCTCGTAAGTACTCCCAGATTTCCGCTTTGGGGTCGGCGTAGTCTTCCGAGTAGCGAACACCGACTGTCATATCCATTACTTGGCGTACCGTGGCATCGCCAAATGCACTGTCCCTCAACTCCAGAACGTAGTGGCTGACCTTCGCCTGTGGGTCGATACTACCTTCCTCGACCAGCATCGCCGCCAAGGTGCCGATAAAAGATTTGGTGACCGACATGGCAATGTGCTGGCCCTGATCAGTCAACGCGCCGAAGTAGCGTTCATAGACCACTTGCCCGCGGTGCAGTACCAGGATCCCATCGGTGTAGTTGGCCTTCAGTGACTGTTCCCAGGTCATAGTGCGGTCGCTGCCCAGTAGGGTGAAGACCAGGGCGTCGATGTCTCCGCGTTCGGCGCGAGGTAACGGGCTGGCTGCTCCCTTTCCACGCGCGACCTGCACGCTTGGCAACAGCTCGCGCAGATGCGAGAACGACCAGCGCGTCTGGGGGAACTGCAGGATGTTGCTGAATCGCACGACCTTTTCCGGCACCGGCGGTGAACCTTGCATCCAGCCTATGACCTGCGGATCGCTGGCGTCGGCGCTGAGGAACTGCGGCTGGACGTCAGACTGGGCTATAGCGCTGCCCGGCAAGGTTTGCAGAGCGTCTATTTTCACTTGCATTTTAGTCTCCTTCGCACGCTTGATTACTCGGATTGCGTCGCAATCGGGTGGCCAGCAGGCCTTTTCTGTTCACGGCAACCAATTAGACCTAAGGCCGCAAGATCACACGGAGCTCTGTACTCAATTGCAGGTCGTGAATGCCTTTGAAGATCTTCGAGAAGGTCTCACCCTTTTTAAAGTTGAGCCGGCCGTCATCGTTTCAGGGCATCGAAACGCAAACGCACAGGTTGCCAGCCAAGCGCAAACTCTGGCGAATTTTCTGGGAGTGAGGTACAACCGTCCAATGCAAATATGAAGAGCGATTGATGCATTGAGCGACTTAATTGACTTGAAGCGAATTCGTCACCTGGTCTTGCTTGGAGAGGAACTGCACTTCTCCCGGGCTGCGGAGCGAGCCCATCTTTCGCAGACGGCGTTCAGCCGTAGCATCCAATCGCTGGAAAAAGACCTAAAGGTGCGCCTGTTTGATCGGGACACCCGCTCAGTGACGCTGACATGCGCTGGTCACCAGCTCATTGCTCGGGCGCGCGAGATGCTGGCGTGCGCCGACAAGTTGGTCGCGGAGGCCAGCGACATCGCCGGGGGGCAGGGAGGTGAACTCAACTTCGGCGTCGGCATGATGACCGCCAACACCACCCTTCCCAACGTGCTGCTGGCCTTGCGCAAGAGCGCGCCCAAGCTGGTGGTGACCCCTGAAGTCAATTACTGGCATCACTTGGCCAACCAACTGGCACAGGAAGACATCGAGTTTGTCGTAGCGAGCGTGCGGGTCGAGCAGGGGGTAGACCCACGCTTTGACGTTCGGAGTTTGCCGCCACAACCGGCCTCTATCTTCTGTCGCCACGAGCACCCACTGGCTCGACAGGCCGAGCCGGTGACGCATCAGCAACTACTCGCCTACCCGTGGGCTGCTGTGACCACGGACGACGTGCACGCCCGGGCGCTATTCGGAATGCCCTCGACGACACTACTGCCGTGGAAGTTGGTATGCAATGAGCTGAACTGCCTGCGTCAGGCCACGCTGACTAGCGACGCGCTACTGCTCACTTGGCAATCTTGGCTAGCGCCTGATTTGGAGAGTGGCGTGCTGATCGATCTAATCGAAAAAATCCAGCCTGCGATCCCCATACATTTGCGCTCTATCCCGGAAACCATCGTGTTTCATGCCGGCCGTACGTTGTCACCCATCGCCAGAAAAACCATCGCACTGATTATCGACGAGGCAGAAAAACGCCTGCCTGTCGTAACTCAGTCAGCGGCCATCTCGGACTAACTTCAGACTACGGTCGAGCTCCATCTGAGCAAACGAAGCGCTGGTCAGCATGAGAACCGAACTTTCTCTCTTTCCCCTCCGTTGTATGCAGGGCTGACTGACAAAGCAAACCCTTGCTTTGACGTTCGCCGAAACAAGGAAAAGCCACGGGACTATTATGCCGGTGAAACCGTATGGAACGCGGTATACGCGGAAGCGGTACAGGAGTTCAAGGACGCGATGGATCTGGCCTACCTGACCGGCCAACGTCCCGCCGATGTGCTCAAGATTGCAGCCACCGACTTGAACAATGGCTTTTTGCTGATTGGCCAGGGCAAGACCGAAAAACGCCTCCATCTTCGTTTGGAGGATGCCGGAATCCAATCCGGCCTGAGTAGCTTTATCGACGACCTGCAAGAACGCAGAGCCGTCAATGGAATCCGAACGTCAACCTTGATAACAAACGCGTCTGGACTTCGGATGAGCCAGCAGATGCTACGTATGACCGCTTCCGGCCGTTGTGGGCGCTTAGGCTCCTTAGTCTCAAGCACAATCCCACGTCCAATCGAGGAGAGGCATAACGATAACGGCGTCTTGAATTTCCCGAAAAAAGGCAGTGTTGCGGAAGTGATCCGAAAAATTGCGAAAGCGATGAGCAAATCTCAGACAATAAAAAACCCCGTAGACGTTAATCTACGGGGTTTTCAAGAGTGGAGGCCGAGGTCGGAATCGAACCGGCGTAGGCGGATTTGCAATCCGCTGCATAACCATTTTGCTACTCGGCCTCAAACGATCAATGCCCTGACTGCTGACATTCACCGCATAAAAACTTGAGTGGGCTGTAAAACCCTGTCTCTACTCTAACTCATTGAATGCATTGAAGTTTTAAATGCTTCGTTGCGTTCGATGGGCGCCATTATGTACGCATTTGCTTTTACCTGCAACCCCTTGATTTCAAAAATATTTCGTATAGTCATCAAGGAGTTGCGGGCCTGCCCTACTCCTGGATGCGCTGTTGCTGATAGTGCGGGTCGGCCTTGATCTGGGCTTCGGTGAAAGGCAGCGCGCGCAGCTTTTTCTCGGAGAAGGCTTGGGTCTGGTCCTTGGCGTGTTTGGATGCGGGGTTGCTGGATTCGGAGAAGGCCAGCACGCCCAGTGCCTGGGGGCCTTTGTCGTCGAAGGTGACGATTTGCAGGTAGCTGGTGCCGCTGACGACTTCGCGTTTGCCATCGGCGCGGGGCACGGTTTGCATGGCGTTGTAGATGCCCAGCTGTTGCGGGCCGCCGTGCATGGGGGTTTGGCCGCTGACCTGGATGTCGCCCCAGCGGGTGGCCTTGAGTTTACTGACCTCTTCACTGGAGGCCAGCATGGCTTCGCGCAGGGCTTTGGCCACCTCGATGTGGTCGATGGCCAGGCCACGGGGTGTGGTCAACGGCTGCGCCGGGTCGAAGGCAACGCGCCAGGCGTCGGGGATTTGTTGCAGGTGTTCGACCAGGTTAATGAAATGCACCAGGCCGATGCCACTGTCGAGGTTGGCGTGCTGGTCCCAGGCTTTCAGGCTGGTACACAACGGTTGCAGCGCGGCGGCGTCAGTGCCCAGATGTTTGGCGCAATATTCGAGCAGGTCTGGCATGACTTGGCTGGCGAGGTACACCTCGTTGTCCATGACCATGTTTTGCAGGTCGGCCACGCTGATCGGTTGCTTCTCCAGGGATTGCAGGCGCTGCACGGCGAAGCGTGCGCGCGGGCCGAGGCCGATGTGGTCCTGGCTGATCACCGGGGAGAAGCCGGTGAGTGGCGACTTGGGGTTGGCCAGCCACGCCGAGTCGTTGGAGTGTTGCACGTAGTCGGTGCGTTGCAGTTGCGGCAACTGGTCGGCAGCGAAGATGCCAGGTTGCGCTGCACGCGGGTCAACGTCCCAGGCGCAGGCGCTGTGGGCGCCGTCGAGCATGATCATTTGCAGGCCCGCGCGAGGGTCGCTGCATTGCGCCAGTTTGGCTGCGCTGACGTTGGGCACCACCGACAGGTTCATGTAGAGGCTCTGGCCCTGGTCGTCGGCGGCCACGGTATTGACCCACGGTATGCCTTGCAGGGTGTGCACCGAGGTTTGCAGTTCTTTAAGGCTGGTGGCGCGGTTCATCGCGTACCACTGTTGCAGCACGCGGTCGTTACCCAGGTTGGCGTCGCGCAGGCTGAAGGCGTAGTGGCTGTCCCAGTCGAGCTTGCCGGGCCATTGCACCACGGGGCCGAATTGCGAACTGTAGACCGTATGAGTGACCTCTTTGAGGCTGCCATCGGGTTGTTTGACTTGGACCTTCACCGCACGATGCTCCATAGCGATGGATTTCCCATCCAGCAGATAACGCGTGGAATCCTTGGGATCGAGGGTCAGCCGATACAGGGTGAAATGCTTGGACGTGTCCACCGTGTGGGTCCAGGCCACGTGCTGGTTAAAGCCGATATTGATCACCGGCAAACCCGGCAGTGCTGCGCCCATCACGTCCAGTTGGCCCGGGATGGTCAGGTGCATCTCATAAAAACGCATGCCACCGACCCACGGAAAATGCGGGTTGGCCAGCAGCATGCCACGGCCATTAAATGAACGATCACGGCCCACGGCCACGGCGTTGCTGCCACGGTCGAGGCTGAAGCGTTGCTGATTGGCTGCTGCCAGTTCAAAGGCCTTCATGCTCAACGGCACAGCGGCAGTGGCGTTAGGCGGCGTGGCGCCGACCAGGGCTTCGGCGAATTGGCCGACACCGCCTTCCACCAGCAGCCTGCGGGTCAGCTTGACCAGGTCTTCCACCACCAACGGGCGCACCCAGGTGGCGTGGCACTGGGTCGGTGCGCCCTGCTCTTTCAGATAACGGTTGTAGCCGGCGACATAGCCTTCGATGCGCTGCTGCATCTGTGGGGTTTGCGCCTTCCAGAATGCGGCAACCGCCTGGGGCGTATTCAGCCAGTTGAAAAACACATCACTGGCCAGGTTGTTGCGCTCTTCGAGGGCCGCCTGGTCCGGGCCGAAAAACCGCGCACGCTCGCCGTTCACCGTGACCACTTCATTGGCCAGCAGGCACAGGTTGTCTTGCGCATACGCGTAACCAATACCGTAACCCAAGCCACGCTCATCATTGGCGCGGATGTGCGGCACGCCGAAGGTGGTGCGGCGAATATCGGCTGAAGCCTGTGTCACCTGTTCACGCGCTGAAGCGTTCAGGCTCAGCCCCAGCAATAGCCCTGCCACGCACGCCTTGGACAACCGGTTGGAAATAATCACGCAAGCTCCACAGTCAATTTGGACACCCTTACAGGGGGCAACGACCCCACCGTAAGAACGCAGGCAACCGGGAATAATTTAGCCGCAGCGGGTGTTTTTTAAGGGCGGTCGACGTGTGACAAAGCGGATACCGACAAAATTTCTACATCCAGGACTTCATGATTTCGCTCGCTCGTTCGTCTTATTCAAATAAGAGCGCCATCATTTTCCTGATCAGGCTCTGATAAGGAGTTTTTTGCATGTACAACCCGCAACCGCCCATGGATGGACATTCACCGGCTGCCGACGCCAATTACGGCGGCGGCGCACAAGCGTTCGGCAAAGCGCCGGAGCACGGCAACCAGCGTATCCGCCATTTGCTCAAGTGCTTCGGTTTGCGCACCAGCCTGATCCGGCTGAAGGTCATTGACGCCCTCCTCACTGCTGCCGACAACCAGCGCACATTGGGCGTGCGCGGTGTGCACAGCCATTTGCTGGAGCTGGGCATTCCGTTGTCGTTTCTCAGTGTGCGCGAGGTGCTGAAGCGCCTGTGCAGCGAGGGCGTGATCACCCTCAATGCCGATAAGAGCTACAGCCTCCATGCAGAGGCTGCCAAAGTGCTCGACAGTCGCGCCTGACGCTTTCGCTCGGCGCTCCAGCAGGCATCAGAAGTGAGGCTTGACCTTGCGACGCATGATGCCGTTGATCACCACTACCACGACGGCAATCGCAATCGCCAGGTACTGGAACGTTTTTTCGCTGATCACGCCGGTGTTTTGCAGATAAGACAGGCCAAACATCGACGCCAGTACTGTCAGGGCGATCAGAATCGAATATTTCAAACGTTGCTTTTGGGTCATGACGGGTTCCTGAAGCTTAAGAATGTATCCACTTTGTATCGCCGAGCATGCCAAGCACATACCCGGTTACGGGGATGGCACCGGTTCGGCAGGGTCATATGTTACAGGCGCTGAGAAATTTTGGCTTGTTCCGCGCCTGATTGAACCTGTCGGTACTTTAGAGGATTTGAAAATGCTCCGTCGAATCACACTGTTGATTCCATTGCTGATCATGTTGACCATGAGCGGCTGCTTCTTTTTCCCACGTGGCGGCGGTGGCGGCTGGCACGACCACGACCATCGCTACGATGGCGGCCGTGGCTACGAGCACCGCTGACACCACGCGCGTCTCGCTTTGCAGTGAGCAAAGCGAGACGCCTGCAGTCAGCCTGCATGCACCCAACGTTGATATAGCCAGCGCGCAAAGGCATCCAGCGCAAACCCCAGCAAGCCGATCACCACCACCATCGCCATCAACTCCGAATACGCCAGGCGGTCACGCGTGTCGAGGATGTAATACCCCAGCCCCGCGCTCACCCCGAGCATTTCGCACGGCACCAGCACGATCCACAAAATGCCAATGGCCAGGCGCACGCCGGTCAGCACATGCCCGACTACGCCGGGAATGATCACCCGTCGCAGGGTTTCCCAGCGCGTGGCGCTCAGGCTTTTACTCAGTTGCAACCAACGCGGGTCCAACTGGCGTACGCCAGCGGCGGTGTTGAGCATGATCGGCCACACCGCCGCAAACGCCAGCAGGAAGTAAATCGGCTGGTCACCCACGCCCATCAACATCACCACAATGGGCATCCAGGACAGTGGCGAGATCATCCGCAGAAACTGGAACGCCGGTGTGGTGGCGGCCTCCAGGTTGCGCGAACTGCCCACCAGCAGCCCCAACGGCACACCGACCAACAAGGCCAGAAACAGCCCAACGAATATGCGCTTCAGGCTCACCGCGATGTGCAGGTACAGCTCGCTGCGCCCGAGCAATTCCCACAAGCTGCTTGCCGTTGCCGCCAGCGAAAAGCGCGCCGACAAGCCATCGGTATCGCCAAACACTTTCACACCCAACCACCACAGCAACAGCAAGCCGGCCAAACCACTCAGCCCCAGCCACCAGCCAGGGATTCTGCCGTTGTTCAAACGCCGATCTCCTCGTGCCGTTCGTAACCGTCGGGCAAACCGAAGGTTTTCATGCCGCCCACGGATTCGATGGCATTGCGCACGAAGCGGTCGTCCACCAGGTCCTTGGCCACGAACGTTGGGTCCAGGTCAGCGAGGAATTTCTTGTCGCCTTCGATCAAAGTGTCCTTCAAGCGCCGTACCAATTCCTCGGTGTAGCTGGGAAATGGGTACGGCTGGAAGTCGATGCGATGCTCGTCCCAGTTGGCATGCTGGATCGCGCCGTCAGCCAGGTACGCGGCACGGTCGGCGGCGGCCGGGGCCAGCACCTTGCTCAACACCGGCTCGGCGTGCGGTGTATAGCGGTTCGGGCCGTCCTTGGACAGCAGCTTCACCGCCTCTTCGCGGTTCTCGCGAGTCCACACCTGCGCCTTGACGATGGCATTGACCACCTTCTGCGACCACTCCGGGCGGTTGGTCAGGTCATGCTCGTGCATGAACACCACGCAGCAGGCGTGGTTGCGCCACACATCGCCGGTAAAGCGCTGCACGCGGCCGACCTTGAGGTTTTCCGCCAGGGCGTTGAACGGCTCGGCGACGATGTAGCCGTCAATGCGTTTACTCGCCAATGCCGGCGGCATATCCGAAGGCGGCAACACGATCAGGTTGACCTCATTGGCCGCAATCGCAGCCCCGGCGGCACGCGCTACTGGCGTGAGGCCGTTGTCGCGGAACAGTTGCTGCACCACTACGTTGTGGATCGAGTACCAGAACGGAATCGCCACCGACTTGCCGCCTAATTGCTTCACCTCGGTAATGCCCGGCGAAACCGTCAGGCCCGAACCGCCGACATGGTTCCAGGCCACGACTTTGGCCGGCACCTTGCTGCCGTAGCGCGCCCATACCGTCATCGGCGACAGCAAGTGAATCACGTTGACCTGCCCGGAAATAAACGCCTCGATCACCTGCGCCCAACTGCGCAACAGCACCGGGCGCTCGGCCTTGATGCCTTCGGCCTCGAACAAACCGTTGTTATGCGCCACCAGCAAGGGCGTGGCGTCGGTGATCGGCAAATAGCCGATGCGTACCGGCGCGTCCGGCTCGCTGGCGGCGCGGGCTTGCAGGCTGCTGAGCAGCGGCAAGGCACCGGCGGCACTGAGCACCGCCGAGAGTTTGAGAAAGTCACGGCGCGAGTGCGTAAGGTCATCCAGACACATGTGAAAACTCCTGTTGATCAATGGGGTTGGGTTGAGGGCGGCTCGCCTGCCGTAAGGTTTTCAGAATCTCGATACGCAACGCGCCGATGGCTTCAACCTGCTCTTCGCGCGGTTGCGGCAAATCTATGCGCCATTCGCCCAAGGTCCGCGCCGGGCGGTTGCCCAGTAGCAGGATGCGGTCGGATAGCAGCAGCGCTTCGTCGATGTCGTGGGTGATCAATACCGCCGCCGAACCCTGCTCGCGATTGACCTTGAGCAGCAGGCGCTGCATGTCGGCGCGGGTGACTTCATCCAGCGCGCCGAACGGCTCATCCAGCAGCAACACCTGCGGCTGGCGGGCGAGGCAACGGGCCAACGCGGTGCGCTGGGCCATGCCGCCGGACAACTGCGCTGGAAACTGCTGGCGCGCATGTTCCAGGCCGACCGCCGCAATGGCGTGGTCGACGCGCTGGCGGCGCTGCTCAAGGCTCAAGTGCGGCTGACGGGCGAAATCCAGGCCAAAGGCGACGTTCTTTTCCAGGTTCAGCCAGGGCAACAGGCTGGGGTCTTGAAACGCCACTGCCACCCGTGGATGCGGCCCGGCCAGCGGCTCGCCCAGCACCTGCACGCTACCGCCATGCGGCGCCTGCAAACCGGCCAGCACGCGCAGCAGGCTGGATTTACCCACGCCGCTGGGGCCGAGGATCGACACCACTTCGCCCGGCTGCAGCTGCAAATCAAACCCTTGCAACACCGGCCCGCTGGCATAGCCCAGGCAAATACCCTCGGCGCTCAGTACCGCCTGACTCATAGGTTGGCCTGACGGTGCAGCTCGGTGCGCAGCTGCACCAGGCTTGGCGTCACGATCGGCACAAAGGCCGACTCGCGCCAGCGCCGTGCAAAGCCACTGCCATGGGCTGTGAGGTAGGCCTTGCCACCACTGGCTTGCAGTTCCAGCTGCACCGCGCTGGCGGCGGTTTCGGCCAGGGCGATGCGCAGTTTGAACAAGGGCACCGGCTCGACGGCAAAACGACCGGCCAACAGGCCGCCTTTAAGTTCTGTGACCAGGTGATCGAGGGTCGCTCGCAAGGCTTCCAGCTCGTCACGCAACACCGTGCGTGAGGAGCCCAAATGGTTGGCCACTTCCGCCAGTGAGCGCCTCGCCAGGCCAATGGACATGCCGCACTGCAAACCCAGGAACGCCGGGCGTACGGCCGGCAGAAACTTGCGTGCATCTTCATGCAGCAACCAGTCGCGGCTCAGCTCCACGCCTTCCAGGCCCAGGGCCGCGGTATTGCTCGATTGCAGGCCCATCAGTTCCAGGTCACGCGAACGCTGCAGCCCTGCGACCGAATCCGGGATGGCCAGAATAAACGGCGCGCCGCCGCCGGCATGCTCAATCGCCGCCGCCGCAACAAAACCGTTCTTGCGCAGGTTGGTCACCCAGTGCAGGCGGCCATTAAGGGTCCAACCGTCTTCGGTCGGCTCCGCGCTGATTTGCAGGGTCTCGATGCCGGACAAAAATTTCATCGCGTTCGACAGCCCGGTCGCCCCGGCCAGCTTGCCGCTGAGCAGGTCCGGCAACAGTTGCTCGCGCAGCCGCTCATTCGGGCTCTGCAACAAATATTCGATAAAAGAGCGCTGGCCCCAACACACAAACGCCGCCGCCAGGGAATGGCTGGCCACGTTGGCAATGGCTTCCACCGCGCCGGTCACATCACCGCCCAAGCCGCCCAGCGCCTTGGGCACGCCAATGCTTAATACATTCGACTCTGCCAGCCTTGGCAGCACTTCCTGTGGATCGCAACTGCCCACATCCAGGGCCTGCGCTTGAACATCGAGCCAACGGCTCAAGATAGGGTCAAGCATTCGTTTCTCCTTTTTACAGCAGGTGGACCATCGCCGATTCAGCTTGCCGGTTTTTCCCAACGGTATTGCGCCAGCTCCGGGTTCAGCGGGGTACGGGCAAACACGTTAGCGAAGTTGCACAGGGTTGCCAGGCTGACGCCCAAAATAACTTCCAGCGCCTGGCCCTCGGTATAACCGGTGGCGCGGAACGCTTCAAAACCCGCGTCGCTGACATCGCCACGGGTAGCGATCACTTCGCGGGTGAAGGCGGCGAGTGTCTCATAACGGGCGTTGGGCAATTCACCGCGCTGGCGCAGGGCGTCAATCACGTCTTCGGGCAGCTTGGCTTTATTGCGCGCGACAGCGGTATGGCCGGCCACGCAGAAATCGCAGCCGTGGGTGGTGGCGGCAATCAGCTGCACCACTTCGCGGTCGGCCAGGCTCAGCTCAGACTTGGCGTTGAGCCCGGACACGGTGATGTAGGTTTCCAGCGCCGCCGGTGCATTGGCCAACACGGCGAGCAGGTTGGGAATGAAACCCGAGCCTTTGAGGGCATTTTCCAGGAAGGGCTTGGCCGCTTCCGGAGCGGTTTCGGGGGTGAGCAACGGTACACGGGACATGGAGTGGTCTCCTGATGGGTTCATCGCCTAAGTCTGTTGGTTATAAAAAAACGCCTCAATAGGCTAAAGTAGCGATTACTTGCTCTAGAGTCTTTCCGTTAGATGAATTCGTCCAGTGCGCTCGTTGATTGGTTATTAGACAGCCTCGAACTCAACACCAGCCTGTTCCATGTCGGCCGCTATTGCGGCGCGTGGCATGCCAGCACCCATGGGCTGGCCAGCGCGAGTTTCCACCTGATTGTGCAGGGCCAATGCTGGTTGCATATTGACGGCGAACCCCTTCCCCATCACCTGAATAATGGTGATGCGGTGTTTCTGCTGCGTGACCTCGAGTATCGGCTGTCTGGCGAGGCCACGGCCGCGGCAGCGCAGGAATGCCCGCGCCGACCGATGCTGGCGCTGGACAGCAACGCCGAAGATGGCGTCGGCCTGGTCTGCGGTTTTTTTCACTTCCATTCCGGTTTGTCGGCGATGATCGTCGACGGCTTGCCCGCCTGGATCATCCTGCGCGCCGGCGACCCATCGCTTACTGCCGCGCGTAATCTGTTCGAATTGATCCTGCAAGAGTGCGAGCGCGTCCCGGCGCCCTCCTCGGCATTGCTCGAGCGTTTGTGCCATTTATTGTTTCTGTATGTGCTGCGTCAGCAAGTCATCGATAACAGCGAACTGGGCGGTCTGGCGGCACTGGGCCGACAACCGGCATTCGCCGAGTTGCTCGAGCAATTGATCGCCCGACCGGCAGACCCATGGACCCTGGAAAGCATGGCAGCCTGCACCGGTTTGTCGCGCTCGGCATTTTTCAAGCGTTTCAGCGAGCTGTGCGGGCAATCGCCGGGGCAGGTGCTGTTGATGATGCGCATGCGCCATGCCTGCCGCCTGTTCAAAGAAGACATGACCGTGGCCGATGTGTCACTGGCGGTGGGTTATCAGTCGGTGGCAGCGTTTACTCGGGCGTTCTACAAGACCACCGGCCAGCAGCCTGGGGCTTATCGCAAAGGTCAATGGCGGAATTAGCAACCAGGAAAGCCGGAAATCGCATGAAAACGCACCACACAACAGGCCCGGCTCACGTGCCGACGCGGCAGTGGTGTATTGCGATCCGACCGTTTTAGGCGATGAGAGAGGCTTCCTGTTTATACCTGCAGTCGTGAAATGGACCGGCCTTTGCGCAAGCGCTACCTGGTCTGACCCTCTACGGCCGATCATCACCGGACGAACGACATATCCAGTCGCAAGCTCTGCGCGGTTGCCAGGAACGCTCTTGCATCGATCGCCCACGTAAGAGGAGCCCTGACATGCGGTCAGGTTTATACCTTGGTTATCGAGAAGGACATCACCATGCTCTCTCCCTACGCTCACGCCCCAGCAACCGCGCGTCACCTTGTGCCAAGCGTCGAGCCGGTCAAGCCCAAACCTTCACCCTATGATCCACCCGCCGACCTGTCACCGGGCGCGCGAGACGTCAGGACACACATACTGCTCCAAAAAGGCGATGTGACCTTTAGCCGCGAAATCACCTGGAGCACGGCGTACCCCGGTAAACCTAAGATTGTTGCCAATCAACTTAAGGTTGAAACCGGTAACGACGACGACATCATTCGCGTGCGCAGCTGGCCAGGTGACAAGTTGCAGTTCATCGTCAACGGACAGTCGTATGTGGTCGATATCCCACCCCAACAAAGCTTGAACAACAACCTGTTGATCAAGACCAATGGCGGTAATGACACAGTCATCGTCGAGGATGACGTCAAGCATTACGTGTTAATCGAGGGGGGTGATGGCGACGACAGACTCCAGGCCGGCGCAGGCCCGACCGGACTCCTTGGGCAAGACGGCAACGATACGCTGCGCTTGGGCAGTGGCTTTGGCGTTGCACAAGGTGGCGACGGCAACGACAGGCTGTACGGCGGCAGCGGCCCTACCATTCTGTTCGGCGAGGCTGGCGACGACCACCTCCAGGCCGGGTTCAGCAGCGCGCATAAATGGAACCTTCTCAATGGTGGTCCCGGCGACGACACGCTCTTGGGTGGGAGTGGGGACAACTACCTGCACGGAGAAGGCGGCGACGACGAATTGGTGGGGCATGACCGTACGTCGTTCTTCACCGGCGAAGGTAATGACCGCATTCGGAATAATCGGAGCAAGGACCGTATTTTCGCTGGCGCCAATGATCACTTCGACACCACGCAAGGCTCGGCTTTCACTGAGGTGAAACCGAGCACCACTGGCCAATAAGGTCAGCTCAAGGGGTGACCTTGCAGTGGCGAACACCGGCAAGGTCACCGTTGCCCACTCACTTTGCACCATCGTACCTAAAGCTCCTTCTCTCCAAGCCGATAGCCCTACGAAGCTCTAACAAAGCCGCGTCGATAATAACGCTTCGTAAGGACGATCCCATGCCCCCTCTGCGCTCCATCCAAACCCGCTACACCTTGTTTCTGGTGCTGTTCGTCCTGCTGATATTGGTGTTGACCGTTGTCGGTATCGGCCAGTTGGTGGCCCCCACGCTGCGCCATACCGAAGAACAGGTGGTGCTCAACCGCGTCGCCGAAGTGGCTGAGCGCATCCAGGGCGAACTGAACAAGGTTCAAGCCCAACAACGTAGCATCACCCAAACCATTCCCCTGCTCGACAGCGATGCCATCGACAAGGTGCTGCCCGGCCTGGTGGACCAGTATGGCGAGCTGAAAGTCTTCGGCGGCGGTATCTGGCCACTGCCCAACCAGCGCGCTCCAGGGCGCAACAAGTTCAGCACCTTCTGGCACCGTGATGCGTCGGGCAAACTGGCGGTCAACACGTTCTGGAACAGCGACGCTGCGCCCAACTACTACGACCAGAGCTGGTACAAAGGCGGCCTCGCCTCGCCGCGCGGCCAGTGCGCCTGGGCCGCCGCCTACAAGGACGACGCCAGCCAGGAGCCACGCACCAACTGTGCCATGGCCATTCAGCGCGATGGCGCAGCCTATGGCGTGGCCACCATTGACGTAACCCTGGGGTTCTTCAATGAGCTGGTGGCCAGCAAGGAAAAAGACATCGGCGGCCAGATGCTGATCGTTGAAGGCGACGGCAAGATCATCAGCAACAGTTCGCGCATCAGCGGCCCGGTGGTGTTGAAGAACATCAGCGAGCTGGCCAGCACCTCGGCGTTTGCCGCCCAAGTGAGTCAAGCCCTGGCCCATCGTGACCAAGGGCTTGTGCGTAACGAGTTCGACAACCAGGGCGTGGCCAGCACCTTCTACCTGCGCCCGATCGAGGGCACGCCGTGGTTCCTCGCCACCGCCCTGCCGACCTCGTTGATCACTGCCCAGCGTGATGACGTGCTCGGCAGCCTGGCCCTGCTGCAAATTCCCATGGTGTTGCTGCTGGTGCTGCTGGCCGCCTATGCGATCCGCCAACTGGTGCAGCGCATGAAGTCGTTGAAGACCAATATCGATGCCTTGTCAGCCGGCGACGCCGATCTGACGCGACGCATCACCATTCGCGCCGAAGACGAACTGGGCGCCATCGGCCATTCGGTCAACCACTTTATCGTCTACTTGCAGAACATGATTGGTGAAGTGACCCAGGCCACGGGCGCCATGTCGTCGAGCCTGGCGCAACTGCAGCAGACATCGGCCCACACCAACCAGATCCTGGTGCGCCACGCCTCGGAGACCGACCAGACCGTCACCGCCATCACGCAAATGAGCTCGACTGCCGACACCGTCGCGCAAAACGCGGCGGAAACCGCCTCGTTCACCCAGCGCGCCAACGAGCATGCCGACCGCTCCCGCGTGGTGGTGGGCGAAGCGTCCACCAGTGTCAGCGCCTTGATCGGCGAAGTCGCCAGCGCCACCCACACCGTGGAGGCCATGCGCCAGGACGCTGCACGCATCACCGAAACCCTCGGCGTGATCGGCGCGATTGCCGGCCAGACCAACCTGCTGGCCCTTAACGCAGCCATTGAAGCAGCGCGGGCTGGCGAGCAAGGCCGTGGTTTTGCGGTGGTGGCCGATGAAGTACGGGCGCTGGCGGCACGGACCCAGGCCAGCACCTCGCAGATCAACGAGATGCTCGCGCGCCTGACCACCGGCGTGAGTTCGTCGGTGGCGGCCATGGAAAACACCCAGGCCAGTTGCCAGTCGGCGGCGGATGCCACGGCACGGGTGAACACCGGGCTGGATGAGATGGCCGGTTCCGTCAGCCATATCAATAACCTCAGCACCCAGATCGCCACGGCGGCCGAGCAGCAAAGCGCAGTGACCGAGGAGATCAACCGCAGCATGGTGCAGATCCGACAGATGGTCGATGAGTTGGTAGAAAGTGGCCACGCCACCCAAACCAACACTCAGAGCCTGTTGGATGCCAATGGCCGGGTCATTGCATTGATGGGCCGCTTCAAGGTGCGCTGATAAAAGACTGAGACACTCCCGTGCAATGCGCGGGAGTGGGACTATTCTGACAGTTCTCAGGACAAACTCTCGCCACACAGGAGGTGTGTCATGCATGCAGCTGAGCATTCGGCCCGCTTGGAGCGGATCAGTCAGGAACGCTTTATCCAGGCGCCAATCGAGGTCATCTACGACTATGTGACCCAGCCGGATCGCTGGCACGAGTGGCACCCCACCTCCCTGAGTGCCGACACCGGCACCACCGGCTCACTGCCGGCCGGCACGCGCTTTACCGAAATCATCGACCTGCTGGGCGTGCGCGTCCCCATGAGCTATCGCGTACAAATCGCCCGCCGCCCCAGTGAATTCAAGACCGTGTTCACCTCCCTCGCGGTAGACGGTTCGATTCACTACTTCCTGCAACCCCACCGTGGCGGCACGCTGTTCAAACGGGTGCTCACCTACGAAACCGAATTGCAATTGGCCACCTTGCACGCGCGCATGATCGACCTGTCGACCATTGCGCTGGACCAACTCAAGCACCGCCTTGAAAACGCGGCTTTCGTATAATTTAGAAACATTACTGCCACCCCGCTCACCCTGTGGGAGCTGGCTTGCCTGCGATGACGTCGTCATGATCGCCGCAAAATCCCGACGCCGTCCTCTTGCCCACGAGCCCCACATGAAAAACCCCCTGCGACTGGCCCTACTTTGCGCCCTGTTCACCACCACACTGGCCCAGGCGGCCGACCTGATCCCAATCGACGTGCACCGCGATGCCAACTGCGGTTGCTGCAAAAAATGGATCAGTCACCTTGAAACCAACGGTTTCAAGGTTAATGACCATGTCGAAGCCGATATGAGCGCCGTCAAGCAGCGCCTGGGCGTAGCGCCGCGCCTGGGCTCGTGCCATACCGCCGTGATCGACGGCAAGTTCGTCGAAGGCCATGTGCCCGCCGAGCAGGTGCTGGCACTGCGCGAACGCGATGATCTGCTAGGCATTGCCGCGCCCGGCATGCCCATGGGCTCGCCCGGTATGGAAATGGGTGACCGCCGCGAGGCCTACCAGGTCATCGGCCTGACGCGCGACGGTCAGGATGTGGTGGTGGCTGACTACCCGGCCCACTGATTAATGCTCGCCGGTTACCTGGGGCTGTTTTTTGCCGCCTTTGGCGCAGCAACCTTGTTACCACTGCAATCGGAAGCCGTGCTGGTTGGCTTATTGCTCAGCGGCCACTACAGCCTGTGGCTGCTGCTGGGTATTGCGACGGTGGGCAATGTCCTGGGGTCGGTGGTCAATTGGTGGCTGGGCCGCTGGGTTGAACACTTCAAGGATCGCCGCTGGTTTCCGGTCAGCGCAAAGCAACTCGACAAGGCCAGTCGCCATTACGAACGCTGGGGGCACTGGACGTTATTGCTCAGTTGGGTGCCGATCATCGGTGACCCGCTGACCTTGGTCGCTGGGGTAATGCGCGAACCGCTGTGGCGGTTTTTGCTGTTGGTCACGCTGGCCAAGAGCCTGCGTTATGGCGTGCTGGCGGCGCTGACCCTGCACTGGGTGTTAATCCCCACTTAATCCCCTCGCAACAGCATCCGGGCATTCCTTCCGGAGCCCTGTTCATGTCGCTAATCCGCGCCTTTTGCATCACCGGCCTGCTCACGGCGAGCGCCGCTCCCGCCCTCGCCGCTGCTCCCCTTGCCACTACCTATGGCCCCGAGCTGCAAGGCTTTCAATACCCTCACCCGGTCGAACATTTCAGTTTCCAGTCCCAAGGCAAAACCCTGCACATGGGTTATATGGACGTGCCCGCCAAGGGCCGTGCCAATGGCCGCAGCGTGGTGTTGATGCACGGCAAGAACTTTTGCGGCGCCACTTGGGAAGATTCGATCAAGGCCTTGAGCGAAGCGGGTTACCGTGTGATCGCGCCGGACCAGATCGGGTTTTGCACCTCCAGCAAACCGGACCACTACCAGTACAGCTTCCAGCAACTGGCGATCAATACCCACCAACTGCTGGAGAAACTCGGCATTCAGAAGGCCACCCTCATCGGCCATTCCACCGGCGGCATGCTCGCCACCCGTTATGCACTGTTGTATCCGCAACAAACCGAGCAGTTGGCACTGGTCAATCCCATCGGCCTGGAAGACTGGAAAGCCTTGGGCGTACCGTATCGCAGCGTCGACCAGTGGTATGAGCGCGAGTTGAAACTCAGCGCCGACGGCATTCGCCAGTATGAACTCAACACTTACTACGTCGGGCGCTGGAAACCGGAATACGAACGTTGGGTCGACATGCTTGCCGGCCTCAATAATGGCCCGGGCCATACCCAGGTCGCATGGAACTCGGCGCTGATTTACGACATGATCTTCACCCAACCGGTGTACTACGAGTTCAAGGATTTGCAGATGCCCACGCTGCTGTTGATCGGCACGTCCGACACCACCGCCATTGGCAGCGATATCGCGCCGCCGGCGGTCAAGGCCAGGCTCGGTCACTACGACGTGCTGGGCAAGCAGGTGGCCAAGCTGATCCCCCATGCGACCCTGGTGGAATTCCCGGGCCTGGGCCACGCACCGCAGATGGAAGAACCGGCGCAGTTTCATAAGGCACTGTTACAGGGGTTAAACACCCTTTAATCCAACCTTTTTCGAGGCACTCCTGAATGTCGGTACAGATCGCAGTCATTGATGATTGGCAGAATGTGGCCAGTGGTGTGGTGGATTGGTCGGCATTGGCGGCGGTGGGCCAGGTGCATTTTCTGCACGATTACCCCGCCGATACCGCCACGATGGTTGAACGTTTGCAGGGGTTCGACGTGATTTGCCTGATGCGCGAGCGCTCGACCTTCGATCAGGCCCTGTTGCAAGGCCTGCCCAAGCTGAAACTGCTGGTGACCGGCGGCATGCGCAACGCGGCCATCGACATTGCCGCGGCTAAAGCCCTGGGCATCCAGGTGTGCGGCACCGACAGCTACAAGCAGGCGGCGCCGGAGTTAACCTGGGCGCTGATCATGGCCTCGACCCGCAACCTGCTGGCCGAAGCCAACTCACTGCGCGCCGGCGGCTGGCAGGTCGGGCTGGGTGGCGATCTGTATGGCAAAACCCTGGGGGTTCTCGGACTGGGCAGCATCGGCCAGAAGGTTGCGCAGTTTGGCCAGGCATTTGGCATGCGCGTGATTGCCTGGAGCGAGAACCTTACGCCGGAGCGGGCCGCAGAGGCGGGTGTGAGCTGGGTCAGCAAGCGTGAGTTGTTCGAACAGGCGGATATTCTGAGCGTGCATCTGGTACTCAGTGAGCGCAGTCGCGGCCTGGTGGATACGCAGGCGCTGGGTTGGATGAAACCGAGTGCGCGCCTGGTCAATACCTCACGTGGGCCGATTGTGGATGAGCAGGCGCTGATCGAGGCGTTATCGGCCGGGCGACTGGCGGGGGCCGCATTGGATGTGTATAGCGAAGAGCCACTACCGGTTGATCATCCCTTCCGGCGCTTGCCGAATGTGTTGGCCACGCCCCACGTCGGGTATGTGAGTGAACAGAATTATCGGCAGTTTTATCAGCAGATGATCGAGGACATTCAGGCCTGGGCCAGCGGCACGCCGATTCGCAGCCTATAAGCGGCATCGCAAGCAAGCTTGTCTTGCCATGCAGGCTTGTTGTGGCATGCAAGCTTGTTGTGGCGAGCAGGCTTGCCCTGCGTTGGGCTGCGCAGCAGCCCCATAATGAGCACACCCGGTCTATCTGATGCACCGATTGAGCGATTTGGGAGCGCTGCGCGCTCCAACGCAGGGCAAGCCTGCTCGCCACAACAAGCCTGCTCGCCACACCAGCTCTTTTCACTTCAATTACCCGCCGTTCTCCCAGAATCACCGCAAGTTCCGAACGGTGCATATCGTTACAAGTTTTTTGTCCTACAAAAAACCCCTAGAAACCGTACAGTCTCTGGGATCTGTCCTAGACTGATGACCGATGGGTCCGTTTCAAAACAAAAACCCCGCAAAAAATCGAAACTTTACAACTCTGCCGCAGGTCAAGTTTTTAAGGGAGACGAGCGCAGGCGCTTCAGCCGAACGCCCGTCCATCCACTCTTTTTTCGCAATGGGTGCAACTGGCATACGCCTTGCCAGCTTGTACTGTGCTTGTGCGCCTGGCCGCAGGATGTGGCCAATCGGAGCCGATGGCAGCGGGCCATCAGCCGACCAAACATGTAGGAGAGAACTATGATCAGTGCTGCAGTCGATACTCAGGGAGAGCGTTTTAGTCAGCCGGCAGGGGGACCGACTTCGTTGGCCGACCTGCCCAACACTGTGCGGCCGATCGTGAGTCAGAACCCTAATCGTAAGAAAGTCCTGTTTGTGACGTCCGAATTCGCCGACCTGGTGAAAACCGGCGGCCTGGGCGACGTCTCCGCTGCCCTGCCCCGCGCCATGGCGCACCTGCATGATGTGCGCGTGTTGATCCCGGGCTACCCGCAGGTAATGGAAAGTGACAACCCGATCCATATCATTGGCGAGCTGGGCGGGCACGCAGCGCTGCCGCCGTGCAAGATCGGGCGCATGGACCTCAAGGATGGCCTGGTTATCTATGTGCTGATCTGCCCCGAGCTCTACGAGCGTGAAGGCACGCCCTACGGCGCCAACAATGGCCGCGACTGGCCGGACAACCATATCCGCTTCGCTCGCCTGGGCCTGGCCGCCGCCGACATGGCCGCCAACCTGGCGCAGATCCACTGGTGCCCGGACCTGGTGCACGCCCATGACTGGCCGGCTGGCCTGGCGCCGGCTTATATGCACTGGCGTGGGTCGCGCACCCCCACGCTGTTCACCATTCATAACCTCGCCTACCAGGGGGTGGTCAGCCTGGCGTCGACCCCGGAATTGGGCATTCCACCCCATGCCCTGCAACAGGAAGGCATGGAGTTCTACGGCAAGATGTCGTTCCTCAAGGCGGGCATGGCGTATTCCAGCCATATCACCACCGTGAGTGCGACCTACGCCCAGGAAATCACCACCCCGGAATTCGGCTGTGGCCTCGACGGCTTCCTCGCCAGCAAGACCCAGCAAGGCCTGCTCAGCGGGATTCCCAATGGCATCGACGAAAGCTGGGAAACCTCCACCGACACGCATCTGACCCATAACTTCAATATTGGCGACTGGGAGGGCAAAGCCGTAAATGCCGCCCATGTGCGCGAGCTGTTCGGCCTGCACGAGTCCAGCGGCCCGCTGTTCGCGGTGGTATCGCGCCTGGTGTACCAAAAAGGCCTGGACCTGACCGAAGCGGTCAGCAGCTTTATTGTCGAGAACGGTGGCCAGATCGCCATCATCGGCCGTGGCGAGCCGGAAGAAGAACACGCCATGCGCGAACTGGCCCTGCGCTTTCCTGGCCAGGTCGGGGTGCGCATCGGCTTCAACGAAACCGATGCACGGCGCATGTTCGCCGGCAGCGATTTCCTGCTGATGCCCTCGCGCTATGAGCCGTGTGGCTTGAGCCAGATGTACGCCCAGCGTTTCGGCTCGCTGCCGGTGGCGCGCAATACCGGCGGCTTGGCGGACACCATCGAAAATGGCGTCACCGGCTTCCTGTTCAATGAGTCCACTGTCGAGAGCTATAAAGAAGCACTGAGCCGCGCGTTCAGGGTGTTTGCCAATAAAGGCCTGCTTAACGCCATGCGCAGCCGCTCCATGACCCAACCGTTCAACTGGTGCCAGGCGGTGGAACCCTACGCCGAGCTTTACGAGCAACTGGTGGCCAAGGCCCTGGGGAAACCCACGAAGTAATTTTTTGGTTGTTGTTTCAAAAAAGGGAGGTCTTCATAGATGCCGTCACGGACTCTGGAAACCTGGCCCCACGGCGCAATCATGCTGGACGCGCAACACACGCGTTTTGCCTTGTGGGCGCCAGACGCGTTTTATGTCAGCGTTGAATTGCAAGACGGCAAGTCCATCGCCATGCTGCCCCAGGCAGATGGCTGGTTCGAGGTAGAAACCGAGTGCCCGGCGGGCACTTGTTACCGCTACAACATTGATGGCGAACAGGACGTGCCGGACCCGGCATCCCGGGCCCAGGCACTCGACGTGCACGGCTGGAGCGTGGTCGTCGACCCCCTCGCCTACGAATGGCGACACAGCCAGTGGCAAGGGCGCCCTTGGCATGAGGCGGTGATCTACGAACTGCATGTGGGCGTACTGGGTGGCTATGCCGGCGTGCAAAAGCACCTGCCACGCCTGGCCGAACTGGGCGTGACCGCCATTGAACTAATGCCGCTGGCGCAATTTCCCGGCGAGCGCAATTGGGGCTACGACGGGGTTCTGCCCTACGCCCCGCAAGCCTCCTATGGCTCCCCCGAACAACTCAAGGCCCTGATCGACAGTGCCCACGAACACGGTTTGGCGGTGATCCTGGATGTGGTCTACAACCACTTCGGCCCCGATGGCAATTACCTGGGCCAGTACGCCCAAGGCTTCTTTGAAGAAGACGTGCACACGCCGTGGGGCGCCGGAATTGATTTTGATCGCCGTGAGGTGCGCGACTTTTTCCTCGACAACGCACTGATGTGGTTGCTCGAGTACCGCTTCGACGGCCTGCGCCTGGACGCGGTCCACGCCATCGACAACCCCGGTTTCCTCAAGGAACTTGCGCAACGGGTACGTCAGCAGGTGGACACCGGCCGGCACGTGTGGCTGGTGCTGGAAAACGAACTCAACCAGGCCCGCCTGCTCAAGCACGACTTTGATGCGCAGTGGAATGACGACTTCCATAACGTACTGCACGTACTGCTCACGGGCGAAACGGATGCGTATTACAGCGACTTCGCACAAGACCCCACCGAGAAGCTCGCGCGCTGCCTGGGCGAAGGTTTTATCTACCAAGGCCACACCACCCGTCACGGCCATGCGCGCGGCGAACCCAGTGGTGATCTGCCACCCAGCGCCTTCGTGGCGTTTTTGCAAAACCACGACCAGGTCGGCAACCGCGCCTTGGGCGAGCGCCTGCACCAACTGTGCTCGCCCCAGGCGTTGAAGGCGGCCACCACCTTACTGCTGATGTCGCCGATGATTCCGCTGATGTTTATGGGCGATGAAGTCAACGCCGAGCAGCCGTTCCTGTTTTTCACCGATCATCACGGTGAGCTGGCCGAAGCCGTGCGCGAAGGCCGACGCAACGAATTTGCCGATTTCGCCGCGTTTAAAGACCCTGAGCGGCGCGAACAGATCCCCGACCCGAATGCGCTGCCGACTTTCCTGCAGTCGGCGCCCCTCTTCACTGAGAACGAACACGCGCAGCTTTACCGTCAGCTGCTGAGCCTGCGCCATCGGCACATCGTGCCGCACTTGCCCGGCAGCGTGGCCCTGGGCGCGCAGGTACTGGCCGACGGCGCCGTCACCGCGCGCTGGCGCCTGGGCAACGGCAGCCTGTTGCAGATTGACCTGAACCTGGGTGCCACGCCGCTGGATCACCCGGCGCCGCCGCACCTGCTATTCGAGACGTCTGCCCATGAAGGCGCGCAACTGGCGCCGTTCAGCGCACGCGTCGCCTTATCCCCTGTTGGAGATCACCCTTGAGCGAAGCGAACCTGGAAATTCTCGCCAGCCGCGCGGGCCTGGCCGTCGATTGGATCGACGCAAACGGCCGCCCGCAACATGTCGAACCCGCCGCCTTGCGTGCCGTCCTCAAAGGCCTGGGCCACCCGGCCGATACTGACGCCGAGATCAATGCCAGCCTGCTCGAAATGGAACGGGTGCAACAAGACAAGCACCTGCCACCGCTGATGACCGTGGACACCGGCGTGGGTCTGGACCTCGCGCATTACTTCGCCCCGGACACACCGTGCCGCGTCAGCCTGGAACAGGGCGAAACCCTGGAATTGCGCCTGGACGGCAATGCCGAACTGCCCGGCGTAATCGCGCTGGGTTATCACCAGGTGCATATCGACGACCAAACCTTCACCCTGGCCGTGGCCCCTACCCATTGCTACAGCGTCGCTGAAGCGGTCGACAGCCAACCGGCCCGCGCCTGGGGCCTGAGTGCGCAGCTGTATGCACTGCGCCGCCTGGGTGACGGCGGCTTCGGTGACACCCTGGCATTGGAGCACCTGGCCCGCAGCGCCGCCGAACGCGGCGCCGATGCCTTGGCCATCAGCCCGATGCATGCGATGTTCAGCGCCGACACCGAGCGCTACAGCCCCTACTCACCTTCCAGCCGCCTGTTCCTCAACAGCCTGTATGCCTCGCCCGCCTGCATCCTTGGCGAGCGCGAAGTGCGCAACGCCATCGAGGCACTGGACCTTACGGATGAGCTGCACGCCCTGGAACAGCTCACCTTGATCGACTGGCCCACCGCCGCCCGCGCCAAGCAGCGCCTGTTGCGTGCCTTGTATGAAGATTTCCGCCACGGCCAGCACCCGCAACACGCCGACTTCCTGAGCTTTCGCCAGGCCGGCGGCGAAGCCCTGGAGAACCACTGTCGCTTTGAAGCCGTGCAAGCCTTGCGTGCCGCCGCCGGTGAAGACCTCGACTGGCGCCACTGGCCCGAAGCATGGCGCTCGCCTCAGAGCCCGGCGCTGACGCAATTTGCCGCCGACCATACGAATGAGATCGGCTATTTTGCCTTCTGCCAATGGCTGATCGCACGCAGCCTGGAGCGCGCGCAACAAGCCGCGCGTGGCAGCGGCATGGGCATCGGCCTGATCGCAGACCTGGCGGTCGGTGCCGATGGCGGCGGCAGCCAGGCGTGGAGCCGGCAGGACGAGCTACTCGCCAACCTTACCGTCGGCGCGCCACCGGACATTCTCAACCGCGCGGGTCAAGGCTGGGGCATCTCGGCGTTTTCCCCTGAAGGTCTCAAGCGCAACGGCTTTCGCGCCTTTATCGAAATGCTGCGGGCCAACTTCGCCCACGCCGGCGGCCTGCGCATTGACCATGTGATGGGCCTGCAACGCCTGTGGGTCATCCCCATGGACGCTACGCCGCGCGAAGGCGCGTATTTGTACTACCCGGTGGATGACCTGCTGCGCCTGCTGGCGCTGGAATCCCACCGCCACCAGGCCATCGTGCTCGGTGAAGACCTGGGCACCGTGCCCGATGGCCTGCGCGAAAAACTCAGCGGCCGCTCGATCCTGGGCATGCGCGTCTTACTCTTTGAACAAAACCACGACGGCCACTTCAAGCCGATCCTCGACTGGCCGGACAACGCCCTGGCTACCACCAGCACCCACGACTTGCCAACCCTCAACGGCTGGTGGCACAGCCGCGATATCGAATGGAATATCCAGCTGGGCCTGATCGATGCGCCGACCGTGGAGCAATGGAGCGAACACCGCCTGCGCGAACGCCAGGCGCTGCGCCAGGCCTTGAGCCAGGACCCGCAGAACTTCGTCGATGAAATCCGCAATGACACCGACCATATGCTCGACGCCAGCGTGCGCTACCTGGGCCACACCCGCGCGCCGTTGGTGCTGTTGCCGCTGGAAGACGCGCTGGGCATCGAGGAACAAGCCAACCTGCCCGGCACCACCGACACCCACCCCAATTGGCGCCGCCGCCTGCCGGGTGAAGCCGCCAGCCTGCTCGACAACGACAGCGCCGCCCGCCGCCTGGAGCTGCTGGCCGTGGCGCGCAACCAGGCCCATGAGCGTGACCGATGAACGCATTACCCCTGCGCGCGACCCAGCGCCTGCAATTTCACAAAGGCTTCACCCTGGATGATGCCGTGCCCCTGGTGCCCTACTTCGCCCAACTGGGCATCAGCCACCTGTATGCCTCGCCGCTGCTG
The DNA here is from genome assembly GCF_012985445.1 of Pseudomonas sp. WS 5532. Taxonomy (NCBI): domain Bacteria; kingdom Pseudomonadati; phylum Pseudomonadota; class Gammaproteobacteria; order Pseudomonadales; family Pseudomonadaceae; genus Pseudomonas; species Pseudomonas sp. WS 5532. The sequence goes on from NZ_JAAQWK010000008.1 coordinate 170,230, forward strand.
GCCGCCCGCGCCGGTTCCATGCACGGCTACGATGTGGTTGACCCGACCCGCGTCAACCCCGAACTTGGCGGCGAGCCGGCCTTGCACAGGCTGGTTGCGGCACTGCGTGAGCATGGGATGGGGCTGATCCTCGATATCGTCTCCAACCATATGGCCGTCGGCGGTGCAGACAACCCGTGGTGGCTGGACCTCTTGGAATGGGGCCGCCTGAGTCCCTACAGTGAGTTTTTCGATATCCAGTGGCACTCGCCGGACCCGCTGCTCAAGGGCCAATTGCTGATGCCGTTTCTGGGCAGCGACTACGGTGAAGCGCTGCAAAGCGGCAACCTGGCGCTCAAGTTCGATGCCGTGCAGGGCGGTTTTTACGTCGAGCATTACGAGCACCGCTTCCCGATTTGCCCGCGTGACTACGCCATGATTCTGGGCGGCGATGAATTGTTGAAGCCCCTGGCCGAGCGTTTCAGCGCCCTTGCCTGCCAGGATGACGCCTACACCGAAGCCGGCTGGCTCAAACACGTGCTGGCCGAACGGGCCACCGAAGCCTCGGTGCTGCACGCCATCGAACGCCAGCTGGCCGAATTTGATGGGCGCCAGCCGGACGGCTTCAATCACTTGCACGCCTTGCTGGAACAACAGGTTTATCGGCTGGCCAGTTGGCGCACCGCAGCGGACGATATCAACTGGCGGCGCTTCTTCGACGTCAACGAACTCGGCGGCCTGCGCGTAGAACGCAGCGCCGTGTTCGAAGCCACCCACGGCAAGATTTTCGAGCTGATCAGCCAAGGGCTGGTAGACGGCTTGCGCATCGACCATATCGACGGGTTGGCTGACCCACGCGGGTATTGCCGCAAGTTGCGCAGGCGCGTGGATTCCCTTTCGCCCAACCGGCATTTGCCGATCTTCGTAGAAAAAATCCTCGGTGAAGGCGAAACCCTGCGCGAAGACTGGCAGGTAGACGGCACCACCGGCTATGAATTCATGAACCAGCTGTCGCTGTTGCAGCACGACCCAACAGGCTTTGCGCCGTTGGCGGAGCTGTGGACGCGCTACAGCGAACGGCCTGCTGCCTTTATCGAAGAAGCCTGGCTGGCCCGCCAGCAGATTCTCAACGGTTCCCTGGCCGGTGACTTCGAGAGTGTGGCCCAGGCCCTGCTGCAAGTGGCTCGCGACGACGTGATGACCCGCGACCTGACCCTGGGCGCAATCCGCCGTGCCTTGCAGGAGCTGATCGTGCACTTCCCGGTGTACCGCACCTACATCAGTGCCCGTGGGCGCAGCGCCCATGATGATGTGTTTTTCCTGCAAGCCTTGGCCGGTGCTCGCAGCACCTTGGGCGAAGGCGACTGGCCGGTGCTCGACCACCTGGAAAAATGGCTGGGCGGCCAGCCGTGGCGCAACCGCCCGGTCGGGCGTGAACGCAAGATGCTCAAGCATGCCTGCGTGCGCTTCCAGCAGCTCACGTCGCCGGCGGCGGCCAAGGCCGTGGAAGACACCGCCTTCTACCGCTCGGCGGTGCTGCTGTCGCGTAACGATGTGGGCTTCAGCACCGAACAGTTCAGTGCACCGCTGGCGGACTTTCATGCGGCCAATCAACAGCGCCTGCAGACCTTCCCCGACAACCTGCTGGCCACCGCCACTCACGACCACAAGCGCGGCGAAGACACGCGAGCGCGCCTGGCAGTACTGAGTGAATGCGCACCTTGGTACGTCGAACAAGTCGAGCATTGGCGCCGCCTCGCCGCACCGTTGCGCGACGATGCACACAGCCCGTCGGCGGGCGATGAACTGATCCTTTACCAAGTGCTGCTCGGCAGTTGGCCGCTGGATAGCAACCCGGACATGCAGGGTTACCAGCAACGCCTGTGGCAATGGCAGCAAAAAGCCCTGCGCGAAGCCAAGTTGCAAAGCAGTTGGAGCGCGCCCAACGAAGCCTATGAACAGGCGGTCGATGCCTTCCTGTCACGCCTGTTGCTCAGCGATGCCGGCACCCCGTTACGCAAGGCCATCGGCAGCGCCGCCCAGGCCATCGCCCCGGCGGGCGCACTGAACGGCCTGGCGCAATCCTTGCTTCGTATCACCGTGCCGGGTGTACCGGATTTGTACCAGGGCGATGAGTTCTGGGACTTCAGCCTGGTAGACCCGGACAACCGCCGCCCGGTGGACTTCAACGCACGGCAACAGGCGTTGAACACACCGCCGGACGTCGGCGAGCTGTTGTCCCATTGGCGCGACGGGCGTATCAAACAGGCGCTGATTGCCCAAGTGCTGGCCGTGCGCAAGGCCAACGCCGAACGCTTCCAACGCGGCAGCTACACGCCGCTGGAAGTGGTAGGCAAGCACGCCGATCACGTCGTCGCATTTTGCCGCACGTATCAAGGCAAACACCTGCTGGTGGTGGTGCCACGCTGGCCCCATCGCCTGCTGGAAAACGGTGAACAACCCCATATCAATGCGCAGGTTTGGGGCGATACGCGGGTGAAATTACCGTTCGCCACCACAACACAAAACTGGAAGGGACTTTTTCATACAGGCGCAGTCACACCAAACAAGGAGCTGTTGATCAGCGCTGCCCTGGGGGATTTCCCGGTCAATGTCTTTATCAATCCCGATGATCAAGAAAGCTGAAAATTTTCTGTGAGGAGTATTGTGATGAGTACTGAAGACAAACGCATACGCGAGTTGGCGCATCAGATCTGGGAATCCGAAGGCAAGCCCCACGGTGAAGATGCACGCCACTGGGAGATGGCGCGCAAATTAGCCGAAGCCGAAGCGCTGACCCCAAGCAAACCCAAAGCTGCGGCCAAACCCAAGACCGCTCCCAAGCCTGCGCCAAAAGCCAAGCCGCCGGCCCCGGCGGCCAGCAAGCCCGCACCGCCAGCGGCCAAAAAGCCTGCGGCGCCGAAAAAGCCCAAGCCTTAACAGCCCACGCGCCTCCTGCCGACACTGTCGCCAGGAGGCCCTTTTTACTTTTCAGTGCGCCAGCTGAGCAACCGTCGGCACGGTAGCGCTCGGCCCGAAAAAAGACCCTTGCAGGAGCAATTTAATGAGCAAACCCGATAACAACCCAGCCACGCCGGAAAACGAGCCGTCGCGGATTCGTGAAGGTTTGCCCTTCCCTCTAGGCGCCACCTGGGATGGCCTGGGTGTCAACTTTGCGCTGTTCTCAGCCAATGCCACCAAGGTCGAGCTGTGCCTGTTCGATGATACCGGCGAGGTCGAGCTTGAACGTATCGAACTGCCCGAATACACCGACGAAATCTTCCACGGCTACCTGCCCGACGCCCATCCCGGGCTGATTTACGGCTACCGCGTGTACGGTGCGTATGACCCGGCCAATGGTCACCGCTTCAACCACAACAAATTGCTGATCGACCCGTATGCCAAACAGCTGGTGGGTGAACTCAAATGGTCCGAGGCACTGTTCGGCTACACCATCGGCCACCCGGACGACGACCTCAGTTTTGACGAGCGCGACAGCGCGCCCTTTGTGCCCAAGTGCAAGGTCATCGACCCTGCGCACACCTGGGGCAACGACCAGCCGGTACGGGTGCCATGGGACCGCACGATCATCTACGAAACCCACCTGCGCGGCATCAGCATGCGCCACCCTTCGGTGGGCGAGTCAGTGCGCGGCACCTGTGCCGGGCTGATGGAAGATGACGTGCTCAAGCATATTCGCCAGCTCGGCGTATCGTCCGTCGAGCTGCTGCCGGTGCATGCCTTCGTCAACGACCAGCACCTGCTGCAAAAAGGCATGACCAACTATTGGGGCTACAACAGCATCGCGTTCTTTGCGCCTGACCCGCGTTACCTGGCCAGCGGCAAGATCGCCGAGTTCAAGGAGATGGTCGCGCACCTGCATGAGCAGAAGCTCGAGGTGATCCTTGATGTGGTCTACAACCATACCGCCGAGGGCAACGAGCGCGGCCCTACCCTGTCGATGCGCGGCATCGACAACGCCTCGTACTACCGGCTGATGCCCGACGACAAGCGCTTCTACATCAACGATTCCGGCACCGGCAATACCCTGGACTTGAGCCACCCCTGCGTGCTGCAAATGGTCACCGACTCCCTGCGCTACTGGGCCACCGAAATGCACGTGGACGGCTTCCGCTTTGACCTGGCGACCATTCTGGGGCGCTACCGCGACGGTTTCGACGAGCGCCACAGCTTCCTTGTGGCCTGCCGCCAGGACCCGGTGCTGCGCCAGCTGAAAATGATTGCCGAACCCTGGGACTGTGGCCCCGGCGGCTACCAAGTGGGCAACTTCCCACCCGGCTGGGTGGAATGGAACGACCGCTTCCGCGACACCGTGCGCGCCTTCTGGAAAGGCGATGACGGCCAGTTGGCGGACTTTGCCGGGCGCATGACCGCCTCGGGCGAGATGTTCAACCACCGTGGGCGCAGGCCTTACAGTTCGGTGAACTTCATCACTGCCCACGATGGTTTCACCCTGCACGATCTGGTGTCGTACAACGACAAGCACAACGAGGCCAACGACGAAAACAACCAGGACGGCAGCAACAACAACCTGTCCTGGAACCACGGCGTCGAAGGCCCCACCGAAGACCCGGAAATCAACACCCTGCGCCTGCGCCAGATGCGCAATTTCTTCGCCACGCTGCTGCTGGCCCAAGGCACACCGATGATCGTGGCCGGTGACGAGTTCGCGCGCACCCAGCACGGCAACAACAATGCCTATTGCCAGGACAGCGAGATCGGCTGGGTTAACTGGGACCTGGACGACGACGGCAAGGCACTGCTCAAGTTCGTCAAACGCCTGATCAAATTGCGCCTGGCCTACCCGATTCTGCGCCGTGGGCGTTTCCTGGTGGGCGACTACAACGAAGATCTCGGCGTAAAAGACGTCACCTGGCTGGCGCCGGATGGCAACGAGATGAGCACCGAACAGTGGCAAGACAGCCATGGCCGCTGCCTGGGCATGCTGATGGATGGCCGCGCCCAGGAAACCGGGATTCGTCGCGCTGGGGGTGATGCGACCCTGTTGCTGGTGGTCAATGCCCACCACGACATGGTGAATTTCCGCCTGCCGCCGGTGCCCCAGGGTGAATTCTGGACCTGCATGCTCGATACCAACGCCCCCGCAGTGCGCGGTCAGGAGCGTTTTGACTTCGAGCACGAGTACGCGGTGACCGGACGCTCACTGCTGCTGTTCGAATTGCAACGCGACGACGAGGTGTGAGATGGCTCTGCATGGATTCCTTCAAGGCAACCGCAGCTACGCCGACACGCAGGCGCTGGGCGTTGCACTGAAGAAGCTTCAGGAAGAAGGCCTGGACCAACTGCCATTGCCCGGCAGCGGCCAGACGTTGGAACGCTTCAGCCGGCTGGCGCAGGTGGCAGGTCATGACCTGCGCCTGTGCAAGCTGTTCGAAGGCCACACCGATGCCCTGGCGATCATCGCCGAGCTCGACAGCCCCTTGCCGCCCGTGGGCAGTGTTTGGGGCATGTGGGCCGCCGAACCGCCGACGGCCAAGGTACGCGTGCGCCGCGACGGCCAGCGCTTGATCGTCGATGGGCGTAAAGCCTGGTGTTCCGGTGCAGCGGTGGTCAGCCATGGTTTGCTGACCGCCTGGGACGAAGACGACAGCCAACAGTTGGTGGCGGTCGAGATGGACCAGCCCGGCGTCACCGTCACCCACGAAGGCTGGAAAGCCGTGGGCATGGCGGCCACCGGCAGTGTCGAAATCATCTTTGATGAGGCCCGCGGCATCGCGGTTGGCGAGCCGGGCGACTACCTGTCACGGCCTGGCTTCTGGCACGGCGGCGTCGGTATCGCCGCGTGCTGGTATGGCGGTGCGCAACGTCTGGCTGAGGTGCTGCGTGCGCATTGCAGCCAGCGTCCCGAACAGCATGCGCTGGCGCACTTGGGCGCGGTCGACAGCGTGCTCAACAGCGCCGCCTGTGTACTGCGCGACGGTGCTGAGCAGATTGACCGCCACCCTCGCGCCAATGCGCGGCAACTGGCCCAACAGGCACGGGCGTGCGTCGAGGATACCGTCGAGCAGGTCATTCATCACGTCGGGCGCGCGGTGGGTGCCGGGCCTTACTGCAAAGATCCGCATTTCGCCCAATTGATGGCGGACTTACCCGTATATGTACGTCAAAGCCACGCCGAGCGTGACCTGGCGGCGCTGGGAAAGCTGGTTGCGGACGACCCCACAGGTAGGTGGCTGTTATGAAACTCAACCCGATCGTTGGCCAGGGCACGCCGTTGCATCAATGGCAGGGTTCAGCCCATATGGCCCAATTGCCGCAAATCAGTGTCGAGCAGTTGGTGCCTGCGGGGCATCGCGCCGTTATTATTGCTCCGCACCCGGACGACGAAGTGCTGGGCTGCGGCGGCCTGCTGCAAGGCCTGGCCTTGCTGGACCGGCAGATCCAACTGATTTCCGTCACCGACGGCAGCGCCAGCCACCCAGGCTCCAGGCGCTGGCCGGTCGAGCGCTTGAGCATCGTGCGCCCGCAGGAGTCGGCCCAGGCCCTGCACCGTCTCGGCCTGCCATTGCACAGTTTGCAGTGGCTGCGCGCAGGCTTTGCCGACAGCCAGGTGGCGGCCCGTGAAGATGAGTTGAGCGCGTTCATAGAGCGGTATCTCAAGCCCACCGATGTGGTGTTCACCACCTGGCGCGAAGACGGGCATTGCGACCATGAAGCCGTTGGCCGCGCCAGCGCCAAAGCGGCGCAGGCGGTAGGTGCGACCCTGTACGAACTGCCCGTTTGGACCTGGCATTGGGCAACGCCCGAAGACAGCCAGGTGCCATGGCAACGAGCGCGCAAAATCGTGCTGACACCTGAAGCGGTGGCGCGCAAACGGCATGCCATTCACGCCTTTGCCAGCCAACTTGAAGGCGACCCGCAAGTGGGTCTGGCACCGGTGCTGGCACCCTATGTGGTGGAGCGTTTGCTGCAACCTTTTGAAGTGGTGTTTGTATGAGTGTGGCCACACCCTATTTTGATCAACTGTTCGCCGGTAATGACGACCCTTGGGCCTTTCGCCAGCGCTGGTACGAACAGCGTAAACGCGCACTCACCCTGGCGGTGCTGACACGGCCCCGCTATCGCTCGATTTTTGAACCCGGCTGCGCCAACGGCGAGCTGAGTGCCGAATTGGCGCCGCGCTGCGAGCGCCTGGTGTGTTGCGACACGGCCGCCGCTGCCGTGGCGCTGGCGCAAACCCGATTGCGGGGGTTCAGCCACGCCCAGGTTCATCAAAGCCGTTTGCCTGAGGAATGGCCGCCCGGCCAGTTCGAACTGATTGTGTTGAGCGAACTCTGCTACTACCTCGATGCCGAGGATTTACAGCGCTTGATCGACTGTGCCCTCAACGCACTGACCGACAACGGCCAACTGCTCGCGTGCCACTGGCGCCCGCGCATCGATGGCTGCCCGCAAACGGCCGAACAGGTGCACGAAATGCTCGCGCAACGCCTGGGCATGGCCCACCTCGTCCAGCATCACGACAGTGACTTTCTACTCGACCTGTGGAGCCGTGACGGCACCTCGGTCGCCACCCATGAGGGCTTGCGATGATCGGCATTCTGATCCCGGTGCATAACGAAGAAGCGCTGCTGGGCGAGTGCCTCAAAGCCGCGATGATTGCCGCCAGCCACCCTGATTTGCTGGGTGAGCCTGTGCAGATCCTGGCCGTGCTCGACAGCTGCAGCGATGGCAGTGCGGCGATTGCCCAGGCGTATCCGGTGCAGTGTTTACACGTGCAGGCACGTAACGTCGGGCAGGTGCGCGGAGTGGGTGCGCGGCACTTGTTAAACCAGGGCGCGCGCTGGATTTCGTGCACCGACGCCGACAGCCGTGTCGCCCCCGACTGGTTGGTGGCGCAACTGGCCTTGGGCGCCGATGCTGTGTGCGGCACAGTGACGGTGGACGACTGGAGCGAAGGCTTCTGCGTGGCAGCCCAAATCCGCTACACCCAAGCCTATGAGGCTCGCGACGGCCATCGCCATATTCACGGTGCCAACCTGGGCGTGAGTGCCGGGGCGTATGTGCAGTCCGGCGGATTCGAACCGTTGGCCTGCCACGAAGATGTGCAACTGGTGCGCAACCTGGAGCGCTGCGGCGCTTCAATCGCCTGGAGTCATACGCCACAGGTAATTACCAGCGCACGCCTGGACTGCCGTGCCCAAGGCGGTTTTGGTGATTACTTGAAGAGTTTGATGCAGGCCACCTGAATATTTCGACCCTGCACGATGTAAAAACGCCGAATCCTTGACTATGCTGAAATCGCCTTGCTGGTCATCCAGGGTTGGATGGCCGCAGTTCATCGCAGCGGAGCCTGTGCTGAGTACAAAAGCGTCGTCCCGTCAACGGGGTACGACCCGGCATCATTCGACAAGGACGTGACACCGATGAAATCTGCCTCATTAAGTGAGGGCCGTCGCGGCCCTGCGCAAATCTGGAACAGTGCGCCACAGTTGGCGCAAATCCCCTTTATCAAGCCCTCCTCCCTGGTGCCACGCGGCGCGCGCGTGGTGGTCATCGCGCCTCACCCCGGCGATGAGGTGTTGGCGTGTGGCGGATTATTGCAACTGCTCAGCACCCTCGACCACCCACTGCAACTGATCTCGATCACCGATGGCAGCGCCAGCCACCCAGGCTCGAATGCCTGGCCGGCAAGCCGCCTGAGTGTGATCCGCCCGCAGGAAAGCGCTGAAGCGCTGCGGCGCCTGGGGATGCCGCTGCACAGCCTTAAGTGGATTCGCGGCGGCTTTTGCGACGACGCCCTGGCCGCCCGCGAGCAGCCCATGAGCCAGTTCATTGCGCGCTATCTGCAACCGGGCGACGTGGTGTTTACCACTTGGCGCCACGACGGCAAGGACGACCATGACGCCGTCGGCCGAGCCAGCGCCAAAGCCTGCCAGCTCACCGGCGCGCGCCTGTATGAACTGCCGATATGGGCCTGGCATTGGCCGCTGCGTGAAGGCTCGGTGATCCCCTGGCATCGCGCGCGCAAGGTGCGCCTGGACAGTTGGAGCGTTGCGCGCAAGCTTCACGCCGCCCATGCGTATGCCAGCCAATTGGTCGGCGACCCGGAGATCGGCCTGGCGCCCATGCTTGCCCAGGAGTTGCTGGAGCGGATGCGTGAGCCCTATGAGATCGTGTTTGCCTAGGCCAGCACTCGCCTGTACCTGTCAGTTCTCACAGTAGCACCCGGCTCACTCTGCGACTAAGGTGCAAAAAGCCTGCACAGCTTGATGTGCAGTCGAGAAAGCCATGCCAACCCCTTGCATTCGCCGGTGTTTTCGTAGAACAGGCAACCCGTCGTGCCTGCTCCGTATCGCGCTCTACCTTCCCATGGCTTGAACCGCACCTGATTGCTCAGGTGCGGGAACTTCCTTCGGACAAGGAGCCGTCATGCGCACACTGCCAGTTTTTCTGACTTACCTGGGTATCACGTTGATGGCGGTGTGGCCGCTGCCGTCGCTTGGCGCCTGCACGATCAACATTACCGCCGGCAATGACACCTCGACCTGCAACAGCGGCGCCGCGCCGGGCTTTACCGACACCGCCGGCAACAACACGCTGAACCTCAGCGGCAGCGGCTCCCTCAACGGTGATGTCACCTTGGGGGCCGGCAACGATCTGGTTGACATCAACGGTGCGACAGCGGCAATCAATGGGATGCTGCACCAGGGCGACGGTGCGAATACGTTTCGTCTGACGCTGGGCGCGGTCACGGGGTCCATTACCCAGGGCGATGGTGTGGATCTGGTGCAGATCAACGGTGGGCACGCGGGGGCGATCATCCAGGGCGGGGGCATTGACAGTTTTGTCATGCGCGATGGCACTGTCGAGTCACTGGCCCAAGGCGACGGCCATGACACATTCGTTATGAGTGGTGGCACCATCAAGGGCGCCTTTGAAGACGGCGATCAAGCATTGATGACCGGCGGCACCATCGGCCGGGTCGACATGAAACTCGATAACAACGTCTTCGATATGCGCGGCGGCACCATCGTCGGCAACCTTGTCACAGGGCTTGGCAGGGACACCATTCTCGTCTCGGGCACCAGCACCATCGGCGGCAACATCAGCACCAGCGCCGGCGTGGATTTGATCCAGGTCAGCGGTGGCAGGGTCAACGGCCAAATCCTCACGAGCTTCGGCGCCGATCAGTTCATTTGGACCGACGGGGGAACAATCAACGGGGCAATTCTCATGGGTGCCGATGATGATTCTGCCCTGCTGAAAAACCTCCGCGAAACCTTGCTGGCCGCCACCCCCCAACTGGACGGCGGCGCGGGTAACGACACCCTCACCTTTGACGCAACGCAAACCAGCGTCCCGAGCCGCTACACCGGCTGGGAGCGGGTGTCTATGGTCAATGGGTCGGCCCTGACACTCGGTGGCACATTCGTATTGGGAGGCAGCGATACCGGTACCGGCGCAATGAGCATTGATGCAACGAGCAGATTGATCGTCACAACGGGCACTCTCGCGCCCTTCACGTCCGGACAATTGGCAACCTTGAACAACGCCGGTCTGATCGATATGAGTACCGACAGTTCCAGCACGACCGACAGCTTGACGGTCAACGGCAATTACATCGGCACGGGCGGTCGGCTGGCGCTGCAAACGATGTTGGGCGCGGATAACTCACCCAGCGACAAACTGGTGGTCAGCCAAGGCACCCTGCTGGGCGCCACGGCGATCAGCATCACCAACCTGGGCGGTGCAGGTGCGCTGACCGTGAAGGATGGCATTGAGGTGGTACAGGCAACCCAGGGCGCAACCAGCAGCGTCGGTGCGTTCTCGCTGGCTGGCCCCGTGTCTGCTGGTGCGTTTGACTATCACTTGTTCAGAGGGGGCGTGACCGCGGGTACGGAACAGAATTACTACCTGCGCTCCACCGTGCCGGCGCAGCCCACGCCGGATGCGGTGATTACCCCGCCCACCCCAGCGCCTGGCACCCCAGCATTGCCGCCCAATCCAGGCAACACCGCAATCCCCCTTTACCGCGCCGAAGTGCCGGTGTACGCCGTGCTGTTTCAAGCTGCCGAGCAAATCGTGCAAGGCATGCTGGGGACTTACCACGAGCGCGTGGGCGATCAGCGCCAGCAGCAACAAACCGGGGTATTCCCCACGGGTTGGGCCAGGGTGTACGGCGGCAACAGTCGCCAGAGTTTCGCGGGAACGGTCAGCCCGACACTGGACAGTTCGCTGTCGGCCTTCCAGGTGGGCAGCGACCTGTACGCCACCACCACGGACAGCGGCCAGACTCACCGGCTTGGCTTCTTTGTGGGCCACAGCCGCCTGCAAGGCGACGTCAAGGGTTTCAACGCTGGCTTCCAAGACAAGGACGCAGGCCGCCTGACCTTGCGCGGCGACAGCCTGGGCGCCTACTGGACACTGATCGGCGCCAACCGCGCCTATCTGGACCTGGTGGTAATGGGCACCCGCTTCACCGGCAACAACGAGTCCGACCGGGGCATCAAGATGAAAACCAAAGGCAGCAATGCATTGGCGTCCGCCGAAGCGGGCTGGCCTTTTACTGTGAGTGCCCAATGGAAACTGGAGCCACAAGCCCAGCTCATCGTCGACCGCACGCGGCTGGACAGCCAGAACGACCGAATCTCCGCCGTCTCCTACGACGCTGACACGCATGTCACCACCCGCCTGGGTGCCCGCTTGCGTGGCAGCTATGAGGTGAGTGGTATGCCCCTGCAGCCATACGTGCGTGCCAACGTCTGGCATGCCCGCGCCGGCACCAACACCGTAAGGTTCGATGATGCTACCGACATAAACACCGAGCAAAAGTCGACCACGCTGGACCTCAACGTCGGCGCCACCTTGACCGTTGCCCAAGGCATCAGCCTGTACGGCCAACTGGGCTACAACCGCAACCTGGACAGCAATGCCCTCAACGGCCGCCAAGGCACGCTGGGGCTTCGAATGGATTTCTGATCCGCGTATGTGTATCGCACTGTATCCAGGGCCCGTTGCGATACACAACGTTTAACCCATGGCACTTGCTGAAACACAGCCGATACAGCACGACGTTCAACTGAGCACCCGGCACACATCAAGCCCCAGGAGGCTCGCCATGCACGCTCAGTTGAAACGCCACCCACTTTTCCTGGCTTTTGCCCTGTTGCCATTCGTGGCCATGGGCATGGCCCATGCCGAGATGCCCGAACCGCAAACCCCGGCACCGCAGCATCAATCGGCGTTCGGGACGCTCAAGCACATCAAGGCCGGCCTGCTGGACGTGGCCTACGCCGAGGTCGGCCCGGCCAATGGCCAAGTGGTGATCCTGTTGCATGGCTGGCCCTACGATATCGACAGCTACGCCAACGTCGCACCGCTGTTGGCCGCCAAGGGCTACCGCGTGTTGGTCCCCTATGCGCGGGGTTATGGCGACACGCGTTTTCTGTCGGATAAAACCTTGCGTAACGGTGAACCGGCGGCGCTGGCTCAGGACGTGATCGATTTCATGGATGCGCTGAAGATCAATCAAGCGGTGCTGGGCGGTTACGACTGGGGCGCGCGCTCAGCAGATATCGTCTCGGCGCTGTGGCCGGAACGGGTCAAGGCATTGGTGTCAGTCAGTGGCTACCTGATCGGCAACCAGGCCGCCGGTAAGAACCCGCTGCCACCCAAAGCTGAGTTGCAGTGGTGGTACCAGTTCTACTTCGCCACCGAACGCGGCGCCGCCGGCTACCAGAAAAACACCCACGATTTCGCCAAGCTGATCTGGCAGACCGCCTCGCCGAAGTGGGCCTTTGACGAGGCCACCTTCGAACGCAGCGCCAAAGGCCTGGACAACCCCGATCACGTGGCCATCACCGTCTTCAACTACCGCTGGCGCCTGGGCCTGGTACAGGGCGAAGCGCAATACGCTGCCCTGGAGCAAACACTTGCGCAGTCGCCGAGCATTGGCGTGCCGACTATCACGCTTGAAGGCGACGCCAACGGTGCGCCGCATCCATTACCCGAGGACTACGCCAAACGCTTTACCGGCAAGTACCAGTTCCGTCTGGTGAGCGGCGGCATCGGCCATAACCTGCCGCAAGAAGCGCCGGCGGCGTTTGCCAAGGCCATAGTGGACGCCGATCACCTGTGAAGCGACGTGAACTGCGTAGCAGCCGTGCCTAAAGTCGCCCAAAGGAATGCCGATACGCTTCTGGCGCCGCCCTTTGGCGTTCCTTTTGCGAGCCGTCATGGCACGCCGCATGCTTTGTTCCTGGCTCGACCACATGGAGTAAGAGTGAATGCCCGAACGCGCCCGCTTCCTGGAGCACTACCGCAAAGCCGACCGCATCATGCTGGCGTTGATCTGGCTGATGTTTTTATTCTCCCTGGGCCTGGCCTTCTGGCACGACACCTGGCTGCAAGCGGTGATCGTCGGCGGCGGCGCCAGCGTGGTGCTCACCCTGCTCTATCGCGCCCTCGGTGGCACCCGTTTGATGCGTTGTTTGCTGGGCGCCGGCCTGATGGTCATGGCGGCGCTGCAGATTAACCAGGCGCAGGGCTTGATCGAAGCGCACTTCGGTATCTTTGCGCTGCTGGCGGTGCTGACGTTTTACCGCGACTGGCTGCCGATCCTCGTCGCGGCGGTGACCATCGCCGTCCACCACGTGGTGTTTCACGCGTTGCAACATCAGGGTTTCCCGGTATTTGTAATGGACCATCATGGCGGTTGGAACATGGTGTTCGTGCACGCCTTCTACGTTGTGATGGAGACGGTCGCCTTGCTCTACCTCGCCATTCATAGCCAGGCCGAGGCGGTCGAAAGCCAGGAGATGCTGGAAAAAATGCTCGCCGTGACCTCCCAGCTCACCGTTGAAACCGCCCAGGGTGAAGGCAAGGTGCATGTGTCCCTGGCCAAGCGTTTCGACCACTTCCTGCAGCAGATCACCCACCTGATCGATGGCGTGACCCGTGACTCCCACGGTCTCGGCCAACTCGGCCAGGCATTGGCCAGCGCCAGCGGCACCCTGGAAACCGGCGCACGCCATCAGTTGACGGAAATCAACCAGATGACCGGCTCCATGCAGCGCATGGAAGACGCCACGGCCCATATCACCCAGCACGTCGAACACGCGGTGGAACACGCAGGCCAGGCCCGCGAACAGATCGTGCGCGGCCAGCAAAGCGTCGGCCGTGCCCAACATGAAATCACCCAACTGGCCTCACGCATCGACGGCACCAACCACACCGTACAAGGCCTGGCCACCCAGGCCGAGCAGATCGGCTCGGTACTCGAAGTGATCAGCAGCATCGCCAACCAGACCAACCTGCTGGCGCTCAACGCCGCCATCGAAGCCGCCCGCGCCGGCGAGCAAGGCCGGGGTTTTGCGGTGGTCGCCGATGAGGTCCGCAGCCTGGCGCAACGCACTGCCGTCTCCACCCAGGAAATCAAACAGATCATCGAAGGCCTGCAACACGGCAGCCGCCAGGCCGTCGAGGCAATGCACGACAGCCAGGCAGGTGTAGCGCGTTGTGTGGAGGACAGCCAACTGGCGGTGGACATGTTGCAGGCCGTGGGCGCCGACATCGCGCATATCGACGAGCTGAACGGGCGAATCGTGATGACCACCCGCGAACAAACCTCGGCCAACCTGGAGATCGTCGGGCGCCTGCAGTCCGTGCAGAACATTGCACAAAACACCGCGGATGATGTGGAAACCCTCGCGCGCAGCAGTGAGCAGTTGCCGCCGATTGCGGTAAGGCTGGATGCGTTGGGGCGCAGGTTTCACCCCTGAAAAACGCCTCAACGTGAGGATGGCTCAGCCTGGCAAAATCCCCAGGTTTTTAGCCCGCATGCGCGCCAAGGCATACACGGTGCGCGTGCGAGGTATCGGTGCCCCGATGCGATCAGCCACTGAAACAAGCGTGCCAAGGATGGCCTCGATCTCCACCGGTTTGTGCCCCTCAACGTCTTGCAGCATCGAGGTTTTCACCTTGCCGAGCTTGCGGGTGATCGCAATGCGTTGCGCGGAATCAATCTGGGGCGCGATGCCCAGTGTGCGTCCCAAATCCAGCAACTCATCCATCATGCCGATGAACAGTGCGTGCAGGAATGGGTCGTCGATCAACTCATCGGTTGCGCAGCCCACCAACAGGCTGACCGGGTTGAAGCAGGCATTGCCCAGCAGCTTCAACCATATTTCTTCGCGCACATTGGCGTGGGCGTGGGCATCAAAACCTGCCTCACGAAAAGCCTCGGTGGTTGCATCTACGCGCGCGCTATTACCACCGGCCGGCTCACCGAACACCATTCGGCTTCCGGACATGTGCTTGATCACACCGGGACTCAGCACGGTACATGAGGCAAATACAACGCAACCGACAACGGCTGCAACGGGCACAGCCTTTTCTATCACGCCACCGGGGTCGACAGCCTCAAGACGCATACCCGCCAAAGCGCCTGCCGACTGCAGGAAATACCACCAGGGTAAGCCGTTGAGTGCAGGAATAACCAGGGTTTGCGGGCCAATCAATGCCTTGGCCTGTTCCACCACACTGGGCAATGCCGGCGCCTTGACGGCAAATATGACCATCTCCTGAATGCCAAGCTCTTCAGGTGCGCAGGTCGCTTTCAGTGGGGCAACCAACACCTCATCGCCCGTGTGCAGCTTCAGCCCATGCTCGCCAATGGCGGCGAGTGTTTCGCCACGCGCGATCACGCTGACGTCGTGGCCGGCGGCGAACAATTTGCACGCTAGGAAACCACCGATTGCTCCAGCACCTACGACCGTGACGCGCATGGGTAAACCTCACTGAGGGAGTGGAACAGAATACTGGCTAAACAGGCCGGAACAAGCCCGTCTCATTGAAAAACAGCCGCACTTGGCTCAAACCCATCAGCCAAGGCAAACATAGCCTCTGTGGCGAGCGGGCTTGCCCCGCGCTGGGTGGCGAAGCCACCCCACTTCAGGCAACGCGGTTAGTCAGTTAGCAAGGCAGGGGCTGCTACGCAGCCCAACGCAGGGCAAGCCTGCTCGCCACAGGTTACTTTTGCAGCGCATCCAGCTTGCGTTTCAGTCGCCTCAGGTTGCTGTTGACGATCAGCTTGTGCGCCGGCCCAACCGGCAACATGTACAGACGCCCAAAGGTGTTATGGGTGAGCACCGATGAGGTGATCGTAAACACCCGCTCACTGATCGACAGGCAAATCATCACATCCAGGTGCCGGTCGCGCTCGGTCAGCACCAACACGTCCGGGGCGCTGTGTTCTACCAGGAAAAAATCCAGTCGCTCGCCCGCTTGTACGCTGATTCGCGGCGAGCCCGAGAACCCACCGATGCGTTTCACACCGAACAACGAAGAAATCCGGTCGCGGATTCGAAAGGCCAACCGCATGAACATGCCAGGTTCGGCGGTCATGATGTTCCACGCCGCCAGTGCAGTGATATCAACGGGCAACACAACCGACCTGCGGTCGTAGTAATCAAGCGCTGTCGGTGCACCCAGCGTGTGAACAATGTTCGTGGTAACCAACTGATTTTCTCCCTGAAAAACGCGGTTTGTGATGAAACAGGGCGATGCCTGAAGGGCGCAGGTTATTTTGCACCGCAACTCAAGTAAAGCGCGGGACAGGCTGGGTATCGTGGTAAGCCAAGATAAACCTGACCTCACGGGCTGCCTTCTTGATTGTGCCCCACGCGCGTTGGGGTTCACGTGCTAATTGCTCAAGCGCCTCAACTGCATTTATCCTCAACGCTTCCATCCGCCCCCACCCAGAGCCGCCATGGACCTCGCCACCCTCGCCCTATTCTTGCCCGCCTGCTTCGCCCTGAACATGGCGCCCGGCCCCAACAACCTGCTGTCCGTGAGCAACTCCACGCACTATGGCTATCGCACTTCTTGCCTTGCGGGTATTGGCCGTTTGCTGGCCTTTGCCGGCATGATCGCCCTCGCCTCTGCCGGCTTGGCGGTGGTGCTGCAGACTTCGGAGCTGTTGTTCTACGGGATCAAGATTCTCGGTGCGGCGTATCTGTTTTATCTGGCGTTCCAGTTGTGGCGGGCTAATCCGCAGAAAGAAGCTGAATCAGCCACGCACAAAGTGGGATTGTGGGCCTTGGCACGTCAGGAGTTCCTGGTGGCGGCTGGCAACCCGAAAGCCATCCTGATCTTCACCGCGTTCCTCCCGCAATTCGTGGTACCCGGCCAACCGATCACCCCCCAATTCGCGCTGCTGGGTGGGATGTTCCTGGGTTTAGAATGGATAGCGATCAGCGCCTATGCCTACATGGGCACGCACATGCGCCGCTGGTTTGCCGAACCCAGCGGCAAGCGCCTATTCAATCGCTGCTGTGCCGGGTTGTTGTCGGCGGCGGCGACGGTGTTGTTGATGGCGCGCAGGGCGTGAGGACAAGCCTGCGCACTCAACGAACAGGGAAAACGCGACATGACCCGAATCGAACTCGCCGACTTTTACCAAGGCTACATCGACTGCCTCAACCGCCAGGACTGGGAGCACCTGGGCCACTTCGTCCACCCGCAGGTGACCTACAACGCCACCACCGTCGGCCTGGCAGGCTACCGCGCGATGCTGGAACGCGACTTTCGTGAGATCCCGGACCTGGTGTTTCGCATCCAGCTGCTGGTAGCCGACCCGCCTACCATCGCCAGCCGGTTGAATTTCAACGTCAGCCCCAAAGGTGAGTTCTTCGAGCTGCCGATCAACGGCAGGACCGTGGCCTTCGATGAAAACGTATTCTACGAGTGCTGCGACGGGAAAATTGCGCAGGTCTGGTCGGTCATCGACAAAGCCGCGATAGCCCAACAGCTGACACCCGATAAACCTTGCTCGACCGTCTAGACTCTCTACACCCAACCACCCCGTGGAGACCCAAGATGAACAAAAACACCCTCTGCCTCTGGTACAACGGCACCGCCCTGGAGGCGGCCACTTTCTACGCCCGGACGTTTCCGAACAGCGCTGTGACGGCCGTGCATCACGCCCCTGGCGACTTTCCGGCGGGCAAGCAAGGCGATGTGTTAACCGTCGACTTCAGCGTGCTGGGCATTCCCTGCCTGGGCCTGAATGGTGGCCCGGCGTTCCCGCACAGCGAGGCGTTTTCGTTTCAGGTGGCGACGGACGACCAGGCCGAAACCGACCGCTATTGGAATGCCATTATCGACAACGGCGGCCAGGCCAGCGCTTGCGGCTGGTGCAAGGACAAATGGGGCGTGTCCTGGCAGATCACCCCGCGCGTCTTGTCTGCGGCGGTGACGCATGCCGACCCGGCCATCGCCAAGCGTGCGTTCGATGCGATGATGACCATGACCAAGATCGACGTGGCCGCCATCGAAGCTGCGATAGCTGGGCGTTGAACGCAACACAGACCAGTGTGGGAGCGGGCTTGCTCGCGAATGCAATCTTTCAGACAGGCAGATATTGACTGACCCACCGCTTTCGCGAGCAAGCCCGCTCCCACACCCGCCCGCAGTCTGGCATTCTTGCGGCCTCAGTCGTCGAACACGAGTCTCAGGCCCATGAACCATGGCGTAAAACTTGAACCGCGCACCATCCCGGTCCCAAGCTCGATCAGCGCCCCAGCCCAGGCGACACTCCAGCGCCTGGTCGGGGCTGATGGCGTGCCGTTGAACGCACTGCACAGCATGCCCGCGCCGCACGACCACGATGGCTGGCGCCAGCTGCAAGCCGTCGTCGACCAGAACTACACCAGCGCCAATGCCGGACAGGCGGACGGCCTGCGCGCCAGCCTGCACACCATCACAGTAGAAAGCGCCACCGTGCACGTGGCCACACCGCCGGGCTACACGCCCTTTGCCTACATCGATCTGCACGGCGGCGCACTGGTGTTCGGTGGCGGCGAAAACTGCCGTATTGCCGCCGGCAAGCAGGCCGACCTGCACAACCTGATGTGCTACGGCATTGATTACCGCATGCCGCCTGATCACCCGTACCCGGCGGCGCTGGATGACTGCGTGGCCACCTACCGCCATGTACTCAAGCACCATGCGCCTGAGCACATCGTGATTGGCGGCCGTTCGGCAGGCGGTAACCTGGCGGCGGCAATGGTCTTGCGCGCCCGTGACGAAGGGTTGCCAATGCCAGCGGCGCTGGTGCTGCTCTCGCCGGAGGTCGACCTGACCGAATCCGGCGATAGTTTCCATGTCAACCGAGACGTCGACGTGGTTCTGCCCATGCCGCTGATGAGCACCAACCTGCTGTATGCCAACGGCGCGGATTTGTCCCACCCGTACCTGTCGCCCCTGTTTGGTGATTTGGCCGGCTTCCCGCCGACCTTCCTGCAAAGCGGTACACGGGATCTGTTCCTGTCCAACACCGTGCGCATGCACCGCGCCTTGCGCCAGGCGCAGGTGCCGGCGCTGCTGCATGTGTTCGAGGCCATGCCCCATGGCGGCTTCATGGGCGCACCGGAAGATGCGGAACTGGCAGCCGAGGTCGCCGCATTTGTGCGCGAGCACCTTCGGCGGAGTTGACATATTCAGTCACATCCCCTGAAGATGGAGATCTTATTCAGGGTGTGCCAGCGCATGTCAGCAACGTCTTTCGTTAACCTTTGTGCCATTGGCTTGATTGCCAAGGCGCAAGGTTGCGTGGCGCACGCCCTAAAATCGAAGAAACAGTCGCTCATGTGACCGGGGCGCGCTGTCCCGTCAGATGAGCTGACAGGACATTGAGCGCGGCGGCCCCCTCCTCCTCCTTCTGCACAATCCCTCTGCCCTTCTGACGGTGACTTTAGCGGTCAACCATCAGGAGAAAGTGCATGTCATCGTTTCAAGGTATCTGGGTTCCCATAGTCACGCCGTTTCAGGATGGCGCCATCGACTTTATCGGCCTGCACCGGCTGGTCGGTCACCTGCTGGAAAAACACGTCGCCGGGATCATGGTCTGCACCACCACGGGCGAAGCCGCGTCGTTGAGCCGTCAGGAGCAGCTCGCCGTGCTCGATGCCGTGCTGCAATGGGTGCCCGCGCAGCAGGTGGTGATGGGCCTGGCGGGCAACAACCAGATAGAACTGCTGCACTTTCAAAGCGAAATTCTCAAGCGCCCGGTAGCCGGTCTGCTGGTGCCCGCGCCCAGCTATATCCGCCCTTCCCAGGCTGGCCTTGAGGCGTTTTTCCGCACGTTGGCGGATGCCTCCAGCGTGCCGATTGTGCTCTACGACATTCCCTACCGCACCGGCGTGACCTTTGAGCAGGCCACGTTGTTGAGCATCGTCAAACACCCGCGAATCAGCGCGATCAAAGATTGTGGCGGCAACCTGGCCAATACCCTGGCGTTGCTGGCCAGTGGTGACGTGAATGTGTTGTGCGGCGAAGACGTCCAGATTTTTAACGCGCTGTGCCTGGGCGCCAGTGGCGCGATTGCGGCCTCGGCGCATCTGCATACCGAGGCCTTTGTGGCGCTGTGCCAGCAAGTACGCGATAACCAATTGGCCGAGGCCAGGACGACGTTTTTCACGTTATTGCCGCTGATCAACACGATGTTCATAGAGCCCAACCCGGCGCCGGTGAAGGCTGGGTTGGCGTTGCAGGGCTTGATCGGCAGCGAACTGCGCGCGCCGATGCAAGCTGCCAGTGCGCGCGTACAACAGGCGTTGGGCGCGCTGCTGTAAACGCCCTGTCGGGTTCATGCGCCAAAAAAAGACATCCAACGGACCGCCCGGTTGCGACCGGCGCGATCCCGGCCTATGTTCCAAGGCACGCCTTTACTTTGCTGCACCACCTCTGTCTGCTCGCAACCAAGGTGAATTCATGCCCAGCCTCCCACGTCCCGCCGTGCTCGAACTGATCGGCAACACGCCGCTGGTCAAGGTCAGCCGTTTCGATACTGGCCCTTGCACGCTGTTTCTCAAGTTGGAATCGCAAAACCCCGGTGGCTCGATCAAGGACCGTATCGGCCTGGCCATGATCGACGCCGCCGAACGTGACGGCCGCCTGCAACCAGGCGGCACCATTATCGAAGCCACCGCCGGCAACACCGGCCTGGGCCTGGCGCTGGTCGGCCGGGCCAAAGGCTACCGTGTGGTGCTGGTGGTGCCCGACAAGATGTCGACTGAAAAGGTCTTGCACCTCAAGGCCATGGGCGCCGAAGTACACATCACCCGTTCCGATGTCGGCAAGGGCCATCCCGAGTACTACCAGGATGTGGCCGCGCGCCTGGCCAAAGACATTCCCGGTTCATTCTTCGCCGACCAGTTCAACAACCCCGCCAACCCGCTGGCCCACGAAACCAGCACCGCCCCGGAAATCTGGGCGCAAACCCAGCATGATCTGGACGCGATTGTGGTCGGTGTCGGCTCGGCCGGCACCCTCACCGGGCTTACGCGCTTCTTCAAACGCGTGCAGCCCGAACTGGAAATGGTGCTGGCCGACCCGGTGGGCTCGGTGATGGCCGAATACAGCCGCAGCGGCAACATGGAAACGCCCGGCTCCTGGGCCGTGGAAGGCATCGGCGAAGACTTTATCCCCTCGATTGCCGACCTCTCCAGTGTGCGCCATGCCTACTCCATCAGCGATGAAGAAAGCTTCGACCACGCCCGTCAGTTACTCAAGGCCGAAGGCATCCTCGGCGGCTCATCCACCGGCACCCTGCTTGCCGCCGCACTGCGTTACTGCCGCGAACAAACCGAGCCAAAACGTGTGGTCACCTTCGTCTGCGACACCGGTACGCGCTACTTGTCCAAGGTCTACAACGACCAATGGATGAACGACGCGGGCCTGTTGCAATACAAACACTACGGCGACCTGCGCGACCTGATCGCGCGGCGCTTCGAAGACGGCCGGGTGATCAGCGTGAGCCCCGACGACAGCTTGCTCACCGCCTTCCAGCGCATGCGCCTGGCGGATGTCTCGCAGCTACCGGTGCTGGTGGACGGCCGTGAATTGGTCGGCGTCATCGACGAATCCGACATCCTGCTGGGCCTGCATCAGGACGCCACACACTTTTCCATGGTGGTGGCAGACGCCATGAGCAAAACCTTGCAAACCCTGGCCCCCAGCGCCAGCCTGGCCCAATTGCAGGCGGAACTGGATCGCGGCCTGGTCGCGATTATTGCCGACACATCCGGCTTCCATGGCCTGATCACCCGCGTCGACCTGCTTAACCACCTACGGAGATCCCTTGCATGAGCCTGCCCGATAAAAGCGCGTTTGCCACCCGTGTGATCCACGCCGGGCAATCCCCCGACCCAACCACGGGCGCGCTGATGCCGCCGATCTACGCCAACTCCACCTATTTGCAAGACAGCCCCGGCGTACACAAGGGGTTTGATTACGGGCGCTCCCACAACCCCACGCGGTTTGCCCTCGAGCGCTGCGTGGCCGACCTGGAGGGCGGCAGTGCGGCGTTTGCGTTTGCTTCGGGGCTGGCGGCGATTTCCACTGTGCTGGAACTGCTGGATGCCGGTGCGCATATTGTCTCCGGCAACGACCTGTATGGCGGCACGTTCCGGCTGTTCGACAAGGTGCGTCAACGCAGTGCCGGGCACCGTTTCAGCTTTGTCGATTTAAGCGACCTGTCGGCCTTTGAAGCCTCACTGCAGAGCGACACACGCATGGTCTGGGTCGAGACCCCGAGCAACCCGCTGCTGAGCCTCACCGACCTCAGCGCCATTGCGCGTATCTGTCGCGATCGCGGCATCATCTGCGTGGCCGATAACACCTTCGCCAGCCCATGGATCCAGCGCCCACTGGAGCTGGGCTTCGACATCGTGGTGCACTCCACCACCAAATACCTCAACGGCCACTCCGACGTGATCGGCGGTATCGCCATCGTCGGCCACAACCCGGAACTCGCCGAGCGCCTGGGCTTTTTGCAAAACTCGGTCGGCGCGATTGCCGGCCCGTTCGATGCGTTCCTGACCCTGCGCGGGGTAAAAACCCTGGCACTGCGCATGGAGCGCCATTGCAGCAACGCACTGGACCTGGCCACCTGGCTGGAACAGCAGCCGCAAGTGTCGCGGGTGTACTACCCAGGCCTGGCCTCGCACCCGCAGCACGCACTGGCGCGCAAGCAGATGCGCGGGTTTGGCGGGATGATTTCGGTGGATTTGAACAGTGACCTGGCGGGTGCCACACGTTTTCTGGAAAACGTGAAAATTTTCGCGTTGGCCGAAAGCCTCGGCGGCGTGGAAAGCCTGATCGAACACCCGGCGATCATGACCCATGCAAGCATTCCTGCGGCGACGCGGGCGCAGTTGGGGATCGGCGATGGGTTGGTGCGGTTGTCGGTGGGGGTTGAGGATGTGGAAGATTTGAGAGCCGATCTGGCTCAGGCGCTGGCCCTGATCTAGACGCCTGTGGGAGCTGGCTTGCCTGCGATACAGACACCTCGGTGTATCAGTTGCACCGCGGTGATGCTATCGCAGGCAAGCCAGCTCCCACACAAGCCAGCTTTCACAAGGGGGATTGTGTCAGGCTGAAGTGACGTTGGCCCGCGCCGAGTGCAGTTTTTTATAGCTCTCAATCAAGCGCAAATGCCGATCCAGGCCTTCCAGCTTCATGCTGGTCGGGGTCAAGCCATAAAACCGCACACTGCCATCGACCGAACCCATCACCGCATCCATCCGCTCGTTACCGAACATTCGGCGGAAGTTGGCCTCGTAATCGGCGAGGTCCAGGTCGTCGTCCAACTGCATCTCCAACACTGCGTTCACAGCCTGGTAGAACAGGCCGCGTTCAGCGGTGTTGTCGTTGTATTGCAGGAACATCTCCACGCACTCCTTGGCCTCCTCATATTGCTGCAAGGCCAGGAAGATCAGCAGTTTCAACTCCAGGATGGTCAACTGGCCCCACGCCGTGTTGTCGTCGAACTCAATGCCGATCAAGGTGGTGATGTCGGTGTAATCGTCCAGCTCGCTTTCGATCAGACGCTCGACCAACGCCTGCAGCGCCTCCTCATCAAGGCTGTGCAGGTTGAGGATATCGGCACGGAAAAACAGCGCCTTGTTGGTGTTGTCCCAGATCAGGTCGTCCACCGGGTAGATTTCCGAGTAGTCCGGCACCAGGATCCGGCAAGCCGTGGCGCCGAGGTGTTCGTACACCGCCATATAGGACTCTTTGCCCATGCCTTCGAGAATGCCGAACAGGGTGGCGGCTTCTTCGGCGTTGGAATTTTCACCTTCGCCCGAGAAGTCCCACTCGACGAACTCATAGTCCGACTGCGCACTGAAGAAGCGCCACGACACCACGCCGCTTGAGTCAATAAAGTGCTCGACAAAGTTGTTCGGCTCGGTCACCGCCTGCCCTTCAAAGGTCGGCTGCGGCAGGTCATTCAAACCTTCAAAACTGCGGCCCTGGAGCAGTTCGGTGAGGCTGCGTTCCAGCGCCACTTCCATGCTTGGGTGTGCGCCGAACGAGGCGAATACGCCGCCGGTGCGAGGGTTCATCAGGGTGACGCACATCACCGGGAACTCGCCGCCCAGGGATGCGTCCTTGACCAGCACCGGGAAGCCCTGGGCCTCCAGGCCTTCGATACCCGCGACAATGCCGGGGTATTTGGCCAGCACTTCTGCGGGCACGTCCGGCAAGGCGAACTCGCCTTCGATGATTTCGCGCTTCACGGCGCGCTCGAAGATCTCCGACAGGCACTGCACCTGGGCTTCAGCCAAGGTATTGCCCGCGCTCATGCCGTTGCTGAGGTAGAGGTTTTCGATCAGGTTGGACGGGAAATACACCACTTCGCCGTCGGACTGGCGCACGAACGGCAGCGCAACAATCCCGCGTTCTTCATTGCCCGAGTTGGTGTCGAACAGGTGCGAGCCACGCAGCTCGCCCTCACGGTTGTAGACCTTCAGGCAGTAGGCATCGAGGATTTCACTCGGCAGCTCGTCCTTGGGCCCAGGCTGGAACCAGCGTTCGTCCGGGTAATGCACGAACGGCGCGTTGGCCAGCTCCTCACCCCAGAACTGGTCGTTGTAGAAGAAGTTGCAGTTAAGCCGCTCGATAAACTCGCCCAGGGCAGACGCCAATGCGCCTTCCTTGGTTGCGCCCTTGCCGTTGGTGAAACACATCGGCGAGTGTGCGTCGCGGATATGCAACGACCACACGTTGGGCACGATATTGCGCCACGAGGCGATTTCAATCTTCATGCCCAGGCCGGCGAGAATGCCGGACATATTGGCGATGGTCTGCTCCAGCGGCAGGTCCTTGCCGGCGATGTAGGTGCCCGCCTCGGAGGTGGAATTGGGCATCAACAATGCCTGCGCATCCGCGTCGAGGTTTTCCACTTCCTCGATCACAAATTCCGGCCCGGCCTGCACGACTTTCTTCACGGTGCAGCGGTCGATGGAACGCAGGATGCCCTGGCGGTCCTTGTCGGAGATGTCCGCTGGCAACTCGACCTGGATCTTGAAGATCTGGTTGTAGCGGTTTTCCGGATCAACGATGTTGTTCTGTGACAGGCGAATATTCTCGGTGGGAATATTGCGTGTTGCGCAGTACAGCTTCACAAAGTACGCCGCGCACAACGCCGACGAAGCCAGGAAGTAATCGAACGGACCCGGGGCCGAACCGTCGCCTTTGTAGCGAATCGGCTGGTCGGCAATCACCGTGAAGTCATCGAACTTGGCTTCAAGCCGAAGGTTGTCGAGAAAGTTGACCTTAATTTCCATGCGGGCACACCAGAATAACGAGCTAAACAAATTGGCCGCCATTATGAAGATTTTCGCCGGGAAGTCTCAGGGTTTTGCGAATCGGCTGCCGATCGGTGCTAACGTCCACCCACCACACTTTGAGCCATCGGCCCATGTCCATTACCGATAACCTCCTCGCCTTTACCTTCGCCGCCACCCTGCTCACGCTCACGCCGGGGCTGGATACCGCGCTGGTGCTGCGCACCGCCACAGTCGAAGGCAAACGCCAGGCGCTGCACGCCACCTTCGGCATCAACGCCGGTTGCTTGCTGTGGGGCGCGGCCGTGGCGTTTGGCCTGGGCGCTTTGATTGCAGTGTCGGAGCTGGCGTACAACCTGCTCAAATATTGCGGCGCGGCTTATCTCGCGTGGCTGGGCCTGAACATGTTGGTGCGCCCACGCCGCTCACTGTCACCCGCCAAAGCCGAGGGCAAACCGGGCGGCAACTGGTTCCTCAAGGGCATGCTGGGCAATGTGCTGAATCCCAAAGTGGGCATCTTCTACGTGTCCTTCCTGCCGCAATTCATCCCCCAAGGCCAGCCGCTGATTGCCTGGACCTTTGGCCTGGTCAGCATTCATGTGCTGCTGGGCCTGCTGTGGTCACTGCTGCTGATTGGCGCCACCCGACCGCTGTCCGGTTTCCTGCGCAGGGAAAAGGTGATCCGGTGGATGGACCGCACCACCGGCATGATCTTCGTGTTGTTCGCCGCGCGCTTGGCATTGAGCAAGCGCTGAACCTTAGCCGAGGCGGATCGACAGTTCGATATCATCGGCAAACGGCACCGACAGATAGCCGTTCCCAGGTTCGCGCACGTGCGCCAGGTATTCAGGGCAGTAGTTGGTGTTGTCAGCCACCACCAGCGCGCCCGGCCGCAGGTGCTTCTCTACCAGGTTCAACACATCGCCATACAGCGACTTGGCGCCATCGAGCAGCAGCAGGTCGACCGTTTGCGGCAGGTTTGCAGCCAATGAGACCAGCGCGTCGCCTTCGCGCACCTCGATCAGGTCGCTGACGCCGCCTTCGATGAAATGTTCGCGCGCCAGGGCAATCTTTGACGGTTCGAATTCGCTGCCGATCAACACGCCGCCGCCGTTGTCGCGCAGCGCGGCAGCCAGGAACAAGGTGGACAACCCGAACGAGGTGCCGAACTCGACAATAGCTTTTGCATGGCTGCTGCGGGCCAGCATATAGAGCAGGTTGCCGGTGTCACGCGATACAGGCAGCCACAGATCCTTGAGCATCGTGTAAAGCTCAAGGTACTCGGTTTTGCTGTACATCAGGCGGTTGCGCTCTTGCGGCGATACAGTATCGATGAGCGGGCTGGTCGCCGCATTGGCTTGGGCGTAGAGGCGTTCGATCAGGGCTGCAAGAGGCGCGGTGGTCAGGGTGGTCATGATTGATTTCCGTCGAATGGGGACTAAGATGCGATTAATTCGTCGCATTAAAAGTATGCGAGTGATTCATCGCCTTCGCTATTCGCGTTCGCCCAGCGCTCGGAACCCGAAATGACCACCCGCCAGACGCCCCGTATTGCCTCGCGCAAACAGCCACAACAAGCACGCTCGACCGAGTTGGTGGCGGCGATTCTCGAAGCCGCTATTCAGGTTTTGGCCAAGGAAGGCGCTACGCGTTTCACCACCGCGCGGGTCGCGGAAAAAGCCGGCGTGAGTGTCGGTTCGGTGTATCAATATTTCCCCAACAAGGCCGCGATCCTGTTTCGATTGCAGAGCGATGAGTGGCAGCAGACCACCCAAATGCTGCGCGACATCCTCGAAAAAACCGAAATAGCGCCGCTGACCCGCCTGCGCACACTGGTGCATGCATTTATTCATTCCGAGTGCGAAGAGGCGCTGATGCGCGGTGCGCTCCACGACGCGGCGCCGCTGTACCGCGATGCACCGGAAGCCGTGCAAGTGCGCGCGGCCGGCCGGCAAGCCTTTGAGACCTTCATGCACGAGTTGCTGCCCGAGGTGCCCGACGCAACCCGCGCACTGGCGTGTGACCTGATCCGCAGCACGCTGGGTTGCGTGGGCAAGGACTTTTCCTTCAGCCCGCGCACCGCTGCCGAAATCGAGGTGTATGCCAATGGCATGGCCGCTATGTTCAGTGCTTATGTGAATACACTCAATCGGCCCTGATTGCTTACGAAGCCGTAGCGCAAGGTTCACACGGCGATTGAAGGCACCAGCGCTCGATGGGAGTATCGGCGACTGTGGGAGCTGGCTTGCCTGCGATGGCGGTGGGTCAGTAACAGATTTATGCACTGATAGACCGCTATCGCAGGCAAGCCAGCTCCCACTTTGGATCGATGTGCATCGTGCAAATGAGCTTCGAACAATAGACCTGTTTAAGCACGCCCAATCGCTGCTATGTTTCGCGCCTGATCCAGCTAAAGGATGTGCCATGGAACCGCTAGCCACAAACGCCGCGTTGTTGATCATCGACATGCAGCAAGGCATGAATGACCCCACGCTGGGGCGCCGCAATAACCCCGACGCCGAGGTGCAGATACAGCACCTGCAGCGTGCATGGCGGCAGTCCAATCGCCCCGTGGTGCATGTAAGGCACATGTCCCGCAGCGAAGGCTCGGTGTTTTGGCCGGGCCAACCGGGCTGTGAGTTCCAGCCGGCACTGGCACCGCTCAAGCATGAGCATGTGGTGGAAAAAAACGTCCCGGATGCGTTCGCCGCCACCGGCCTGGAGCGTTGGCTGCATGTGCGTGGGATCCGGCAATTGGTGATCGTTGGGGTGATCACCAACAACTCTGTCGAGTCTACGGCGCGCTCCGGCGGCAACCTGGGTTTTGAGGTAACAGTGGCGGCGGACGCCTGCTACACCTTTGATCAAGCCGATTTATCGGGCCGCCTCTGGCCTGCCGAGGATGTGCATGCACTGTCGCTGAGCAACCTGGCGATGGATTACGCCAGGGTCACAGCCACTGCCGATATCCTGGCCATGCTTTAAAAAACGCCTGCCTGCGCGAGCATGTCGATAAGCCCTTCTGGCCATACCGTGTCTGCCGTCGAATGCAGCTCCTCGGTGGACCACCAATGGTGATCCGCCATGACCTGGGCTTCTTGCACTGTCCATTCGTCTCGCGACAGGTGCTCGTTTTGCGCCTGCACAACAAAGTACTGCTCAATGGCCAACACCGTTTCACCACTGGGTAGCATCAGCTCAAATCGGCGATCTGCTACCGGCGCTTGTACGTCACTGACCACAATGCCGGTCTCTTCGCGCAGCTCACGGATCGCAGCGGTGTGAAAGGTTTCCCCGGCTTCAACACCGCCGCCGGGCGTCGCCCAGTAATTCCTGCCGGCCAGTGCCCCGTCCTTGTGGACGAACCGGAACAGCAGCACTTTTCGAGCCGGGCTGATCACCAAAAGGCGTGCCGCCTTGCGCTCACGCATTGTCTCTCGTCCTTTCACCAAGCCGCTCTACCAGTCTTACCAGATAACCATCCGGGTCCTGCACCAGAAACTCGCGCTGCCCAACCTCGACCTCGCCTGCCCGGTACCACACGTCTTTGCAGGCCTTGAACACGGGATAGGCCGCCCTCTCCAGCCGTTGAATAACCGGATGTACCGCCACGACATCAATTTGCAGGTTCATGCCGCGCCCGAATGGCCGTTCCAACGCCCCCGTGAGCCATTGACTGGCGAGTGGGTCGACTTGTTCAAGCATCACCTGGGCTCCGTCCAGGTCAAGATACGCGAAGCCGTCTTCCAGGCGCTGATAAGCCACCGTGAACCCCAGACAACCGACCCAGAACTCAAGGCTGCAGTTCAGGTCGGTCACCATCAATTCCGGGACCAGATTATTTCTATGCATCATCCAGCTTCCATGGCGGATTTGAGTAACTGCGCGATCGTGTTGCGCAACTCACCGTGTTGATCTTCAGCGTAAGGTATGGCGGTTTTCCAGTCGTAGAACCACACCGGCATCTTGCGTTTGCCCTCCGGCTCCGAGGCGTAACGCGGGAAAATATGGCAATGCAACTCCGGTTCCGAGTTGCCCAGAATCTCGTAGTTCATGCGCAGGGCACCGGTAGCCGCCAGCACGGCATCGCCAAGGCGCGCCATATCGAGCAGGTAGATTGCACGCGCCTCGGCATCCAGATCATTGAGGCTGGCAACCACCGGGTCGGGCAACAACAAACAATAGCCCGGCAAGAACTGCACATCGCCCATCACCGCCCAGCCTGAGGCCATGCGGCAAATAACCTTATCGTTGGCGCCGTTGCGGGCCAGCGCTACACGTTCCGTGATCAGTGGCATGCATTGTCCTTAATGAGAAGATGTCGACGGCATCTTAACTGTGATAACACTGTGGGGCTCAGCACTTCCAACCTGGCGACCCCCTATGCGAATCACCTGCCTTCATACCGCAGCCAGCAACATTGCCGTCTTCGACGCAGCCGCACAAGCACTGGGAATCGCACCCGCCGTTTTGCAGCATGAAGTGCGTACCGACCTTCTGGCTGCGGCGGAAGAAATGGGTAATCTCACGCCTGAAATTGCGGCCTCAACCGCCAACGCATTACTTTCACTCGCTCAACACGCTGACGTCGTGGTACTCACCTGCTCGACGTTGGGGCCATCGGTTGATGAGCTTGACGAGTGTACCCAGTCATCCATCCTCAGGGCGGACCAAGCCCTCGCTCTCACAGCCGTTCAAGCAGGCGGCAAGGTTGTGGTGTTATGCGCCGTCGAAACCACCCTCGCCCCCACCTCGAGCCTGTTCCACCGCGCAGCGTTGCACTCAGACGCAACCGTTGACGTGCAGCTGGTTCCAGGCGCCTGGGCGCTGTTCAAGGCGGGCGATATTGATGGCTACCTGTCGACCATCGCCAGGGCGGCCGATCAGGCCTATATCGATGGCGCATCCGTGATTGCGCTGGCCCAAGCCTCCATGGCCGGGGCCGCTGCTCTCGTGACGGCAGGGCCGACGCCGCTGACCAGCGCGACCGGCGGCCTGAAGGCTGCCTTGAAGGCAATCAAGGGTTAATCCAAGTGCGCCTTCCGGCAGGTTAATTTCTCAGGACAAAATCAATTGTTGTTGTACACAAAATAAAGCTAAAGCTTTATAACCCTCGGGCCGAGACAGTCAGTGATATCAAATCGCCTCTTCGCCCAGTGGTCGTCTCGATGAAAATAAAAAACAAGCTCGTTCTCGCGTTCGTCTCTGTCGCCTTTATCCCGGTTAGCCTGGTTGCAGTTATCTCCGTCATGAACACGCGGACTCAGGCGGTCGATCAGTTTATTGATGGCAGCACCCGCGAAATACGTCAGATCGATGGCAATATCCGGCAATTCTTCGACGGCACCTTGCAGAACGTCGATCAAATGTCCGCTGATCCTGTATACACTTCAGTGAACACTCTAAAAGATTATCAGCCTGCAAACGCCGCGAGTCAGCCAATGCCCGCCCAGGCGCAGCAGGTAATCGACCAGTTTGCCCGTTTTGGCGCCACCCACCCTTCCGCTGCGATTCTGTCCATTGGCCTCGAAGACGGCACCTACGCCAAATGGCCCGATGACCCACAACTGGCCAAATACGACCCGCGCACCCGCCCCTGGTACAAGGCTGCCATGGCCAGCCCCAACAAGACCGTGCGCACACCCGCTTACTACTACGACAAGGATGATGTGGCGCTGGTGGGCACCGCACGTGCGCTGCTCGATAGCAGCGGCAAGGCCAAGGGCGTGTTCGTGGTCAGCGTGTCGCTGAAGAACCTCACCGAATTGCTCAAGAGCATCAAGCTGGGTGAAAGCGGCTACGTGATGTTGATCGAAGACGGCGTGGTGCTGGTCGACCCGCGCAACGCCGCGCACAACTTCAAGCCGCTCAAGGACCTCGGCGCGCCGTATGCGCACTTGGCCGAGACGCCCCAGGGCTCAACCGAGGTGGTCATCGACGGCGTGCGCTACATGGCCAACGTGTGGACCTCGCCGGGCCTGGGCTGGCGGTATGTGGGGCTGATCGAATACAGCGAAGTCATGGCAGCGGCGACGCGCATGACCTACCTGACCACGGCAATCGTGGCCGTGCTGGTGCTGATCTTCGGGCTGATCGCCGCGGCGTTTTCCAAGGTGATCGTCAAACCGATCGGCCAGGTCAGTACCGGCTTGCAGTCCATCGCCCAGGGTGAAGGCGATTTGCGCCATGAGCTGCAAGTACAGGGCAAGGATGAAACTGCCGAGCTGGCGGGCTGGTTCAATAAATTCCTCGCCGCAATCCGTCAGCTGATCCAGCATATTGGCGCGGCCTCCACCAATCTTCAGGACGCGTCACGGGTCAACAGCGAAGTGGCACACAACATGAACGAAGCCGCCGGGCGCCAGCGTGAGGCGGTGGAATTGGTGTCTACCGCGTTCAATGAAATGGTCGCCACCGCCAACGAAGTCGCACGCTCGTGCAGCGGCGCGGCGGAGTCGGCCGAGAACGGCCATCGCCGTGTGGCCGAAGGCAAACAGCAGATCGAAGTCACCACCGATAACGTCAACCGCCTGGGCCGCCGCCTGACCGAGTCATCCCAGGCCATGGTCGAGCTGGAAGCCGGCAGCCGCAGCATCAACCAGATCCTCGGCACTATTCGCGCCATCGCCGAGCAGACCAACCTGCTGGCCCTCAACGCCGCCATCGAAGCCGCCCGCGCCGGTGATCAGGGCCGTGGTTTTGCCGTGGTGGCCGACGAAGTGCGCGCACTGGCCAAGCGCACCTCCGACTCCACCGGCGAGATCGAGCAGTTGCTCGGCACCCTCGGCAGCAAGACCGAAGAAGTCACCCAGAAGATGAGCAGTTGCCTGGACCTGTCCCGCGCCAGCGTGTCGTCCATCGAAAACGCGCGGGACAGTTTCGAGGGCATCCAGTTGTCGGTAAACGAGATCCGCGACCAGAACCTGCAGATTTCCGCCGCCGCCGAGGAACAACACAGCGTGGCCGAAGAAATCAACCGCCATATCCAGCAGATCTATGACGAGGCAAGGTTGGTGGAGAGCCTGGCCAATGCTGCGCAGGATGATTCGGGGCGGTTATCGAGCCTGTCGCAGGAGCTGAATGGCTTGGTCGGGCGTTTTAAATCCTGATGTGCGCAGCGTAGGTAAAGTGAGCCTGAGTGCCAAATTACCTATCTATACCTGCTGTCTATACCTGCTGTGAAACCATCCAGTCGATAAAGGTTTGCAGTCGCACGCTGAAGGGCTCGCCCACGGCACTCGGGTTTCGCGCCTCGAACAGGAAATACGCGATCTGGATGCGCATCGCGGGGTGATGCTGTACGAACAAGGCAACGTGCTCTTCGAGGGTGTACGGCCAGGGCGCGTCGGGGCCGCGCAATATGTTGGTCGCTCGAATCAGCTTGCGAGCCGCTTCGCGTTGCAGCCGCAGGCGCTCGGTTGGGGTATTGGCCTGATGGATGAGGTTGAGATAGCCGCTCAACACGGATTCAAAATCACCATTCAACGCCAGGGCGATTTCGCGCGAAGGCTGGAAGCGTTCAAAGCGCAGCGAAAGATCCTCGCCCCACACACAACGGCAATGATGCTTGAGCCAGAAACCCCATTTATTTGCATTTTCGGGCGCCAGTACTTCGGCGCGGTGGCCGATATCGAAGTCAATCTTGGTGACCACCGGGTGGCGTTGCTCCAGCGCCTGGCGCAGCGTTTCCAAGTGTGCCAATACCTGTGCATCCGGCGGTTCGAGCAGAATCAGGCTAAGGTCCAGGTCCGACTCACCTGGGCGGGCTTCGCCCCTGGCGACACTGCCATACACATAAATGCCGTCCAGCCCGGACTGGGAGAGGCTGGCGATAACATCCGCCAGCAGCGGCTCAAACTCAGGCTGGAAGGCGGCATTGCCCAGCGTCAGCACACAGCCCTGGGCATCCACACCGGTCACCGTACTCATGGGTGATGCACCTCGATCACCAGGCCTTCCGCCTCACTCGGCACACAGAAATGGCGGGTGATCAGGTCAAACTCGGCGTCGGTGGCGGCGAAATCATGCTCGCCCTGGGCATTGCGCGCCTGTAAACGGCTGCGGCAGGTGGCGTCATCCAGCTCCAGATAGTGCAGGCAGTGCGGCGCTCGCGCAGCCTGGGCCAAGCTCAGCAGCCACTCGCGATTAGCCAGCGTATTGGCCGGGAAGTCCAACACAACGCTGATGCCCGATCGCAGCACGTTGATCACCAACGGCCCGAGCACACCTCGAATACGCTGGGCGCAGCTCACGTAATCGGCAATCGAGAGGACTTCACCGGGGTAAAGGGTGGCGAGCCAATGGTCTTCGCTCAACAGGATGGCGGCGTGTTCAGCGGCCAAAGTGTTGGCCAGGGTGGATTTGCCGGAGGCGATCTTGCCGCACAGCAGGTGCAGGGTTGGCATGGACACGGTTCCTTTTGTCAGGCCCTGAAGCATGCCAGTTTTCAGGGCTCTGCATAATGAGAACCTATTCTGTAACAGTGAATGGGCACCCTGGTTTCGACAAATTAACGACAAGGGATGGTTATGATTCGTGATGCATTGCCCAAGGACGCCAAGCACATCGCTCAGGTGCATGTGAGCAGTTGGCAACAGGCTTATGTAGACCTGATGCCAGCAGATTTTCTGGCCTCGCTGAGCACAACACTGCCGCAGAAAGAGGCTAACTGGGCGCGCTTGATTGAAAGCCAAGACGCTGGCGTATTAGTCGCCGAAGTGGATGGCAACGTTATCGGCTGGCTGTCGCTGGGCCTTTGCCGGGATACGGACACGCCCGAGGTCGCATCGGGAGAGGTCATGGCTATCTACGTGTTGGCGGACTACTGGGGTCACGGCATCGGCGCGCAATTGTGGCAGGCGGGTTTCCAACGTTTGGTTGAACAGGGTTATAAACGCATTTCCTTATGGGTTTTAGCCGCCAACCAAAGAGCCGTACGTTTCTATACACGCTTTGGCGGCACTGAAGACCCAGGTAGCCGTCGCACGCTGGTGCGCGGTGGCGTGACGCTGGAAGAGGTGCGCTATGTGTGGACCCGTTAAAGCCCTCTCAAACCCTGAAATAATATTTCGACACGAATTGCGCTGAACTATCCGCCAGGCTCTACGCTCCTTCCCTATGCGCTGCCCCGCCCCGGGGCGTTGGATAAAACAAGGAGCCGCGACCCTATGACCACCCTTCCCGCCTACCCACTCGTCAGGCCTGGCCCGCTGCACTCGACCCTGTTGGCCGGCACCGTGCCGCTGTTTCTCGGTGCGTTGCTCAGTGACATCGCCTACGGCCAGACCTATCAGATCCAATGGGCCAACTTCGCGTCCTGGCTGATCGCCGGTGCCTTGGTGTTTTGTGGCTTTGCATTGTTGTTCGCGCTGGTCAACCTGGTGCGCGCCGAGCATAAAGGCGGACGCCCCGCCGCGTACTTCCTGCTGTTACTGATCACCTGGGGACTCGGGCTGGTCAACGCCTTCCAACATGCCAAGGACGCCTACGCCATGATGCCTGTTGGCCTGGTACTGTCGGTGATCGTGACGGTTCTGGCGATTTTTGCCACATGGGTCGGCCTGACCAACCTGCGCTCGGGAGCTGCCAAATGAACCCACTCAATACGCTGACCTTACTGAGCGCAGCGCTGTTGCTGAGCGCGTGTGGCGACGCCGGCGACAAAACCCAGGCACGCGGTCCCGATCCCAAACTGCCCGAGCAACAAAGCAGCCTGCTGCCGAGCATGAAGATTGCCGAGCCGACACCCTGGGGCGAGCAAAAACCCACGGTGCCGCAAGGCTACAGCGTCACGGCCATCGCCACCGACCTGGCCATTCCTCGGCAAACCCTGGTGCTGCCCAATGGCGATATCCTCGTCGCCGAAGGCCGTGGCGGCAGTGCGGCCAAGCTCAAGCCCAAGGATGTAATCGCCAGCGTGATCAAGGCTCAGGGCAACACCAAGGTCAAGGGTGGCAACCGCATCACGTTGCTGCGCGATGCCGACGGTGACGGCAACTACGAGCTCAAGACCGTGTTTGCCGACAACCTCAACGCGCCCTATGGCCTGGCTTTCGCCGACGGCAAGCTGTACGTGGCCAACCAGGATGCCCTGGTGCGCTTCGACTATACCGACGGCCAGACCCAAGCCAGCGGCGCGCCGACCAAAATCACCGACCTGCCGGCGCAGATCAACCATCACTGGACCAAATCCCTGGCCATCAGCGAAGACGGGCGCCAGCTCTATGTGGGCATTGGCTCCAACAGCAACATCACCGAGCGCGGCATGGAAGTGGAGATCGACCGCGCCATGGTCTGGCAGATCGACGCAGCCAGCGGCGCGCACAAGCCCTACGCCACCGGCCTGCGCAACCCGACCGCACTGACCATTCAGCCGGGCTCGGGGCAATTGTGGACGGTGGTCAACGAACGCGATGAACTCGGCCCCGACCTGGTGCCGGACTACCTCACCTCAGTGCGCGAAGGCGCCTTCTACGGCTGGCCCTACAGCTACTGGGGCCAGAACGTCGACCCCCGCGCGCAACCGCAGAACCCACTGAAAGTGGCGGCCGCGATCAAGCCGGATTACAGCCTGGGCTCGCACGTTGCGGCACTGGGCGTGGATTTTTCGATACCGGCCATGGGTGAACAATTCGCCGACGGCGTGTTTGTCGGCGAACACGGCAGCTGGAACCGCGACAACCCGGTGGGCTACAAGGTGATCTTCGTACCGTTCAGCAACGGCAAGCCGGCTGGCGAACCGATTGATTTCGCCACCGGTTTCCGTGGCGACGACGGAAAGACCCGTGGCCGCCCGGTGGGCGTGACGGTCGACCCCAAAGGTGCGCTGATCATTGCTGACGACTTGGCCAACACCGTTTGGCGGGTGACACGCAATCGGTAACCGCCGTTGAACCTTGTCACTGTGGCGAGGGAGCTTGCTCCCGCTGGGCTGCGAAGCGGCCCCTGCTCTTTGCTTCAAGAGCATGGGACTGCTACGCAGTCCAACGGGAGCAAGCGCCCTCGCCACAGGGGACGGGTTTACAGGTCAGTGATTTCCTTATGCCGCGGCACCAGCGCCTTCATCACGCTCCACGCGACCAGGTACGCCAAGGCACAAATCGCAAACATGATCATATAGCCGGTGTGAATGTCGTTGATGGACTTGTAGTAGTCGAACACCCAGCCACCGATCTTGGTCATCACCACACCGCCCAGGCCGCCCGCCATACCGCCGATGCCGACCACCGACGCCACGGTTTTTTGCGGGAACATATCCGACACGGTGGTGAAGATATTGCACGACCACGCCTGGTGCGCCGAGGCGCCCACGCCGATCAACAACACCGGCACCCAGAAGCTCAGGTAACCGAACGGTTGCGCCAACAGCACCACCAGAGGGAACAGCGCGATCACCAGCATGGCTTTCATGCGGCCGTCATACGGGGCATCACCGCGCGCCATAAAGTAGCTGGGGAACCAGCCGCCGCCGATACTGCCGACCATGGTCATGCTGTACAGCACGGCCAACGGCATCACGATATCCGCGCCTTTCATGTTGTATTGCGCCGACAGGTACGTGGGCAGCCAGAACAGGAAAAACCACCACACGCCGTCGGTCATGAACTTGCCGAA
The DNA here is from genome assembly GCF_012985445.1 of Pseudomonas sp. WS 5532. NCBI lineage: Bacteria > Pseudomonadati > Pseudomonadota > Gammaproteobacteria > Pseudomonadales > Pseudomonadaceae > Pseudomonas > Pseudomonas sp. WS 5532. The sequence goes on from NZ_JAAQWK010000008.1 coordinate 207,438, forward strand.
GGCGAACGCCCAGGTCTGGCGGTAGGTCAGCAGCTTGAACCACGAGACTTTTTTCGGCGTCGCCCCCACAGGCTCAGGCGCGAAAGGCTGTACGGTCTGGTCACTGCGAATGTAGGCGAGTTCTTCGGCGGACAAGCGCTTTTGCTGCTCCGGTTTCTCATAGAGCATCGACCACACCGCCACCCACACAAACCCGAGCATGCCGATCACGATAAACGCGGCTTCCCAGCCCCACATGCCGGCAATCAGCGGCACACAGATCGGCGCGAGGATTGCACCCACGTTGGCGCCGGAGTTGAAGATGCCGGTGGCCAGGGAGCGTTCTTTTTTCGGGAAATATTCCGCAGTAGCCTTGATCGCGATGGGGAAGTTGCCCGCCTCGCCAATCGCCAGCACGGCGCGGGAGAGCATAAAGCCAGCAATCGATACCGGAATCACCGCCAGGCCGATGGCGGCGCTGAGCGAGGCAATCCCCGCGCCCATCGGCACCGAGAACGCATGCATGATCGCGCCGGTGGACCAGATGGCAATCGCCACCACATAGGCCGCCTTGGTGCCGATCTTGTCGACAAACCGCCCGGCAAACAGCATGGCAATCGCATAAACGAACTGGAACACCGCAGCGATGTTGGCGTAATCGGTGTTGCTCCAGCCAAATTGCGTCGACAGTTGCGGCGCCAAGAGGCTGAGCACCTGGCGGTCGAGGTAATTGACGGTGGTGGCAAAGAACAACATCGCGCAGATGGTCCAGCGATAGTTGCCGACTGCCTGGCCGACGCGGTGGGCGTTGATGGGCTCATTCAAATTCATGGCATCACTTTTTATTTTTGTTAGATAGGACATATGTAACGTCATATGTCGTCGTACAACTGCGACTTTTATAGCCGGGCGCCTTGGCGGTGTCAATCTGAAAGATTGCCGTTTCTTCAGGTATTACTTGGGCGTATAAACAATCAGTTCAAAGCGGTTGTAGGATGACAAACGCGAAACACCCGGCTAGGCGCCTTGCCCGGTACATCGTCGAGCAGGCCGTAGGGCTGCATGCCTAGCTTTTCCAACACACGGATCGAAGCCGCATGATCGGGTCGCACCAGACCGAAAACCTCCGGCAGATTCAGTGTTTGGAAGGCCAGCGCCAGCGCATCCCGACCCAGCTCGGTGGCGTAGCCCTGCCCCCACGCCTCCACGGCGAAGCGATAACCCAGGTTGATGCGCCGCTCGGTCAGGTAATTAAGCGGCGCTATGCCGCCAAAGCCAATGAGGTGCCCAGGCTGCTCCTTACGGGCGATCGCCCACCAGCCATAACCCTGGGCGGCCCACTGTTCGAGCCAATGGTTGAGCACACGCTGGGCGTGCTCCAGGCTGGCCATCGGCCCTGCGGGGTTGAACATATTTGTCTGCGGGTCACCGAAGATCGCGAACAATCGCTGCACATCGTTGGCTTCGGGCTTGCGGTAGATCAGGCGTGAGAGGGTGTCAGGCATGCGCATAATTCCTTGTTGATGCCATGAAGTTCAACGCATCAGCAAAAAAACGCAAATAGAGGTGAATTATTTCATGTCGGCTTGTATCTGAACTGACAGAGCGGTGCCATCGCAACGATGGCACCTCCCCTGTTCAGTTTTAGAGTGACCCGCATGAAATTACGTAAGAAAAGCGTCAAACCCATCGGTTTGAAAGACATCACCATCGTCGACGATACCAAGGTGCGCAAGGCGATCACCGCCGCCGCACTGGGTAACGCCATGGAGTGGTTCGACTTTGGTGTCTACGGGTTCGTCGCCTATGTGCTCGGCAAGGTGTTCTTCCCCGACGCCTCGCCCAGCGTACAAATGATCGCTGCCTTGGGTACCTTCTCCGTGCCCTTCCTGATTCGCCCGCTGGGCGGCCTGTTCTTCGGTGCCCTGGGTGACAAATACGGGCGGCAGAAAGTATTGGCCGCCACCATCGTGATCATGTCCCTGAGCACCTTCGCCATCGGCCTGATCCCCGGCTACGCCTCGATAGGCATCTGGGCGCCGATCCTGCTGCTGTTGTGCAAAATGGCCCAGGGCTTCTCGGTGGGCGGTGAATACACCGGCGCCTCGATCTTTGTCGCCGAATATGCGCCGGACCGTAAACGCGGGTTCCTTGGCAGCTGGCTGGACTTCGGCTCCATCGCCGGTTTTGTGCTCGGTGCCGGCGTCGTGGTACTGATCTCGACGATCCTCGGTGAAGCCGACTTCGAGGCCTGGGGCTGGCGCCTGCCGTTCTTCCTCGCCCTGCCCCTGGGCATCATCGGCCTGTACCTGCGTCACGCGCTGGAAGAAACCCCGGCCTTCCAGCAGCACATGGACAAACTCGAACAAGGCGACCGCCAGGGCCTGACCCACGGCCCCAAAGTCTCGTTCAAGGAAGTCGCGACCCAGCATTGGCGCAGCCTGCTGACCTGCATCGGTATCGTCGCGGCCACCAACGTGACGTACTACATGCTGCTCACGTATATGCCCAGCTACCTGTCGCACAACCTGCATTACAAAGAAAACAGCGGCGTACTGATCATCATCGCGATCATGGTCGGCATGCTGTTCGTGCAACCGTTCATTGGTTTTGTGAGTGACAAGATCGGCCGAAAACCCTTCATCATCGCCGGCAGCGTGGGCCTGCTGTTCCTGTCCATTCCGGCGTTCATGCTGATCACCAGCGGCAAGATCGGCCTGATCTTCGCCGGCCTGCTGATCCTGGCGGTGGTCCTCAACTTCTTTATCGGCGTGATGGCCTCGACCCTGCCGGCTATGTTCCCCACGCACCTGCGCTACAGCGCGCTGGCCAGTGCGTTCAACGTCTCGGTATTGATCGCCGGTGTCACCCCCACCGCCGTGGCGTGGCTGGTGGAAAGCACCAACGACCTGTTCATGCCCGCCTACTACCTGATGGTGTTTGCCGTGGTCGGCTTGATCACGGGCCTGACCATGAAGGAAACCGCCAACAAGCCACTGCGCGGCGCCGCGCCTGCGGCCTCGGACATGGCAGAAGCCAAGGAAATACTGCAAGAGCACCACGACAATATCGAGCAGAAGATCGAAGACATCGACACTCAGATTGCCGAACTGGAAGCCAAGCGCCAGAACCTGGTGCAGCAGCACCCACGCATCAACTGACTACTGACCTGGTGTGGCGGCCCCTGCCGCCATGCCTTTGGAGTGCCTGAACATGGTTCCAAGCGTCACCGCAGCACACTCGCTACTCAGCGCCGACGAACGCGCTGCCATCGCCGAAATAGAAGCCACTACCAGCATCCTGCAACTGGTTACCCGCCTGACCGGCATGCGCTTTGCCGGCATCGCCAAATTCACTGACCTTGAGTGGGTCGTCTGCTCGGTGCACGACACGGCCGATATGGGCATTCATGTCGACGACGTGCTCGACCTCGAAACCACACTGTGCAGTGAGTTCTGCATCAACCCGCAGACCCTGTTCATCCCGCAGATCAGCCACAACGGCCGCTTCGCCGCGCGCCCGGTGGTCAAGCAGTTCGCCATCGAAAGCTACGCCGGTGCGCCGATATTCCTGCCTGATGGGCGCCTGTTCGGCGCATTGTGCGCGCTGGATTCACGCGCGATGCTGTTTGAAGACCCCAACCTGCCGGAAACCCTGAGCCTGTTTGCGCGGCTGATCGGCTGTATTTTTTTCGCTAACTTGAGCTCGGTTGATCAGTGAGCTTGCCGCGCAAGGCGGCCATGTCGCGCTTGGGCGGCACACCGAACAGCCGGCTGTACTCACGACTGAACTGTGACGGGCTTTCATAACCCACCTTGAACGCCGCACTGGACACGTCTTGATGTTCGTTGAGCATCAAGCGCCGCGCTTCATTCAAGCGCAGCCATTTCTGATACTGCAAAGGGCTCATCGCGGTCAGGTGACGAAAGTGATGATGAAAGGTGGCAGCGCTCATCTGCACCCGCGCCGCCAACTCCTCCACCCGCAACGGTGCGGTGTAGTTGAGCTTCAGCCAATCGATCGCCTTGGCGATCCGATAGCCCTGCCCGTCAACGGCGCAGATCCTGCGCAGGCGCCCGGCCTGGTCGGTGTTTAACAGCCGGTAGTGGATTTCACGCTGAATCAACGGCGCGAGTACCGGGATCGCCTCGGGTTCGTCCAGCAAAGCGACCAAGCGTGCGAACGCTGCCAGCATGCCTTCGGTGACCGTGCCGATTCCCACCCCTTTCATCACTGCCCGCTCCCGAGTGGGCGGCAACTCACTCTGGGCGATCAGCTCGGCGAGGATGCGCAGGTCCAGTTTGTAGGTCAGGCCCAGGCAGGGCCGGGTCGGGCTGGCAACCAGCACTTCGGAGTTGGCCGGGATATCCAAAGACGTCAGCAGAAACCGCGTCGGGTCATAGGGGTAGCCTTCACCGCCAACCCACAGTTGTTTTTCACCCTGGGCGACCAGCACGACGCACGGCTCGACCATGCACACCACCGGCGCTGCCGGCTGCTCACGCCGATAAAAGCCCAGGCCCGGGACTGGCATGGGGTAATCGCCGGGCGCCGTGACCTGCGCGTTGATCGCCTGGATCAAGGCGTCCAGGGGCAATGGATTAATCGTCATAAAAGGCTCTTTTAACGCGTGACCGAACTGTACCGCGCACACCAAGCAAGTGTCACCGACAACCCACAAGACTCAGAGGATCAGGCAAGTAATCCACTGGAACGCACTACAGAACGCCGGTCCATGCCGGGAAAATGCGCGGACCAACCTTATCCGGGATCACGCCATGAAAAGCCTTTTGCTCGCCCTGAGCGTGCTGCTGACGTCTTTTTCTTCATTGGGAGCCGATATGTCCAACGGTGCTGACAACTTCTACAAAAGCGACAAAGTGACGGTGCAAAACGTCACCTTCAACAACCAGTACGGCATGGCGGTGGCGGGCCATTTGTTCATGCCGAAAAACCTCGCCCCCGGCGCAAAAAACCCAGCCCTTGTGGTTGGGCACCCGATGGGCGCCGTCAAAGAGCAGAGCGCAGACCTCTACGCCACCAAAATGGCCGAACAAGGCTTCGTCACCTTGTCTCTGGACTTGTCATTCTGGGGCGATAGCGCAGGCTCACCACGCAATGCGGTGCTGCCCGACCTCTACGTCGAGGACTTCAGCGCTGCCGTGGATTTCCTCGGTACCCGCCCGCAAGTTGATCGCGAGCGCATCGGTGTGATCGGTATTTGCGGCAGTGGCAGCTTCGCCATTGCCGCCGCGAAGATTGACCCACGCTTTAAGGCAATCGCTACCGTGAGCATGTACGACATGGGTGCGGCCAACCGCAATGGCCTCAAACATAGCGTGACGCTGGCGCAACGTCAGCAACTGCTGCGCCAGGCCGCCAACCAGCGTTATGTGGAATTCCAGGGCGGCGAGACCGTCTACACCGGCGGCACGCCAGCCACCCTCACCGGCGATGCGGTGGGTGATGAGTTTTACGATTTCTACCGTACGGCGCGCGGCGAATTCACACCTGTCGGCGGCTCACCGCAAACCACCACGCGGCCGACCCTGACCAGTAATGTGAAGTTCCTGAACTTCTACCCCTTCAACGATATCGAGACGCTATCCCCTCGCCCGCTGTTATTGATCGCCGGCGCCGACGCGCACTCACGTGAATTCAGTGAAGACGCCTACCAACGCGCGGCCGAGCCCAAGGAACTGCTGATTATCCCGGGCGCAGGCCATGTCGATCTTTACGACCGGGTCGATCTGATCCCTTTCGACAGACTCGCCACTTTCTTCAAAGGCCACTTGAAATAATGCCCGATAAATCACAGATGCATAGCTGGGCCGCGGTGTTTGCGATGTCGTTGGCGGCGTTCGCACTGGTGGCCTCTGAGTTCATGCCGGTAAGCCTGCTGACGCCGTTGGCCGCCGACCTGCAGATTTCCGAAGGCCAGGCCGGCCAAGGCATCTCGGTGTCCGGTCTGTTCGCCTTGCTCACCAGCCTGGTCATCGCTGCCGTCGCTGCGCGGGTTGAGCGCAAGCGTCTGCTGTTGGCGTTGACCGTCCTGATGATCCTGTCTGGAACCGTGGTGGCGCTGGCGCCGAACTACCTGACGTTCATGCTCGGTCGCGCGCTGATCGGCGTGGCCATCGGCGGTTTCTGGTCGCTGTCGGCGGCGACCGCCATGCGCCTGGTGCCCACGGCCCAAGTACCGCGCGCGTTGGCGATCGTGAATGGCGGCAACGCACTGGCGACGGTGATCGCGGCGCCCTTGGGCAGTTTTCTCGGCGCACTGATCGGTTGGCGTGGCGCATTTTTCTGCGTCGTGCCGGTGGCGGTAGCGGCTGGCCTATGGCTGCTGTTCAGCTTGCCCGCGATCAAGGTGCAAGGCCAGGCCAAGACTGGCAACGTGCTGCGCTTGTTCAAACAGACGCCTGTGGCCCTGGGCATGCTCGCCATCAGCGGCTTTTTCATGGGCCAGTTCATGCTGTTCACTTACCTGCGTCCGTTTCTGGAAAGCGCCACGCGGGTCAGTACCTCCACACTCTCGTTGCTGCTGTTGGTGCTCGGCCTGGCCGGGCTGGCGGGCACTGTGCTGATAGAGCGCGTGCTGAAAAACCGCCTGTATCCTGTGCTGATTGCCATTCCATTGATCATGGCGGTGATCGCCGTGGCTCTGGTGGCCTTCGGCGGCTCGCCGGTCACCACAGCCGTGTTACTCGGTTGCTGGGGTTTCGTGGCAACCGCCGCGCCGGTGGGTTGGTGGACCTGGTTGGCGCACGTGTTGCCGGACGATGCCGAGGCCGGCGGTGGATTAATGGTGGCAATCATTCAATTGGCGATTACTGCCGGTGCCACTGTCGGTGGCGTGGCGTTCGACCACAGCGGTTATCAGGCCACCTTTGAACTGAGCGCAGCCACGCTGGGGGTTGCCGCGCTGCTGGCAGGCCTGGCCGCGCGGCACTCAGCGCCGGGGTTGATGGCCAGCCGCCCTACCTGAAAAACTGACTCGGCGTCTTGCCAAACTGTTTCTTGAACATGCTGGTAAAGGCGCTCGGGCTCTCGTAGCCCAGTTCGATGGCAACATCGATAATCTTCTGCCCCACCGCAATCCGCTCCAGCGCCAGCAGCAAGCGCGCCTGCTGGCGCCATTGGCCAAAGGTCAACCCGGTTTCCTTGCGAAACAGACGCTGGATGGTCTTCTGGTCCAGCTCAAGGCGCCCACTCCAATCCTCCACCGTCGACGCATCCCCGGGATCCTGCTGCAGCGCCAGGCAAATCCGGTTGATACGCGGGTCGCCCGGTTGTGGCAACGACAGCGGCAAGGCCGGCAGAATCGCCAGCTCATCGAGGATCAGGTGCATGATCCGCGCATCGCGTGAGTCCTCGGCATACGGCGGTTTCAAACTCACCGACGCCTTGATCAGCTCACTGAGCAACGGTGAAACGCTCACCGCCTTGGTCTCGGTCGGCAGGTTCGGGAACGCATCGGGGCGCACAAACACACTGCGCATTTTCAACGGGCCGACACAGCGCAGCGAGTGGACTTGCCCGCAAGGCATCCAGAAGCCACGATTGGACGGCACCGTCCATTGGTTGTGCGCCGAGTGCACCACCATCACGCCCTCGATGGCGTAGAGTAACTGGTGCTTTTCGTGGCTATGCTCGGGGATCACCCAGTTTTCGGGGTAATCGGTAGCGGAACTGATGACAGCCCAGTCGCCTGCGTCGATTTCCTGCAAAAATTCATTCAGTGGTTTGATCATTTCGCCCTTTTTGCGACAGTTGCCTCCCGAATTTCGTGAGACAGGCATTGGCACCGAATTTAGCATAACCGCCGAAACAATTAGAAATGGGTGCCGGGCTCAAGTACTCGCCACCTCAGTTTGCTGCCCTGTATGGAATGCCTGCATGACGACCGTTACCGCGTCACCCGCCGCTGCAACCACTACACCCCAAGTGAGCCCCTTGGTCATGCGCGTCCTCGGCGCCTGCGCCTTGGCCCACCTGATCAATGACCTGATCCAGGCCGTGCTGCCCTCGATCTACCCGATGCTCAAAGCCAACTACGGGCTGAGCTTTACCCAGGTGGGCCTGATCACCCTGACCTTCCAATTGACCGCCTCGCTGCTGCAACCCTGGATCGGCTACCACACCGACCGCCACCCCAAGCCCTGGCTGTTGCCGGCCGGCATGGTGTGCACCTTGATCGGCATTCTGATGCTGGCGTTTGTCGGCACCTTCCCGGCCATTTTGCTGGCGGCGGCCCTGGTGGGCGTCGGCTCGTCGACCTTTCACCCGGAAACCTCGCGCGTCGCACGCCTGGCCTCCGGTGGGCGTTATGGCCTGGCGCAATCGACCTTCCAGGTCGGCGGCAACACCGGCAGCGCCTTCGGCCCATTGCTGGCGGCGGCGATCATCATTCCTTACGGCCAGAGCCATATCGCCTGGTTCGGGCTGTTCGCCGTGTTTGCGATTCTGGTGCTGTACGGCCTGAGCCGCTGGTACCGCAACCACCTCAACCTGTTCAAGCTCAAGCAAGGCGGCAAGGCCACTCATGGCCTGTCCAAAGGCCGCGTGACCTTTGCCCTGGTGGTGCTGGCGCTGCTGGTGTTCTCCAAATACTTCTACATGACCAGCCTGACCAGCTACTTCACGTTCTACCTGATCGAGAAGTTCCAGCTGTCGGTGGCCAGTTCGCAGATGTACCTGTTCCTGTTCCTTGGCGCGGTGGCGGTGGGCACCTTCGCCGGTGGCCCGATTGGCGACAAGATCGGGCGCAAGAAAGTCATCTGGTTCTCGATCCTCGGCGCGGCGCCCTTCACCCTGGCCCTGCCCTACGTCGACCTGTTCTGGACCGCCGTACTCAGCGTGGTCATCGGCTTTATCATCGCCTCGGCCTTCTCGGCCATCGTGGTCTTCGCCCAGGAACTGGTGCCGGGCAATGTGGGCATGATCGCCGGTATCTTCTTCGGCCTGATGTTCGGCTTCAGCGGCATTGGTGCTGCGCTGCTGGGCTTGCTCGCTGACAACCACGGCATTGAGTACGTTTATAAGATCTGCTCGTTCCTGCCACTGGCGGGCATCCTGACGATATTGCTGCCTTCGACCAAAGGCGTCTGACCCGCCGATTATCGGCTGGCCGTGTGCTATTAGCCGGAATGCTCTGAAAAACCTGCGTGTGCGCTTACAATCCCGATTTTCAAGCGCACACCCAGGCAGCCCGGCACGACATGACGCTCGACCCTCCTACGATTCTGATTCTGACCATCGCGCTGGCCGCCGCTGCCGCGTTGTATCTGGCCATTGAATGGCGCAGCGTACGCGAGGCTTCCCTGCTGTTCTGGGCTGCAGGTTTTGCGACCATCAGCGTCGGCTCCACCCTGGCGTTGCTGCGCGGCAGTGGCCTGTTAATGATCGGCATCTGGTTCGCCAACGGCTTGCTGGTGACTGCGCACTTTCTGTTCCTGCTCGGCGTGGCGCGTTTTACCCAGGCGCGCCTTTCACCGCTATGGCTGTTGATGCTGCTGGTGTGGCTGGGAATGCTGATGCTTCCAGCCGAGCTCCCATGGTCCAAAGCCATGCTGGCGGTGCAGTCGCTGCTGGTGGCAGCGCCGACTCTGCGCGCCAGCTTTTTGCTGCGCCCGCACGGCAAATCACTCAGCATCGGCGCGGTGCAGTTGCGCTATGTGCTGCTGATCCATGGCGCGTTTTATGTAGCCAAAGCGTTGTCAGTGATGATCCCCGGCACACTGATTGACCTGGCTGCCTTCAAGGGCGAAATCATCCAGGTGTCCCTGGTGGAAGGTGCGATGGCGATCATGTTGATCGCGCTGTCGATGACCGGCTCCGAACGCTACCGCCGCGAGCAGCACATCGCGCGGCTGGCGGCCCGCGACCCACTCACTGCGCTCTTCAACCGCCGCGCCCTTGACCTGCAAGCGCCCCGCCTGTTGGCGCAAGTCTCGTCGGCCCAGCCAGGCGCCGTGCTGTTGATCGATATCGACAACTTCAAAGGGGTCAACGACCTCTACGGCCATACCGCCGGCGACCGTTTGCTCATCGCCCTCAGCGAGATGATCCGCAGCGTCGTACCCCAAAGTGCGTTAGCTGCGCGCCTGGGTGGGGACGAGTTTTTGATTCTACTGAACAACACCTCGACCCAGCAGATTGTCGAGCTGGGCAGCCGCTTGCGTGAACAGTTCCAGCAAGTCGCCGCTGAAACCTTTACCACGCCGGCGCCGGTGACCTTGAGCATCGGCGCCAACCTGTTCGACCAACCACCGGCAAGCCTGGCCGCGCTGATCGAACAAGGCGACACCACGCTCTACGAAACCAAGCGTGGCGGGCGCGACAGCATTCGTCTGGTGGACCAGACCGGCACGTTCGGCTAAAGGTCGTAATGCACCGCTACGCTGCGCCCGGTCTTCACCGACTCCAATGCACTATCGGCCAGGTGCAAGGCATACAGGCCATCACGCACGCTGGTCGGTAGCTCTCGGCCAGCGTTCAGCGCGTCAATAAACTGTGTTAGCTCATTGCGATAAGCATCCGCGTAACGCTCGAGGAAAAAGTGCTGCAACGGCTCCAGCGCTTCGGTGTGGTCGGCACTCCAATGGCGCAACGTGCTGGGGCGGTGGTTGTCGGTGAGCAGCACGCCCGTGGCGCCGGACACTTCCACGCGCTGGTCATAGCCGTACACCGCCTGGCGACAGCAGTTGATGTGGCATTGCTTGCCGGAGGCCGTGCGCAGCAGCACCATCACACTGTCGTAGTCGTCGATGTCGGCCAGGCTCGGGTCCACCAAGCGGCTGGCGAAGGCACTGACTTGCACCGGCTCCTCGCCGAGCAGGTGGCGGGCGGTGTCGAAGTCATGGATGGTCATGTCGCGCAGGATGCCACCGGAGTGTTCCAGGTAGTCACGCGGCGCCAGGCCGGGGTCGCGACTGGTGATGATCACCTGGCGCACCGCGCCGATCTGGCCGGCGTCCAGCGCCTGGCGCAGACGCAGCATGTCGGGGTCAAAACGTCGGTTGAAACCGAGCATCACCTTGCCGCCCAGGCGTTCGACGGCCTGGGCGGCGCTGCGAGCCTTGGCGATATCCAGGTCGATGGGCTTTTCGCACAGTACCGCCTTGCCTGCGGCCACCGCTGCCAGCAGCAAGTCGATATGAGTGTCGGTGGGCGTGCCGATCACCACGGCATCAATGTCTTGGCGGGCAAGCACGGCGGCGCAGTCATAGGCCGCTTCGCAGCCCAATTGTGTGCTGAGCGCATCGACACCTTCGCGCCAGGGGTCGGCCACCAGCACCAGCGTGGCGTTGGGGTGAGCGGCGACGTTGGCGGCGTGGATCCTGGCGATGCGCCCGGCACCTAAAACGGCAATACGTAGCATGGTCGAACTCCTGGCGTTGTTATTGAGGGAGCTTCAGTCCGGCAGGTTGAACGGTGTCACGATCTGCACCTGTGACGGCGCAATCGGCCCGGTTTTCCATAGCCGGTGGTGTTGCAGGATGTGCAAAAACACGCTGCGGGCATCGATCTGCAGGTTGTGGTCGATGATCGCGGCGACTTTTTCTTCCAGCAGCAGCTGGCGATTTTCTTCGTCCAGGTCATGGCCGATAAACACTTCCAGCGGGCGCTCGAGCGCGGTGAAGGCATCGACAATCGCGCGGTTACCGCCGCCGACGCTGTACACCGCCTTGAGTTCGGGGTGTTGCTTGAGGGCCTGGGTGACGCGCTCAAACGTGCGGTCGTACACGCCATAGCCGCCGCTGATATCCAGCACCCGCAGGTGCGGGGCACGCCCACGCAGCCAGGCGCGAAAGCCCATCTCGCGCTCTTCTTCGCCACGGAACAGTTCGCTGCCGATCACCACCGCTACGTCCTGGGGTTGCGCCGGCAGCCAGCGCGACATCAGGTAGGCCGCGGTTTGGCCGGCGGTGCGGTTGTCCATGCCTACATAACCGATGCGCTCGCTTTGCGGCAGGTCGGTGACCAGGGTTACCACGGGAATGCCGGCCGCGATCAGCTGCTTGACGGCCTGATTCACCGCCGGCTCATCCGCCGCTTTAAGCACCACGCCCTGGCTGCCGGTGTCGAGGCAGCGCAGTAATTGGTCATGCATGGCCTGGGGTTCGATTTCTTCAAACAGGTGAAAACGCGGCGCGATGCGAAACGGCGCCAAGCTGCCCAATTGCGCGGTGATCGCCGCCTGCACCGCCGCGCTGAAGCGCTGGGGTGTGTGCATGATCACATCGACGTGAAACGTGCGCCCCACCGCCAGACCGTTTTTTTCCTGGGCCTCCAACTCATCCAGCGCCTGCTCGATGCGCCGGGTGGTCTGCGCATGCACGCTGCCGCGCTGGTGCAACACGCGGTCGACCGTGGCTTTGCTCACGCCGGCCTGGGTCGCGAGCTGCTTGATGGAGAAGTGTTTTGCGCGTTCGAGCATGCGGTTCGCCTGAGGTGTTTTTGAGGTCTTTTTTGGGCGTTACTGAGGTTTTGCAATGCTAGTCTCAGTTTTGCCCGGCGTCGAGCCGGGTCGATAAAACAACAACAATTTCAGGAGAACCGCATGCCTCACACCGATCTCGCTAGCGCATTCAACGGCCAATATTTTGTTGTCACCGGCAGCACTCAGGGGCTGGGCGCTGCCGTGGCACATACCCTGGCGCAGCGTGGCGCTGCCGGGCTGATCGTCTGCGGGCGCCGCCGCGCCGAGGGCGAAGAGCAGGTCCGGCAACTGGCACAGCTCGATTGCCAGGCATTTTTTGTCGAGGCCGACCTGGAAAACGTCGAGGATTGCCGTGCGATCATCGACGCAGCACGCACCCACTTCGGCACCTTGCACGGGCTGGTGAACTGCGCCGGCATGTCGGATCGCGGCACTATTCTCGACACCTCGCCCGAGCTGTTTGACCGGCTGTTTGCGGTGAACGTGCGGGCGCCGTTTTTTCTGATGCAGGAAGCACTCAAGCTGATGATCAGCACCGGCGTGGAAGGCGCGGTGGTGAATATCCAGAGCATCACCGGGCATGGCGGGCAATCGTTTTTGAGCGCCTATGCGGCGTCCAAGGGCGCGCTGGCGATTTTGACCAAGAACGTGGCGTTCAGCGCATTGCGTAATCGCATCCGCGTGAATGGCCTGAATATCGGCTGGATGGACACGCCTCACGAGGATCAGATCCAGCGCCAATACCACGGCGCGCAGGACGGCTGGCTGGCCGAGGCCGAGCGCGCGCAGCCGTTCGGGCGGCTGCTCAAGCCCGAAGAAGTGGCGCAAAGCGTGGCGTTTTTGCTCTCGCGTGAAGCCGGGATGATGACCGGCTCGGTGATCGACCTAGAGCAAGGCGTGGTCGGCTGCACCGACAGCGGCAGCCCGCAACCGCACCAGGCACTGAGCCTGCCGGGAGGTGTGTGATGTCGGCGTTCGTGACCGGCGCGGCGGTGCGCCTGGCGGATTTCAGCCGTATTTGCGCCCAACGGACCAACGCCGAGGACTACCCGCTGTGTGCCGAGGTGGTGAGCAATGTGCCGATCTATCAGGCCGGCACTTTACGCAACAGCGAGCGCTTGCGCGTCATGGATGAGCTGCATCACCTGTTCCGCGACGGGCCTGGGGTGATGGTGGTGCGCCAGGCCTATGAAGACCTGGCGGTGGTCGATCGCCATAGCCAGGTATTCGAGGCGATCTTTGCCCATGAGGCTGCGCAAGGCGTGGCCGCCGACCATTTTGCCCAGGCCGGCAGCAACGGGCGCATCTGGAATTCGCTGCAGAAAGCCGCGCTGCAGTCGCCGGAATCGTTTGCCGAGTACTACGCCAACCCGCTGCTCGGTTTGATCGCCGAAGCGTGGCTAGGCCCGAGCTTTCAGATGACGGCGCAAGTCAACGTGGTCCACCCTGGCGGGCAAGCACAGCAGCCGCACCGTGACTATCACCTGGGCTTTCAGACCACTGAGGTGGTTGAACGCTTTCCGCTGCCGCTGCATCTGTTGTCGCAATACTTGACGCTGCAAGGCGCGGTAGCCCATTCGGATATGCCGCTGGAAAGCGGGCCGACCCAACTGCTGCCCTTCTCCCAGCAATACCCGCTGGGTTACCTGGCCTGGCGCCGCGCGGAGTTTATCGACTACTTCCAGCAGCACGCCGTGCAACTGCCGCTGAACAAGGGCGACCTGCTGTTCTTCAACCCGGCGCTGTTCCACGCGGCGGGCAGCAACCGCACGACACATCACCGGCGCATGGCCAACTTGCTGCAAATTTCCTCGGCATTCGGCAAACCCATGGAAGCCCTCGACCGCGACCGCATGATGCTCGCGGTGTACCCGGTGCTGCTGGCCAACCCTGCGTTGAATGCCGAAGCGGTGATCGCCTGTACGGCCGACAGTTACGCCTTCCCCACCAACCTTGACACCGACCCGCCCTTGCACGGGCTCGCCCCGCAAACCGGGCAACAATTAATGCAACAAGCCCTCAACGAACGCTGGCCCTCTGCGCACTTCGCCGCTGCCGTGGCGCAGCTGCGGGCCAAGCGCCAGGCGTGAATCACACTGCTTTTACAGCAACAAAAAGAACGGAGCACCACCATGAAGAAGCAACTTCTCGCAGCACTGCTGACCCTCGCTGTTACGCCCTGGGCCTGGGCGGATATTCGTATCGGCGTGAGCATCGCCCAGGTCGACGATGTGTTCCTCGCACAGATGCGTGACTACATGGCCGCCCACGCCAAGGAGCTGCCCGGCGTGACTTTGCAATTTGAAGACGCACAGGGCGATGTGGTGCGCCAGCTCAATCAGGTGCAGAACTTTACCGCCCAGGGCATGGACGCGATTATCGTCAACGCGGTGGACACGGCGGCCACGCAGAAAATGACCGTCAATGCCCAGCAGGCCAAGATCCCGCTGGTGTACGTCAACCGCCGCCCGGAGTTCCAGGACGTGCCGCCGGGCGTGGGTTATGTTGGCTCGGATGAGATCAAGGCCGGGGAAATCCAGATGCGCTACCTGGCAGAGAAAATGGGCGGCAAGGGCAACCTAGCGATCATGCTCGGGCTGTTGTCCAACAACGCCACGCACAACCGCACGCTGGGGGTGAAGACGGTGCTCAAGGATTACCCGGACATCAAGATTGTCGAGGAGCAAAGCGCCGAATGGCAGCGCGGCAAGGCGATTGACCTGATGAGCAACTGGATTGTGTCCGGACGCAAAATCGATGCCGTGGCGGCGAATGCCGATGAAATGGCGATTGGCGCCGCCATGGCGATCAGCCAGGCGGGCATGCAACCGGGCAAGGATATCCTGGTGGCCGGCAGCGATGGCGGCGCAGCGGGGCTGGACGCGGTGAAGAAGGGCCAGTTGCTGGTGACGGTGTATCAGGACAACAAAGGCCAGGCCGTCGGCTCGATTGATCTGGCGGTGAAGATGGTCAAGAAGGAACCCTATGTGGCTGAGCTGACCATTCCTTATCAGCAGATCACCAAAGACAATTACCAGGCGTTTCTGAACCCTTAATCCCTTGCCTATGGCCAGGTTTTCTTGTGGCGAGCGGGCTTGTTGTGGCGAGCGGGCTTGCCACAATAAGTTTGCTCAGCCAGGGGGGATTTCATCTCAGCCTCAAGACCACCAGGGCACCGAGCCCGAAGAGGCAGGCCACGCCCACTGCATAGGCCAGCGTGCGCCAGGGTTGCAGCCCTGCCAGATACGTCACCGTGTGCGCCAATCGAGCCAGGGTAAACAGGCCAAAGAGCCAACCCGTGACACCCTGGGAACTCCCCAGCGCCACACATAATCCGCCCAACACAAAAAACAGCGGGATGTTTTCCAGGTCATTGGCCCACGCCCTTTGCGCCCTCACGACGTGCGGCAATTCTTGTGGCTGCGCCATGCGGCTGAAGAACGCCGCATCTTCAAGGTTGGTGAACGCCCGCCGCCGAATCCGCCAAAAACCCTGATAGCAGGAAATCGCAAACATTTTCAGGCACAGCACCAGCACACAGCCTGCGTAGATAGCCAGCAGGTCATTCATCGCGCAACCCATTGACGACGATATAAAGCAACGGCCCCACCGAAACAAACACCGCCGTCAGCGCAAAATACGGCAGCACAGACACGACTGACCGCCCGCGACCACGCGCATCCCGATACATCCACACACACGCCAGCACCGCCATCAGGTACAGGTCCATCACTACCTGCGCGGTGTCCGGACGCGACATCAATTGCCGCCCGAAGGCCAGCAGCGATTGCTCGGCGGTGAGCATCGTCACCAGTGTATAGAGTGAAAATCCAACTAACCCGACCAGGGCAATAGAGGGTCTGTGCATGGTCTCGTCCTTGAAGTGAATGAAGCTCACGATAGTGATAAGGTCTTGGCCCTCGCAATGACCTCACAGGTTATGAACCCGCCATGGACACTACTGCCGGCGACCAGCTGCGCCAACTGCGTCGCCACGCCAAGCTGAGCCAGCTGGACCTGGCGCTGATCACCGGCGTTTCGCAACGCCACCTCAGTTACATCGAAACCGGCCGCGCCAAGCCGAGCCCGGGCACGTTGCACAATTTACTGACCGCGCTGGATGTGCCGCTTGAGCAGTGCAATCGCGTGTTCCTCGCCGCCGGCTACGCGCCACGCTACACCGCCACCCCGCTCGCCTCACCGGCCATGGCCGCGATTCGCGAAGCCGTCAGCCATGTGTTGCACGCCAATAACCCGGCCCCGGCGATTCTGCTCGACAGCCAATGGCAAGTGCTGGCGGCGAATGCGAGTACCGGCGTTCTGTTTGAATTGTTGGGGCTTGAACCGGATGCGGCAGACGGGCTGAACCTGCTGACCACGCTGCTGCAAACCGGCGGCTTGGGCGACCACCTGATCAACGCCGAAGAGATCCGCACGCTTGCCTGGCAACGCGCCAGCCGTGAGGCGTTGGGCAATCCTGAATTGGCGGTTTTATTAGCCAGCCTGCCGACGCCCACCCACACCGAACCATCCGGCCACATGCCGCCCTTGGTGCTGACGCGCATCCGCTCACCCCAGGGCGAGCTGAGCTTTCTGTCGACCTTCACCACGTTCGGCATGCCCCAGGACATCACCCTCACGTCGCTGCGTATCGAGCATCTGATTCCGGCTGACGAGCCGACGTGGCAAGTCATGCGCGCCGCCTATGCGGAGCATGCCGCGCTGGTTTTGTGAAATATCTGTCCGTAGACTGCCGCCATACCTCCCACTTGAAGGCGGCGAAAAAAACGTGATGCAAGTTACCGAAGTCTCCATTGCCCAACTGCGCGCGGCGCTTGAAACCGGCCAGACCACTGCCGTTGAACTGGTAAACGCCTACCTGGCGCGGATCGATGCCTATGACGGCCCGCAGACCGCCACCGCCTTGAACGCCGTGGTAGTGCGCAACCCCGAAGCCCTTAAAGAAGCCGAAGCGTCCGATGCGCGCCGGGCCAGGGGCGAAACGTTGGGGCCATTGGACGGCATTCCCTATACCGCCAAGGACAGCTACCTGGTCAAGGGCCTTACGGCCGCATCCGGCAGCCCGGCCTTTGCCAAGCTGGTTGCGCAGCGCGACGCCTTCACCATCGAACGCTTGCGAGCGGGCGGCGCCATCTGCCTGGGCAAGACCAATATGCCGCCGATGGCCAATGGCGGGATGCAGCGGGGTGTGTATGGCCGTGCCGAAAGCCCTTACAACGCCGACTACCTGACTGCACCATTTGCCTCCGGTTCGTCCAACGGCGCGGGTACCGCCACGGCGGCAAGCTTCGCCGCCTTTGGTGTGGCTGAAGAAACCTGGTCGAGCGGGCGCGGCCCGGCGTCCAACAATGGTTTGTGCGCCTACACACCGTCCCGTGGGGTGATTTCGGTGCGCGGCAACTGGCCGCTCACGCCGACCATGGACGTGGTGGTGCCCTATGCACGCACCATGGCCGACCTGCTGGAAGTGCTGGATGTGGTGGTCGCCGAAGACTCCGACACCCGTGGCGACCTGTGGCGCCTGCAGCCCTGGGTGCCAATCCCAAGCGTAGCGTCGGTGCGCCCCGCGTCTTACGCCGACCTGGCTGTGAGCAGCGAAGCCCTCGCCGGTAAACGTTTCGGCGTGCCGCGCATGTACATCAATGCCGACCCCGAGGCGGGCACCAGCGAAAAGCCCGGCATTGGCGGGCCGACCGGGCAGAAGATCAACACCCGCGCCAGCGTGATCGACCTGTGGGCAGGCGCACGCCAAGCGCTGCAAGCCGCCGGCGCCGAAGTGATCGAGGTGGATTTCCCGCTGGTGTCCAACTGCGAAGGCGATCGCCCTGGCGCGCCAACCGTGTTTACCCGTGGCTTGGTTTCCAGGGAATTCCTGCACGACGAATTGTGGGAACTGTCGGCCTGGGCCTTCGATGACTTCCTGCGCGCCAACAACGACCCGGCGCTCAACCGCCTGGCGGATGTCGATGGGCCGAAGATCTTCCCGCACGACCCGGGCACCCTGCCCAACCGTGAAGATGACCTGGCCGCCGGCATGGACGAATACGTGCGCATGGCCCAGCGCGGCATCACGCCGTGGAACGAGATCAGCACGGTGCCGGACGGTTTGCGCGGCCTGGAGCAAACCCGGCGCATCGACCTGGAAGACTGGATGGACACGCTTGGGCTCGATGCGGTGCTGTTCCCGACCGTGGCCGATGTAGGCCCGGCAGATGCCGACGTGAATGAAGCCAGTGCCGACATCGCCTGGAGCAATGGCGTGTGGGTCGCTAACGGCAACCTCGCCATCCGCCACCTCGGCGTGCCCACCGTCACCGTGCCGATGGGCGTGATGGCCGACATCGGCATGCCCGTCGGCCTGACCTTTGCCGGTCGTGCTTACGATGATTCGGCGCTGCTGAGCTTTGCCAGCGCGTATGAAGCCACCGGCAGCAAACGCCTGATCCCGCCGCGCACACCGCCGCTGTAAAAATTGTGGGATCACTGATCGTTCCCACGCTCCGCGTGGGAACGCATTCTGTGACGCTCCGCGTCACGACTTCAAGAGCGGACGCAGAGCGTCCAGGGTTGCATTCCCACGCGGAGCGTGGGAACGATCAGGGCGATCAGGGTTGTGTTTAATATCAGGCCATGTAGGGCACGGCGATCAGCAGGATGGCGGTGCCGTGGGCGAGTGCGGCGGGCAGTACGCCGTAACGCATGCGCACCAGCGCACAGGCCAACCCTTCAAGCAGGGTGAACAGCAACACCGGCCAGCCCAGTTGGGTAACGCTTAAGGCCAGGAACCCATGGCAGGCTGCAAAGGCCACGCCACTGATCAATGCAGCGCGCAATGGCGAAACCTGTTGCTCCAGGTAACCCTGCAAAAAGCCGCGGAACAGCACTTCCTCCAGCGCATTGGCGCCATAGGCCAATACCACCATGCCCGGCAACCACACCCAGTAGCCGTGGAACTGGCTTGCATCAATGCCTTGGTAAACCCGCAGCGGCACGCCGATCAAACAGCCGACCACAACCCCCACCGCCATGCCAACCAACGGGTTGCCAATGGACCAACGCATCAACCGCCACAACTCGGGTGCCAGGCGTGAGAGCAGCATGATCAGCAGCACCGACAGCCCGCCCAGCGCCGCCAGTACGAAGGCATTGCCACTGAATGCGATCTGCACATCGCGACTCACCGCCCACATACCCAGCGGCGTCATCACATCGCGCATCAGCACAAACGCCGCCAGCAGAATCAGGATGCGCATCGCCACCTGCGCTCTCGGTGTCAACGCGAACCACGCACCAAACAGCAGCAGACCCGGCGCCAAGTGCACGGCGTAGTCGTTCAGTACCTCAAGCCCTTGGGTGATCATCGCCAGTTCAATCGTGTGCAACAGCGATCATGTCGATCTCGACGGCCGCCGATTTGGGCAACTGCATCACCCCCACCGACGTGCGCGTGTGCACACCGGCAGCGCCGAGGATTTCGTGGAACAGGTCCGACGCGGCGTTGCCCACTTCACTTTGCTGATCAAAGTCTTCTGCGCTGCGCACATACACGGTGATACGCACGAGGGTCTTGACCTGATCCAGCGAACCCAGCGCTTGCTTGAGCAACCCCAGGCAACGCAACGCGCTGATACTGGCGGCGATTTGCGCCTGGGCCAGGGTCAGGCTTTCACCGACCTTGCCCGGCAGCATGAGGGTGTCACCGACACGCGGAATCTGGCCGCTGATGTACAGTTGGTTGCCATCGCGCACCAACGGCGTGTAGTTGCCGCCGATTTTGAATTCCTCCAGCAGGTAGCCGATGCGTTCCTGGGCAGCCTGGTATTTTTCGTCGCGTGTCATGGGCGTGCGTCCTCGTTGCGGCGTTGCCACTCATCCACCACATCGCCCAAGGTTTTGGGCATGTCGTTGCGAATCCAGGCCATGAACGGCCGGTCGAACTTGAACGTCGGGCCGCAGTGTTCGAGCATGAAACGGCGAACGTTCTGGGTATTTTTGTAGTGTGGGGTCACGGGAGTGGCGCGGGTGATGGCGTCGCTGTGCCAGTCAAAATCCATGTTGTCTCTCGGGCGGCTTGTTATTTGCGCAGTAGCATAGCGATCGGCTTGTTGGGCTGGAAGCGACAAGGTGTACCGCCCTCAGTTATTTATTGTGTTGGGACGTCGTACAAGAAGCTATGTGATTTACGACGCCATCTAGCTTAATCTTTTCGAGATATTTCAAAATTTCACTTTCCTTGCCCCCCGAAAATATTGCATGGTTGTACGACGACTTAAGTTGTCGTGTTCACCCCAACAACAATAAGGAAACACCCATGCCAAACGTCAAAGTGCTGATCGGTTTTCTGTGCCTGTTCACCGGCTACGTCGCAGCTGCGCCTGCCCCGGCCGAAAAGGATGTGGCTCACGCGGTCGACCAACTGACCCAAGCCATGCTGCACCTGGACCTCAAGGCGCTGCACGCGCTGACGTCCGACAAGCTCACCTATGGCCACTCCAGCGGCAAGGTGCAGAACAAA
Source organism: Pseudomonas sp. WS 5532 (assembly GCF_012985445.1). Classification (NCBI taxonomy): domain Bacteria; kingdom Pseudomonadati; phylum Pseudomonadota; class Gammaproteobacteria; order Pseudomonadales; family Pseudomonadaceae; genus Pseudomonas; species Pseudomonas sp. WS 5532. The sequence continues at coordinate 228,398 of NZ_JAAQWK010000008.1, forward strand.
GCGCAATTTATCGCTGACCTGGAAACCCACACCAGCGCGTTCAAAACCCTCGAAATGCAAAACCAGACCATCACCCTGGACGGCGACACCGCGCTGGTGCGCAACCACTTTCACGCCCTGGCCGTGAACAGCGGCGTCGAAGTGCCGACCGATATCGACAACTTCCAGGTCTGGCAGAAGCAAAAAGGCAAATGGCTGCTGATCGGGCGTCAGGCTTACAAATACTGACGCCAAGCGGTGCGGCTCACCACCGCACCGCTTCCCGGACCTTCAGCAGCGCCTCACCCAGCGCGGCCATGCTCACCGAACCCAGCGCCAGGCGCAGCGCGTGCGGCACCGTGGCCGAGACCGCAAACGGCTCGGCGGTGGACACGGAAATCTGCTCGCGCTGCAAGGCCATGGCCACCTGATCGGCCCGCGCCTCGTCCCCCAGCGGCAACCACAAAAAATACGAAGACGGATGGCTGATGTAAGGCACGCCTTTGAGCACCTGCGCAGCCAAGGCTTGGCGTGCCCGTGCGTCTTGGCGCTTTTGTGCTTCGAGCTGCGCGACGGTGCCGTCCTCGATCCAGCCCACCGCAATCGCGCTCATTACACCGGGCACGTTCCAGGTGGTGGCCATGATCGTGCGCTCCAGTTTTTTCACCCACTCCAACGGCGCGGCGATAAACCCGACGCGCAAACCCGTGGCAACGCTTTTGGATAACCCGCCCACGTACACCGTGCACTCAGGCGCCAATGTGGCCAGCGGCGGTGGCGCGTCTTCGGCCAGAAACGCGTAGGCCGCGTCCTCAATGAGCATCAGATGGTGCTCACGCGCGATGGCAATCAGTTGCACGCGTTGCGCAAGGCTCATCACCCACCCCAACGGGTTATGCAGGGTTGGAATGCTGTACACCGCACGCACCGGGCGCCTGCGGCACAGCGCGTGCAGGAACGCCAGATCCGGGCCGCTGGCGGTCACCGGAATGGCGACGATTTCCAGGTGCAGGGTTTCGGCCAACACCTTGAAGCCTGAATAGGTCAGCGCATCCACGGCAATTACATCCCCAGGCTTGAGCAACGCCATCATCGTCACCGCCAGGCCGTGCTGGGCGCCGCTGACCATCAGCACCTGCTCCGCCTCAACCGCCAGGCCTCGGCTCAATAGATGCCGTGCCACGGCAGCGCGCTCATGCAAGCGACCGGCATGCGGCTGGTAACGCAACAGCGCTTCCAGGTCGCCCGACAGCGCCAATTGGCGCAGAGCGGTGCGCAGCAGGTCTGCCTGACCGGGCAGCGAGGGGTAATTGAAGTTCAGGTCGAGCATGCCGGTGGCCACATTCATCTGCCCACTGCCCTGCCCCGGCGGCAACGCGATTTCCCGCACAAAGGTGCCGCGCCCGGTTTCGCCGCTGACCAGGCCCATGGCTTCAAGCTCCGTGTACACCCGGCTCGCGGTGACCAACGCCAGGCCATGTTCAGCCGCCAATTGCCGGTGCGTGGGCAGGCGTGTGCCGGGCGCCAGTGCGCCTCTGCGGATGTCTTGGGCAAAGGTGTCGACCAGCGACTTGTAGCGGGCGCGCGGCATAGGCGGTGTATCCATGACAATTTTTTGATTGTCTTAATCCTGGCCCCTAGGATGGTGTTTACGCAACCACCTAGTTCGAGCCCTCACCATGGAACGCACCGCAAGCCTCACTGCACCGGATACCAGCGCCCAAGGCTGGATCAACGGCTTTATCGGCGTCGTCATCTTCAGCGGCTCCTTGCCAGCCACGCGCCTGGCGGTGATGGAGTTCAACCCGGTGTTTCTGACCATGATCCGCGCCGCCATTGCCGCCGTGTTCGGCGTGCTGTTGTTGTGGTTGTTCAGGGAAAAACGCCCTGCACGCCACCAATGGGGGCCGCTGGTGATCGTCGCCCTGGGTGTGGTGATCGGTTTTCCACTGCTCACGGCACTGGCGCTGCAATACGTGACCTCGGCGCACTCCATCGTGTTCATTGGCCTGCTGCCGCTGGCCACTGCAGTGTTTGGTGTACTGCGTGGCGGCGAGCGGCCGCGCCCGGTGTTCTGGGTGTTTTCGATTCTCGGCAGCCTGCTGGTGATGGGCTACGCCGTTGCCCAAGGCTTGAGCGCCGCGCCGGCCGGTGACCTGCTGATGCTGTTGGCCGTATTGGTGTGCGGCCTGGGATACGCCGAAGGCGCCACGTTGTCGCGCAGCCTGGGCGGCTGGCAGGTGATCTGCTGGGCGCTGGTGGTGTCGTTGCCGGTGGTGGCGCCGTTGAGCGTGATGCTGGCGCCGGCAACCCTCACGGGCATCAGCCTGCCGGCGTGGCTGAGCCTGGGCTATGTGTCGCTGTTCAGCATGCTGATCGGCTTTGTGTTCTGGTATCGCGGCCTGGCCCAGGGGGGCATCGCTGCGGTCGGCCAGTTGCAGTTGCTGCAGCCGTTTTTCGGCCTGGCGCTGGCGGCGGGCCTGCTGCATGAGCAGGTCAGCCTGGGCATGCTGCTGGTGACGGTTGCGGTGATCGGCTGTGTGGCCTCGGCCAAGAAGTTTGCCCGTTAGCGCTGCGGCGCAACCATCTTGAATTTGATGTTGATGTCATTGGACACCACGCTGTTGCCCGCCCATTCACCCTCACCAATCTTGAAGTCGCTGCGCTTGAGGATGAACGCCCCGTCAAACACGCCGATGCCGCTTTGCTCCTTGAGCTGCACCTCAATATCCACCGGCCGCGTGATGCCCCTGATCGTCAGGTTACCGGTGATCTTGTAGCGGTTATCGCCCAGCGCCGTGGCGCCATTGGACTCATACACGCCCACAGGATAGGTCGCGGTGTCGAACCACGCCGGTTGCTGCAATTGGGTATTGGCGTCCTGGCTGCCGGCGTCGATGCTGGCGAGCTGGATCTTGAGCAACGCATGCGCCGCCTCAGGCTTTTGCGTGTCGAAGGTCAGAGTGCCTTCAAAGTCACTGAAGGTGCCATACACCCGCTGCCCGAATTGCTGGAAGGTAAAACTGATCTGGCTGGCGGTGCGGTTGACGTCTTTGTATTCCACGGCCTGCGCGTTGCCGAGAAACACACCAAGGAGCACCGCCAGGCTTACAAACAGGGGCATTCGACGCTTCATGCAACACTCCGCAAGATAAATGAACAGATGTGCTGAGCTAACACGCCATGCCATGGTTTTATTCCCTTTCGCAGCGTGCCCTGCTAAACAGAGTAGTCGCCAAAAGAAACAATAAGGACTTTGCATGCACACCCCTTCCCTGCAGGACATCACCGCGCCCGAAGGCATCTGCTACGGCTGCGGCGGCAGCAACCCCCATGGCCTGCACATCAAAAGCCGTTGGGATGCCGATGGTATCCATGTGATCGCCGAGCACCTGCCCGAAGCTCAATACAGCGGCTGGCCGGACCTGGTCTACGGCGGCCTGATCGCCATGCTGGTCGACTGCCACTCCAACTGGACCGCCATGGCCTACCACTACCGCAACGAACAGCGCGAGCCCGGCAGCCTGCCGCGCATCGACTGCGTGACCGGTAACCTGGGGATCAAATTCATCAAGCCCACGCCCATGGGCGTGACGCTGACCCTGCGCGCGCGGGTTGAAGGCGACGTGGGGCGTAAAAGCCGCGTGGTCTGCGAGGTGTACGCCGGTGACGTGCTCACCGCCCTCGGCGACTCGGTGTTCGTGCGCGTCGATACCCGGCAACTGTCGGATTCCGCCCATGGCCGCGAACGTTGATCCTGGTCTACAGTGATGACCACCGCTAATCGAGGACTGCTCCGATGACTCGTCTCACCGCGAAAGACTTCGCCCCCGAACTGCTGGAACTCTACGACGGCTACGCCCACGGCAAGCTTAACCGCCGCGAATTTCTCGACCGCGCCGCGCTGTTTACCTTCGGCGGCCTCACTGCCTCGGCCCTGCTGGCAGCCCTGAGCCCCAACTACGCGCTGGCCGAACAGGTCAAATTCACCGACCCGGACATCGTCGCCGACTACATCACCTACCCCTCGCCCAAAGGCAACGGCACCGTGCGCGGCTACCTCGTACGCCCGGCCAAGGCCAGCGGCAAACTGCCCGCCGTGGTGGTGGTGCACGAAAACCGAGGCCTTAACCCCTACATCGAAGACGTCGCCCGGCGCCTGGCCAAAGCCGGCTTCATCGCCCTGGCACCCGACGGCCTCACCTCCGTGGGCGGCTACCCCGGCAACGATCAAAAAGGCGTGGAACTGCAACAAAAAGTCGACCCCACCAAACTCATGAACGACTTCTTCGCCGCCATCGAATGGCTGATGCACCACGACAGCAGCACCGGCAAAGTCGGGATTACCGGCTTCTGCTATGGCGGCGGCGTGACCAATGCGGCGGCGGTGGCGTATCCGGAGCTTGGCGCAGCGGTGTCGTTTTACGGCAGGCAGCCAGAAGCGAAGGATGTGCCACGCATCAAGGCGCCGATCATGCTGCATTACGGCGAGCTGGACACGCGCATCAACGAGGGTTGGCCGGCGTATGAACAGGCGTTGAAGGCCGCAGGCACGACCTATGAGGCGTTTATTTATAAGGGCGCCAATCATGGCTTTCATAATGATTCGACGCCGAGATATGACGAGGCAGCGGCGAATCTGGCGTGGGAGCGCACGTTGGGCTGGTTCCGCAAATACCTGGTCTGAACACGTTCAGAACTGTGGCAGCTAACTTCTTGTGGCGAGCGGGCTTGCCCCGCGTTGGGGCGCGAAGCGGCCCTGACACCTCACGACGCGATACATCTGGAAAACCGCGTTGACTCCCCTGGGGCTGCTGCGCAGCCCAACGCGGGGCAAGCCCGCTCGCCACAACACCCCGCCTCTCAGCTTTGATCGGTGTTGCCTGATCGACATGCAGTGTTAAAGGCCAGCAATCCATATCCCTTAACCTTGCAGGAAGCTTCCTAAGCAGCCCTTCGGCCTTGCGCCTGCGCATGCCACTGGCTAGCCTGTGCTCTGTCGCTGCCTATCAGCGAACAGGTGTGGAAACCTGAAACAAGTAGGCCCCTTATCAGGAGCTTATGCATGAGCAATACAACGCGCTTCACCCCCAGCCGCGAAATATTTGAACGCGCCCTGAGTCACTACCTGCAACCCACCTCACCGCAGCCCTTTACAGTGCATCACGACCTCAGCTTCGAAGACGCCCTCGCCCAACTCTGCGACCTGCTGCGCTGCGCAGCCGCCACCGCTGCCGACACCACCCAAGGCCTGACAGGCGATCAACGCCACATGGCCGGTGCCACCGAACACCTGATCGACAGGGCCCAAACCCTGGCCGACCGTGCGCTGGAGTGCCTGCAACCCAAAACCTGCTGACACACCACAAACCAACTGTGGGAGCTGGCTTGCCTGCGAAGGCGGTGTGTCAGTGCGGGGTTAATGACTGATACACCCCCGTAGGCAGCAAGCCGAACTGAGCACTTTCCCTCATGAGCCAATTTGCCGATTCAGGAAGGTTTTTTAAAAAAAATAGGGGTCAGACCACGTTTAGTGCTCCGTCAGAAGAATAGTGGTCTGATCCCACTCGATCTCTTTTGCTCCATCTACACTGCTTTAATCGCTGAAATCAGACCCAAAAGCTCGGACTCAGTCAACTCAAACTCCTCACCGTCCTCCATTGCCATCAATGTGAGAAGTGCTCGATCCATGCGAGCAGTGATTTCTAAGCCATGGTTTTGATAAATTTCAAATGCCAGTTTAGAAATCCTAAAGACATCGAAACCGTTAACCAGTGCTTTTTCTAAATCCATAGCGAGGTCGGCTTGTGAGTACATATTCCTAACTCTTCAACTCTGGAAAAATAGGGGCCAATCCACGCTTAATACTCAGCAAGAACAATAGTGGTCTGACCCTGAGGGATCCCCGATTTTTCTTAAGAAAAATCAAGAAGTTGGAATCATTGAAGAAGCCTGCATGAGTCGGCAACTTGGTTTGCACCACACTAAAACAAGATCCTCGACCCATGCAAGCCATCCGTTTTTTACACAGAGCGCTCGCTCAAGCACTGCCTTCAATCCATTCTCGTCGCCTGACAACACTGATGAGTTGTGTCAGTTCGTTACTGCAGGGATTCCTCAGGGTCAGACAACGTTAGTGCTCCGCCAGAAGAATAGGCGAAAAATAGGGGTCAGACCGCGTTTAGTGCTCCGTAAAAAATAGTAGCATAACCCCATTTTTTGCTCTTCCAAAGAAGAATAGTGTTCTGACTTATTTTTATCCTGTTTTCCTTTTACTGAACGATTCAACTAGACTAAAACCTTTTTGAGTAACGCTTTTCTAATCTTTCAGCAGACCTTAGAACAGCGCCCCCATCATCAGGAAAGAAAGTAGAGTATACATGAGCTGCAATTTTCATCAGGAAAACGTAGTCAGGCACTGGAAGACTTGAAGTTTCCACCTCGCCCAAAAAAAAGCTGACCTCATTGAAATCCTCTGGATCGTCCCAATCCTGATCGAGAGAGTAAAAAAAACCTTCACTTACAGAGACGCCAACCCCCCGCGAAGCATCATAGATAAAAGCCGGGAAGTTAGTCCTCCCTCTCGCTATAGCAGCCTCTATGAGTTCGTAAAGATCTTCATAACCCAGACCAGTTGAAGAAAATGACTCCTTGAGTTTTTCAAGCCAAACCAATCCATCCATCATTTTGTCCTTGAAAAATAGGGGGAAGACCACGTTTAATGCACCGCCAGAAGAATAGTGATCTGACCCCATTTCTCCCTTGACCTGAAGCGTCCAATTCTTCCAGTAATGCCCACTAAACTCATTAGAAACAGTAGAGATCAGACCACCTTTAGTGCTCATTTAGAACAACCTAGCTCTCCACATTAGTGATCTGATCGCATTTTTTTCGCAGGATCCGACCCATTTTTTCAACTCAAAAATCACTCTTTTCGACGATAAACAGCCCTATTGCCTTCCGAAAAACTAGGTAGATTTTCATTACCGACTAAAATCTCTGACTTGCATTGTAAACTCGAATCCTGATACGCGGCATATTGACATATAATGTCTTCTATCTCAGCGATATCATCTTCTATATTTTTCTCGAGATAAAATCTTATTACCCAGACATCAACCTCACAAGATAACACCACCATTCTAAAGTTTGGAGTAACTGCCCCTAGCATCGCTTGAACAAGCATTAACACTTGGAAATTCCAAGCTTTCAATTTGGCTACCGCATTCATTTCTCGAGAAAAATGGGACAGATTTATTTAACTTTCCGAGCCCTTTGTTACTTAAACCAACCCATCCCCTTTTCCCTAAATACCTACCAGGACAAAAATGGCAATAAATTTCATTTTTAAGTGGGAAGGCGGGCTAACCTTTGCCATCACAGAGAAGAACCTCAAGCGCGGACTTAGCCTTATCCACCACTAACTGCCACTCTTTCTTCTCCAAGTAATCCTTATCAGAAAGATCAACGCCATACTTATCAAAAACCACATCAATGGCACTCACAAGGGCTGCCATAGAACTGGCTTCTTCCGTATTTCTCAGAACCACACCTATCCAAGCATAGGGATCCTTAGCGAGCCCGGTATCATCATATAAGAAATGCACAGTGTAATCGAGTTTGTCATACCCAGACTCTGGCAAGGAGTGTTCAACCCAGGCCCGATACTGATAATTAGCGTCTGACAACCCCCCCATATAAGACAGAAGCTCCTCCCTCATTGTCGGTAGCTCCAGCTCGGAAAGTTCAGTACGTTTCATTTTTACACTCACCCAAGGACATAAGAAAAAAGGTGCCAAATTTACTTGTGATATCGACCACGTAAAATCAAATAAATTACCCACATTTTCCGCCCAGGGGAGAAAAAGCGGACGGATTTATTTGATTTTCCGAGTTCTTTGTTACTTAAAAAAATCTGTCCCCTTTTCGCCCCAGAGCCTTTTAACCTACACGTTGAAACCAGAGCTACCACCCTCAAGCAGTGCCGGGCTTCCCGTCGTCATAGATGTCGGCAAGACCGCGTACCTTAGTCAAGTTGCCGGTTTGAATCACGATGGTTTTGGCGAACATATCGCCGAGGCGGGTTCTGGACTCAAGGAAAATCCACACCCAGTCGATGATCACCAGCACCCCGGCATTGCGGGTGAGCGACTGAGAAATGGAGCAGCCCTTGCGGGTTTTACGGTCGACGACCGCGATGCTCAGCAAGCGCTTGCCCAGGCTCTGGCCATTGGGCAGCGCGTCTGCGAGCAAGAGGTAGGCAAAACCTGCGAAAAACGCCGCAAGGAACCCGCCCTTGGCCTTCACGGCGGGGACGGACGCCGACAGCACCTCGGCGCCGAACTTGACGATGAAAAAGATCAGCACCGCGATGCCAGAGTCGATGATTCGGGCCAGCAGGCGACGGCCGATGCTAGCCAAAATGGTCGGCCGTTTAGCGGGGGTAATTGCGTCCATACGGTGTCACTCCGGCTTATGTAAACAGCAACAACGGCCAAGCTCAACGCCCGGCCGCCTCAATCGCTTTTTTACTCACTTGCTTTCTTTTGCAATGGTACCCAACGACGCGTCCTTGACCAGATAACGGCCTTCCACATCGCTCAGCACTTTGAGGCTGTTGCGCGCCACGGCGAAGCCCATTTCGACTTCCTGCTTGAGGTAAACCACCTCACCGGCCTTGACGTTGATCGGCATGTCAGCCCAGTTTTCAGCTTTGGAACTGATCACGTGCTGGCCCGGCGACACGAAGAAATAAATGTACTGGTTACCACGGTTGTAACCCATCTCCGAGTCGGCTTCCTTGTCATCCAGGAACACGTTGAACCGCACCATCATCCCCACGTTGCTTGGGCGCACGACATACACCAGGCCTTTATCGGCGACGGCGGCCTTGGGCAACGAGTAGTTCGCCACGTCAGCCTGCATCTTCTCCACCGACGGCGTCGAGGAGCAGCCAAACAGCGTGGCCAGGGACAATACAACAGCAGCTTTGCAGAACAGCTTGATCATGTACTTCTTCCTTGTGGTGTGACGGTAGAGCGGGTTGAGAGCGCCGGCGATTGGCCGGCGCGGGTTCTTTGATGCGTTTAATCATCGCCAGGGTATCGGCCGCGGGGATGAAGACGTGAAGCGTTGTGCGTGGGCCAGCACTTTGATGCATTGTGGGGGGGTGGGCGCGGGGCTTGTAGTCCGGCCCGTCGCCCATATGGCGAACAGGTTTGGCGACCTGACAAGAGAGTGCAAAAGCAAGTTCTTCGTTATTTAAATAAATCTGTCCCCTTTTCGTTTCATCGTAGATAAAAAGCTCATCACCTAAGTTTAAAATGGATAGGCAAAAACCGTTATCAAACGAGAGAGCAACGCCTATCACTACGTCTTCTGCTAAGGACTGCACAAGCGATGCCGACACTAACCTTCTTCCTACAACATTGGAGAAATAAAGCTCACCAGAAATATTAAAAATATCTTGCCTACCGTATTCACCTAGATCGCAGTTTGAAATCGGATTCAAAGAAAAACAGATAGACGCACCATCAGGCCCGCCATAGAGCTTCCCAATTTCAGAACTTTCAAATAGAAGGCCAACCTCTTGAGGGGCAGAATCCCTCTCGAAAGAGAAACATGGAATAGAGCATTTACTGACAGTAATTTCTTCCCGAGCACTGTTAACAGCCAGGCAACCATAAGTCTAGGAGAGTTCATTACCTAACGCCGCCCTTTGATGCACTCTGCAGAAAAATAGAGGTCAGCACCACGTTTAGTGCTCCGTCAGAAGAATAGTAGTCTGACCCCATTTTTCTTTTTACCAATCCCCTCCTATTTCATTCTTATACTTTGTGTAACGTCCACCATCGGCAACTCACCTCAGGTTCGAATATCACCCTCGCCTCTGACAGTGATTCAGACATATCAAAGACAACATGAATCCCAGCCCCAGACTCATCTCGCACTAACTCAATAGACTTGACGCTCTCGGACGAAATAACTGCTAGCTCTTGAGTGGAAAGCCTAAGCACGACTTGGAATGACTTCATCACAGCACTAAAAGAAACATCAACCTCAAGTTCGCTATTTTTAGACTTCTGGATATAACGACATAGCGCCAAGTTTGGATCAACCTCAATAGGCTGGATACCGAACTCTTCCAAAAAATCATCTGTGCTTGGAAATTTCATTACGACCTCCTCAGTGAAGCGGTATGACTGTGCTGAGTTTACGACTTCCATCATCAAGAACCTGGAACGTGCTCTGAAAATTAGCAGCCTTACCCGATGGTCCCATAAACAAGGACTCTCTGACCTCAAATTTTCCGTATTGATTGGAGAATGCATTAATTAAATTGCCGTCAGTTTTGGCAGAGCGAGTCAAGTGATCAGTTAGCATCTGGCGACCAGCGGCATTATCTGGAACACCAAGTCTCTTCATTTCGAGAAAAAATAGGGGTCAGACCACGTTTAGTGATCCGTCAGAAGAATAGTTGCCTGACCCCATTTTTCCTCATTTACAAGCGAACCGGTCTTCCAATTGAGAAGGTGCGACAGCGGGATACTTTCAAACGTCTGCCCAAACAGGTCTTCAACCCGGCTGAACTTGGGTGGGCTGATTGCATCAGGGATAACCTGCACTGGTCCTTTTGCACCGCTTCAATCCAGAAACAGGACGTTGCCTCTTATAAATCACACACTAGAAAGCTTCCACAGTATCGCGTAAGGCAGCTCATCATCAACAATATCATGCAAGCGAAAATAATAAACAGCCAATGAACTTTCTAAGCCCTTATGAACAAATGCACCATCAGACATAACACGATAAGACGCGTACTCCATAAACTTCTCAGAACCAAGAGAGCTAAGAGCATTTTTAATCTGACTATAGGTCCCCCCCGCCCCAACCGGAAGCAACTCAGGCGGCGGCCGGCATACGGCCATGTCATCATTTTCAACATCCCTGTAGTAGGCTCTTCTAAATGCAGGCTCACTGCAAGCCCAGTAGAGGGATAGCAAACAAAGTTTTTCCTCTCCCTCATCAGAAAAAGCGTCAGCTAAAAAATACTGATCGTCTGAAATTTTGTATGCGCCGTCGTCCATAGCGATAACGCATTGCTCCCGTACATCAACGGCGTCCCCAACCTTTGACTTGCACAGCGATGACCATTCTTTCATCTTAAATACCTCAAGCCTATTGTGGCCATTTGAATATTCGGCCTTCGACCCTGCCAGCCTTAAGCGCACTCTCTGCGGCTGCTTTGGCCGATCCCTCCGGCATATTTTTAACAGAGTTTATGATCTCTGACTGCCAGGCCTGTAACTTTGAATCTGGCAAGGACGTCGGATAGCTTCCGCCAGGAGCACGATACTTGGCGTCCCAGACGATCACAGATCGCGATGATGGATCATACGTAATGTAATCTGCACCTGGGAGTGACGCTTTCCCAGGTCCGGAAATTGGTGTTTGCCCCGATTCAATAGCCTGACTCCAGCCACGAGCCTCCCCAATTGCACCGTTTAACTCAGAATATGGGCTGCGTCGAAAAAGGGGACAGATTTATTTAGTCCGAGCTCTTTGTTACTTAAATAAATCTGTCCCCTTTTTCCGTTGCTTTTGCACCATCAAGTTTTAACTAAAACGAACTCCAATAACGTATCAGGGTCTGAAATCGTACTTAGGAAGTACTTGGCCGATTTTCTAGACTCAGCTGGGAATAGCTCTCCGGCAGTCATAGCCAGGGCAGAAAAATCCGCAATACAATCCATGTCAGGCACTCTTTTACCTCCAACGACTTTGAACCCCTCGATTCCGAGTACGGCTGCATCGTGCTCATCGCAAAAAACTAGTAACTTATGCCCATCAATTAAGTTAAATAAAGGCGTTTCACCCCAAAGCCTAGTGGGCTCCGGCCCCGCACCCAGAAATATGAATTCATTCATTACATTTAGTCCCATGGCGCGACCCAATTTTTATCATTCTTATCCGATACCTGCACGATCGTACCAGTCCGGTCATTCCGCACAACGTAAGAACCATCTTTGGCTACATAACCAGTTGCGGGATCATTGAGTCTAGTACCAGAAGCCGGATCGAACCTAGTATCTTTAGTCACAACAGTCTTGCTTGGGTTTGCGATAACACCTTCAAGAGAATCGGTTGTCCAACCTCGCTTCCCCATTTGCTGAGCAATTTTTGGCTCCACGATTGAAGATATTCCTTTTGCACCAGACGGCATAACCCCTTTACCGTCTGCCGACGTTTTATCCTGCCCCGCCTGCGCTCCCGACGTCCCTCCCTTATTCTTCCCAATCATCGACGCGATAGACGTTTTATCACGCCCTATGGACGCACCTGTAGAGGTAAGCACCTCTTTTCCAATTAAAGCTGCTTTCTCCCATGTAGGTAGGGAGTTGTACAACAGCCCCATGTCGTACTGGTTTTCTTCAGTGACAAACTGGCTCAGGCGTGAAGCGTCTGCTTCTGAAAGGCCGAAGAACCAGCGCATGCTACTGACACTATCAGCCGTCTGTATCCCACCCTCATACTCAGACTGGTAACCCACGCTGCAAAGCCCGCCCGTGCCCGCACAGCCTGCCAGCATCTCTGCGCGCTTCTCAGCGCTCAACTCTTTGTATTTCTCCCAAATGGCTTCTGTTGGCTGTCCATTTTTACTGGCTTTTGCGAGTTCAGTCTGTAAATCCACGACATCTTTCGCGCTCAATTGGTTGTTTTCAACCGCATTCTTCCCAGCCTGAGCCGCCGCCACCGCACTCAGCGCATCCTTGCCCACAGCAGAACCCGCAATCCCTGCCACTAACGTCGACAATGCAGAGATCGTTTGTTTCTGCTCCGATGTCAGCTCGTCATTACTGACGTTTCCGTACAGCTCACTACGAATCAACCTCGCCGTGGCTTCCGCTGCTAACGCACCACCGGCCCCCACCAGCGCCGAATTACCACCAGCCCTGGCCAATACCGCGCCCAACACCGCATGAGCCATCAGGTTGGCGGCGTCATCACCTGCCGTCAGGTCTTTTACTTGTTGCGCGAGGTAGGGCGCGGATGCCCCCGCAATGGCCGCTCCCACATTGCCACCGGCGATCCCCTGCACGATGGCGGTCACGGTCTGCGTCGTGCGTTGGAAACTGCTGCCAACGCCGTAATCCCGTTCAGCCTGTTGCCTCACCTGTGCGGTGGTCGGGTCACTGATCCCACTGTCCAGCAACTTCTGCCGAGCAGCTTTACCCGCGTCGCTGTTGGGATCTTCAGACTCGTCGATCTTCGCCTTGCCAATGGTGCTTCCGATCGTTATGGCCAGTTGCGCAGAGCTGTTGATCAGGTCCATGCGTTCGCGCATAGCCTTTTCATCTGGCTTGTCGAGGTGCTTGTTGGCGTTTTGCGTATCGCGATTGAGGCCGACCAGATCGTTGGCGCCCTCAGGGTTACGCACAACAATCGTGCCCTCGCTGACCGCCGCCCGGGTTTTGCTGCTGTCGGACTCACTCAGTACTGCGCCCATAGGCGGGCCCATTGTGATACCGCTGGACCCTCCGGAAATGCCTGCGCTTGCCGAAGTGCTGTTGATCTTGCTGGTGTTCTTGATGTCACTGGTAAGCAAGCGATCGGTAATCAACAGGTTCTTGTCAGCACTGGCTTCGCTCGCAATGACGGCGCCCTGTAGCGTGGTGTTTTTACCCACATCCAGGGTGTAGCCATCCTTGCCCGCATACAGCCCCGTCTGATCGGTGACCGCCTTGTAGTCACTGTTCATGTTGCCGGCAGACATGTTCGCGGACGCCGTCACCGTCGTACCGTAGCAGAATGGTGGCACGCAGATACTTGCGCCAACACCGGCGCTGCTTTGCTTGCTCTTCTGGGTGTCGGTGTCATGGCGCGAAGCGATGTTGAGGTTACCGCCGATATCCGCCTTGATGCTGTCAGCACGTACCTGGGCACCCGCCAGTGTGGTGTCTTGGCCACTGCTCAGAACCAGCGCACCAGTGTCCAGTTTGGTGTTGACCTGAGTAACAGAACTGCCGGAACCCATGCCTTTGGCAATTTGTGCACCGAGGTCCAGAGTGAAGCCGTTTTGCTCGCCGATATTGAAGCTGGCACCGATGCTGGTTTTATTGTTGTTACTGTCGTTTTTCCGCTCGGTAGTGTTCTGTGCGCTTTCCAGAATGATGTCGTTTTTGGCGATGAGCGTGGTATTGGCTGCCTTCAGCTCACTGCCAATGACATGGATATCACCTTGGGTTTCTGCGGCCTTGCCGGTGGCCACAATCGATAGCCCTTGACCGGCGTTGAGCGTGCTTTGCTTCGCCGTTTCACTGCGGTACTCAGTGGTATTTTTACTGCTGGTATTGGCCAGTTCGGTGCCAATTTTGATCAGTGAGCCGTTGCTGGCCGTGCCTCCTTTTTTATCCGCGAAACCAGAACCCTGACCATTGGCATCCGCCATCTGGCCGCCCAGGTTATAGGTGTTCAAGGCAACCTGAGCCAGCTTCACCGCTTTGAGCCGAGGATCATCGGCATTTTTAGCGGCCTCAACCCCGTCGCGGATGCTCCTGGCGGTATCGACAACGGTTCCGCCGATAACGCGCCCAACTGCAAGGCTCTTGGACTTGTCGACCGTGCTTTGGCTGGCATTCTCCATACCCGCAGCAATGGTCACATTGGAGCCTTTGAGATCCATGTCCTTGGTACTGACCAAGTCACTGGCCACCACCTTCAGCTCACGCCCCGCCTCCAGCTTTACGTTGCCAGCACTGGAACCGACTGTGCTGCCGGTAAGCGTAGTTTCTGTCGCAGTGCCGTTATGTTTCTGGCTATTGATGAACAGATGCTGGTTGCCGGTGATGTCATCCAGGCCCAGCTTATTGCCGGTTAGCACACCCGTCAGGTCGCGGTTCTTTTCCTTATGCATGTCAGTGCGCGAGAAGGTGTTCTGCGCCGCGTCGATGGCCAGGTCACGTCCGGCCTGTACCGTAAGGTCGCCGGTGCTGACCAGTGACGAACCCGTCACTTTCACGTCTTGCCCGCCCGCAACAGTGACGGTATCGCCGGAGACCATACTCCCCACCGCAGTGGTACGTTTCTCGTCGACCTGGTCCTCAACCTTGCTCGACTTGAACCCACCCCAACTGCTTTTGCTTTCCTTGCGCTCATGGCTAACGCTGTCGGAATCGGTCACGGCCAGAATCTGTACATCCTTGCCGGCCACCAATTTCGCGGCACCTTTCTCGGCAGTCACGGCACTGCCGGCCAACAGCAGGTTTTCACCGGCTACCAACGTGCTGTTACCACCTGAGTTGACCAAGCTGCCAACGTTCGTGACGGTATCGGTTTCATCGAGACGGAACTTCTTGCCCGTCGATGTCTTGCTGGTCTTGCTAAAGAAGCTGTAGTCCTGGTCCTCAGCAGATTTGAGTTCCAGATTTTTACCCGCGTACAAATACGCCTCATCCCCCGCCGTCACCCGGCTGGCAATCAACGCCAAATCATTCCCGGCACTCAACGCCACATCACCACCGGCCTTCACCGTGGTGGACACTTGCTGGGCGTGGTCTTCCTGGATCTTGACCTTCTTGGTGTTATACGAGTAATGCTGTTCATCCACGCCTGAAGCCAAGGTCAGGTCGCCCGTGGCGGCCATGGCAACGTCACGCTTGGCGTCGATCCGGCTGGCAATGGCGCTGATATCACGCCCAGCCTGCACACGGAAGTCACGGCCGGCCTCGATCACGGTGCCGTGTTGGGTGACGCTGCCGGTGCTAGCCTCTGTGGTGCCACGGCCAGTGCGTTTTTCGGCTGCGATGAGGTTCACATCGCGCCCCGCCGCTATCGTCATGTCGGCGCCGCTGCTCATCACGCCGCCAACGCTGTTAACGTCGCGACCGGCGCGTACGCTCAGGTTGTTGGCCGCTTCGATACGGGCAGCGTTGTCCACAAAGTCCTGCCGCACCTCTCGGATGTACGCCCCGCCGCTGCTCTCGTGAGTGGTAACCGTGCGCTCGTTGATCACGTCGCCGTTAACCGCCGTGAGACTCACGTCGCGCCCAGAAATGATCCCGCCCGCCTTGTTGATCAGGTTATTGCCCGCCAACAGATCGAGACGATTACCGGCCTCGATCAGGCCGCTATTGACCAGGTTGCCGCCGGCGCTGGCCGACAGATTGTTGGTGGCGCGCAGGGTGCCGACGTTGTTGAGGTTTTCACCGGCAATCAGGTTGACGTCGTTACCGGCGATCAGTGCACCGTTGGGGCCAAGACGGTTATTGGCTTGGGCCAGATACAAAACCGGTACCAGCACTTGTTGACCGGCTACGGAGGCGCTTTCCATCCACACGATGTCGTGGGTCAGCGCCGCGACCTGTTCGGAAGTGAGGCTTACGCCTACGGCCAGGTTCAGTTGTTGCTTGCTGGCGATGGCGTTGTCCATCAGGTATTTGTACAAACCGGCATCGCTGGTCTGGTTGTCGATGAAGCGCTGTCCGGTGCGGGCGATAACGGCTTGCTGGATCAGCCGTTGTTCGTAGCGCAATTGATCGGTTTCACTGAGTAAGTCAGCGGCACGAGAACATTGGCTTTTTGATACCTTGCGCGTCTTTGCGCTGAAGGCTTATAGTCCGCCGGTCGCCCATATGGCGATTCAGGTTTGGCGACCTGACGGTAGAGAATGCGCAAGCTGACGGCTTTTTTGCAGACACTTGTGCGCCCGCAAAGTCGTTTATGACGGCTGTGCGCGGGAGACCTTAGGGTCTGCCGGTTTTCTCTACTGCCGGTTCGCCAACCTGCGTACAGCTGTCACCCATACGTTTGGCGACGTTTGAGTGATGGCATCCATCACTTAAGTAGAGAGATATAAAATGACCCGATACATGGCACTGACAGGCCACGATTCAACCATCCCCGCGCTGGTGATCGACACGCAAGCCCCTCTTGATGTTCTCTATGATGCCGCTGCTTACC
Source organism: Pseudomonas sp. WS 5532 (assembly GCF_012985445.1). NCBI lineage: Bacteria > Pseudomonadati > Pseudomonadota > Gammaproteobacteria > Pseudomonadales > Pseudomonadaceae > Pseudomonas > Pseudomonas sp. WS 5532. Next base: position 245,336 of record NZ_JAAQWK010000008.1, read on the forward strand.
GCATTCGTGCGGTGACTTAGTTTCTGGAAAACCTGGCATTTCGCGAGGAAATCAGGAGTGATGCGATTGTCCTTCACGACTTTGCGTTGTTGCTGGCTATTCCATTGCGTGATGGTTGCGATCTCATGGATGTGATTGGGCGAAGGCTGATTTCGCAAGACTTATAAATAAATTCGGGCGGCGTAGAGCCGCCCGATCTGGGTAAGCTCAGAGCCCACAATTTAAAAATAAAAGCCAATTTTTTAAAGAGCCAGTTTTTAATGTCTCAAACAAAAATCACATAGACCCAACAAAATCACACCAAACCTAAATAGATCCACCTTCCCCAGACACAAATACTCTATGAAAATCAAATAAATTTGTCCCCTTTTCCTTTCAGTAGCTCATACGGGCAACGCCTAATCTGACCTACCCAACAACCGCGCCCACCATCCAGACTTGGCACTTGGATTAGGTGTTGGTATCACTTCCTCACTGGGATGGAGCAAATCACCCGGATAGTGTTCGTGCCCAATGCAATTGCTGTCATCAAGCCCAAATACTTTCACGGCGGCGACCGCCTCAAGACACCAGCGGCCGAAGTAGCTTCCCATCTCAAGTGGATGTTTTACCGGATCACCATAGATGTACCACCACGGTTGCTGTTTACCGCGCCTGTTCAACTCCGGATACCAATGCTCTACGAATGCCAACAGCAGAGCTGCTTGTTGCACCTGTGGCGCATCAATTGCCTTGAGCAGTCTCGCATATGGTTTGGCATGTAACAGCTTCTCCCCAATTGCCCGCTCTGGTTGGCGGTACGCAATGATCCGATCCAGCAGAACGTCCTGCCCCCCTTTACCTATTAACGCAACCAATCGAAGCCACTGGTCATCGGGAATTTCGAGAGCAAGCGCCAGGCCCACCAGCCAGAAACAGTAGATGTAGTGGTTTAAGTCGGTCAGCTCGAAGGTCCAGTCTCGGCAAGTCTGAAGACCATTTTCAGCGCATATTTTGTCGGATTCTCGGTTGGAAAGTTCCCATGCATCCAGAACTCCGGGGAAGTATGTTGCGATCGATTTAACATCTCCACCACTCGAGTAGACCCGTATGGCCGCACGCAAATTATCTTTGGCAAAGTCGAACGTAAATTGCGCTCTGTATACGGGGTTAGCCGATGGCTCCGACAAAATCTTACTGGCACGCTCAATCCATTGCAGATCCTTTGCCTCACGACCATCCCAATACTGCTTATCTCCCCAAGGCGCACGAATCATGGAAAAACCCCATTCAAATTTTTGGAAGATATAATTTTAGACGTATCTATCGCTTTGATTTTTCCACGGGCATCAAGCACTTCAATTTCTGTCGCACCATCTGGCCGAGTTCTCACAACCCAGGTTTCAGTACGATTCGCATCCACGGCGATCCGTACATCTATGCTTTGATTCTCTCCGACCGCACGTTCCAGACGGTCACCTCCGAGTATCCATGAAGTCGAACCTTGTTTACCATCTTGCGTATTGCCTAGCCCCGAGGAGCCAGATTTTTTGTTATCACCAACAAATTTGTACTCGATAACAACAAAGTCGACATCCGGGCGATTGACCTTATAAAGATCATCGACCCCCGTCTCTCCAACACCCGGTACCCGCGCCAGTTTCTGTCCTTCGGGAACGATTTGCTGGACAGAACGTTCGCCAAACAAGTCACCCATGACACCTTTCTGTTCTCTGGTTAATATCCCCAGGTCCATCATCGGCTTGCCATCTGGACCAAAGATACCGCCACTCTTGATCAGTGCTTGTTCGGACGCTTCGTTGAGTATTCCGGTGAAACGTCTCCCCACGGCCTCTGCAAGCTCCCCTGTCAGGCGTGTCGTTGCCCCCCCCGCACCACCGACACCGGCACCACCCAGACCAATACCCACTCCCGCAGAGGTCGCGATAGCCTCATTCTGCCTCAGTACATCAGCACCATATCCCTGCATAATATGAAGTGTGTCCAGATACCCCTTGAGCCTTAACTCCTCAGGCAAACTCTGGACAGCTTCAACAGCGGCGACAAACTGTCGCCCTCCACAACTAGGGCAATTCACCGTGCTCATCGCCCACAGTGCCGTCTTGGATCCAAGGCTTGCCAAATCCTCTACAGCATTAGCAAAACCTTCGGCGCTACCCTGGCCCTTCGCGTTAAGTATTTCAGCCTGATTCTTAGGATCGTGCAGGTACTTATCAGGGTCAACCAACTCAATGTACTTGACTAGGTTTTCAACTGATTTCCTATCTTTCATCAGCTGTGACAAGCCCAGTCGCTCATTATTGTAGTCCGCCAGACTCACCTGAAACAGATCCGTACTTTTCGATTGCGAAAGCTCCGCGCGAAGGAAGCTGGCAGCATCCGCCGTATTGCCATCCCCGACACTCAGCACAGCATTCCACCCTCGGTCAACCATCGCCGCAGCAGTTCGCAGAAGCTCCATACGCGCTTGCTCGTCAGTAATACCTTTCTCTTTCGCGTAGCGATTGACTCGATCATTGTCAGAGGCGAACTTGATTTCGTCCGGATGCAACTGGCGGTTGTACTTCTCCACACCCACTGCAGTCCCAGCGGCCACGACTGAGCCGCTCACGCCATTACTGGATCCGACCGCAGTACCTACACCCGCGGCTATCAATGAGGCTACGGCCTTTTGATCAGCCTCATTCATCTTGCTGTCAGCCAGAGCTTGCATGACGGATGGTAGTAGAGCCGCCGAGGCTCCCGCACCCAACGCTCCGCTCTGCGCACTACCGCTGGAAAGCCCAATCGCTGCGCCCGCCAAAGCGTGCAATAAAACGCGCGCCGCGCCGCCTTCTTCCCATGCAGCCTTAGTCACGCTATCTATGTCTTTCCGGTTTTTCTGTTCGTCGGCGAAGCTACCAATTTTATTGAATATGTCACTGGATGAAGTATTAGCAACAATCCCAACCGCCGTACCACCCGTTGCACCACCCAAGCCCGCAGCAACCAGGCCCGATGCAATATCGGCCATCATTTTCTTATCGCCACCGACCTGCCAACGCTGGGCCTCTGCGTATGCCGCATCGGCTGCACGTGCTGTTCCGGCTGCATCAGACGAACCTGCGTTAGCCTGCGCCTCCGCCTGCTTGCGCAGTTTATTAGCCTCATCCGCCTTGGCTTTACCCACCATGCTGATCACGCTGCTGGAAAGCTGCGCCGAGCTTTGGATCAGGTCGATCCGCTCTTGCATGGCCTTCTCGTCCGGCCGATCAAGATGTTTGTTGGCATTGGCGGGGTCGCGGCTCAACCCCACCAGATCATTCGCCCCGGCAGCGTCACGCACGACGATGGTCCCAGGGCTGACAGCGCTGCGGGTTTTACTGCTGTCGGATTCCTTGAGCATCAACGGCATCGTGCCGCCGGTGTCCGTGTGCGCCCACTGCCTTTGATCGTCCGGTGTTTTTGGACCGCCCGGTTTATCCCCTTTGGTGCTGGTATAGGAAAGGCTCAGGCTGGCCGCCTGGCTTTTGATATCACTCTTGTTCTTGATATCGCTGACCAGCAAGCGTTCGGTGCTGAGGCGGTTTTTATCAGCGCTGGCTTCACTGGCAATCACGGCGCCTTCAAGCGTGGTGTTTTTGCCCACATTGATGTCGTAGCCACCGCTACCTGCAAACAACCCGGTCTGATCAGTGACGGCTTTGTAGTCACTGTTCATTTTACTGCCGGCGATATTGCCGGAGGCCGTCACCATCGAACCCCAGCAGAAAGGAGGTACGCAGATACTCGCGCCGACACCTGCGCTGGTCTGCTTGTTCTTCTGGCTCGCCTCGTCCTGGCGCGACGCGATATTCAGGTTGCCGCCAATGTCAGCCTTGATGGCATCGGCTCGCACTTGGGCTCCGGCCAGCGTGGTGTCCTGCCCGCTTTTGAGCACTAACCCACCAGTGTCGACGGTACTATTGACCTGAGTAACCTCCTGCCCAGTGCCCATGCCTTTGGCCATTTTGGCGCCAAGGTCGAGGGTGAAACCGTTCTGGTCACCAATGTTGAAGCTAGCACCGATACTGGTTTTGTTATTGCTGTTCTGGTTGTCCCAGTTTTTGCGATCTTGTGCGCTTTCCAGAGTGATGTTGTTTTTCGCCAGCAGCAGCACTTCCTTGGCCTTGATGCTGCTGCCAATCACATGGATATCGCCTTTGGTATCCGGCGCGTTGCCTGTGGCAACGATAGCCAGACTGCCACCGCTGTTGAGACTCGATTGTTTGACCGTTTCGGCGTCGTACTCGCTGGTGCTTTTCTTACGTGTAGAAGCCAGCTCGGTACCGATCTTGATCATGGAACCTTTGCTATTGGCGGGCTTGCCATCCGATTCGTTGGCCGCGCTGTCATCGCCGTTCATTGCGCCATAGGCAGAAAGCAGCGCCTGAGCGCCTTTGACGGCTTTCAAACGGCTGTCATCGGCCTGTTGTGCCGCCCGCACGTCATTGCGGATGCTCTTGGCGGTATCGACGATTGTCCCGCCGATCACGCGTCCCACGGCCAAACTTTTGGAACTGTCCTTACTGGTCTGGTTAGCCGTTTCGGTCCCTGCGGCGATGGTGACGTTCGCGCCATTCAGGGACATGTCTTTGGTGCTGATCAGGTCACTGGCTATCACCGTTAGCTCGCGCCCTGCGGTCAGCGTCACGTTGCCAGCGCTGGAGCCAACGGTGCTGCCGGTGAGGGTAGTTTCTGTAGCGGTTCCGTTGTGTTTCTGGCTGTTGATGAACAGATGCTGGTTGCCGGTGATGTCATCCAGGCCCAGCTTATTGCCTGTTAACACCCCCGTCAGGTCACGGTTCTTTTCCTTGTGCATGTCGGTGCGTGAGAAGGTATTCTGCGCCGCGTCGATGGTCAGATCACGCCCAGCCTGCACAGCCAAGTCACCGGTGCTGACCAGTGACGAACCCGTCACTTTCACGTCTTGCCCGCCCACGACAGTGACGGTATCACCGGAGACCATACTCCCCACCGCAGTGGTATGCTTCTCGTCGACCTGGTCCTCAACCTTGCTCGACTTAAACCCACCCCAACTGCTTTTGCTTTCCTTGCGCTCATGGCGAGCGCTGTCGGAATCGGTCACGGCCAGAACCTGTACATCCTTACCGGCCACCAATTTCGCGGCACCTTTCTCGGCAGTCACAGCACTGCCGGCCAACAGCAGGTTTTCACCAGCTACCAGAGTGCTGTTGCCACCTGAGTTGACCAAACTGCCAACGTTCGTGACGGTATCGGTTTCATCGAGACGGAACTTCTTGCCCGTCGATGTCTTGCTGGTCTTACTAAAGAAGCTGTAGTCCTGGTCCTCAGCAGATTTGAGTTCCAGATTTTTACCCGCGTACAAATACGCCTCATCCCCCGCCGTCACCCGGCTGGCAATCAACGCCAAATCATTCCCGGCACTCAACGCCACATCACCACCGGCCTTCACCGTGGTGGACACTTGCTGGGCGTGGTCTTCCTGGATCTTGACCTTCTTGGTGTTATACGAGTAATGCTGTTCATCCACGCCTGAAGCCAAGGTCAGGTCGCCCGTAGCAGCCATGGCAACGTCACGCTTGGCGTCAATCTGGCTGGCAATGGCGCTGATATCACGCCCAGCCTGCACACGGAAGTCGCGGCCGGCTTCGATCACGGTACCATACTGGGTGACGCTGTCAGTGCGCGCCTCTGTGGTGCCACGGCCAGTGCGTTGTTCGGCTGCGACGAGGTTCACGTCACGCCCCGCCGCTATCCTCATGTCGGCGCCGCTGCTCATCACGCCGCCAACGCTATTGACGTCGCGACCGGCGCGTACGCTCAGGTTGTTGGCCGCTTCGATACGGGCAGCGTTGTCCACAAAGTCCTGCCGCACCTCTCGGATGTAAGCCCCGCCGCCGCTCTCGTGAGTGGTAACCGTACGCTCGTTGATCACGTCGCCGTTAACCGCCGTGAGACTCACATCGCGCCCAGAAATGATCCCGCCCGCCTTGTTGATCAGGTTATTGCCCGCCAACAGATCCAGACGATTACCGGCCTCGATCAGGCCGCTGTTGACCAGGTTGGCGCCGGCGCTGGCCGACAGATTGTTGGTGGCGCGCAGGGTGCCGACGTTGTTGAGGTTTTCCCCGGCAATCAGGTTGACGTCGTTACCGGCGATCAATGCACCGTTGGGGCCAAGACGGTTATTGGCCTGGGCCAGATACAAAACCGGCACAAGCACTTGTTGACCGGCTACGGTGGCGCTTTCCATCCAGACGATGTCGTGGGTCAGCGCCGCGACCTGTTCGGAAGTGAGGCTCACGCCTACGGCCAGGTTCAGTTGTTGCTTGCTGGCGATGGCGTTGTCCATCAGGTATTTGTACAAACCGGCATCGCTGGTCTGGTTGTCGATGAAGCGCTGGCCGGTGCGGGCGATCACGGCTTGCTGGATCAGTCGTTGTTCGTAGAGACCATCACCCAGGCGTTTCCAGCTGTTATCCGGGTTGTAACCAAGTTTCGACAGCAGGTAGTCCGAGCCCATGAACTGCTTCAGATCGGTGAGAGCCGGGTTGGTTTCGATCAAATACTTTTGAGGATTGGACACGTAGCTACTGTCAGGCAACCCTTGCACACGGTTAACGGTCAACGAGCCCGTTGATGTCGCCTGCCCCTCTACGGGCGTTGCCGAGGTGACACCGCCGACGTCTGACCGGCCGGGCAGTGTGGCCCCCGTAACAGGATCTACGACCGGGGCCACGTTCAGGGCCGTGCCGCTACCGGATACATTGGCCGCCAGGTCAGCGGTGTGCACAGGTGCTTGCGTGGTCACTGCGGTTTGAGCTGCATTGCCCACCTGCACGGCCCTGCCGCTACTGGCAGGCACCGCTTGTTCACGTTGGGCAGTGTCGATAACCGCGCTGCCCATGGTCCAGCTTTGCGGGCCTTGTTGGGTCGGTGTTGCAGCACCTTGGCCGCTCAGTCGAAACAAACCATTCTGCCCTGTCGGCAGGCTAAAGCCGGGAAGTGTTATTGGGTTGACTTGTTGCTGGGCGAGATCTGGAGGGAGTTGCGCATTGATGGAAATAGGTGTCGAGTAGGCGCTGCCTGCGCCCGTGTCGGTCTTGGTTCGACCTGCCGCGACATAGGCATAGTAGGGACGAACTACGCTGTTATTAATATTCTGGGCAGCGTTGAGAGTGACTGCGCCCCCTGCCTGAATAATCGCATCCAGAGACTCGATGTTGGTGACGGTTGAGCTCTTGGGCAGCGTGACGGGTGGTGGCCCGGTCAAGGCCAGAAAGTTGCTCAGGTCCGCCTCGACCGTGGCCGAAGGAGTCGGGCTGTTTCGTTGATTGAAGAGAGCGGCCAGTTGAGCCGCTGTACCTGTCTGGTCAACGTAACTCACATATTGCTGGCTGGACTTGATCTCTTGCGATTGCAGCCCTTTGTTGTTGATCGTCGTGGCATTTGCCGTCAGGTTACCGGCCGCGCTGATGCTGCTGCTCGTGTTGTTCAGTTCTCGGGCATTGATCACCAGATCCGCACCGCTATTGATCGTGGCCGCTGCGGACCGCAGCGTGATCAGCAAGCGGTCGGTTTCTGAGACCTCCCAAAGGCCGTTGAAGCGCCCACCGCCCCGATTGTCGCATCCCCATATGGGTATCAGTGCGCACGATAGCCGAGTGATGGTCGTGGCACTTTTCTCATGTTCGGTGTACTGCAACACGTCCATGGTGTTGTTGAGTGTGGCGGCGGCGAGGGTCAGGTTGCCCACGCTTTCGATCCCTGCGGAACGGTTGTCCAGCAGGTCTGCTTTGGTCCCGTCTTTGTCCCGGGCAATCAGTAAACTCCCCAAGCTGTAGACCTGGGCGTAGCTGTTGGTGAAGCTCGGGCTGAGCAGCTGCATGTCTGCGCCACTGAAGATCAGGCCGCGGTCGTTGAGCAACGTCCCGGCAGTCACTGTCAGGTTCTGGCCGGCGCCCAGGGTCCCGGTATTGTTCACGCTACCGGCGGTCAGGGTCAGGTCGGTCGCCGACGTCATGCGCCCGGCATTATTCAACTGGCCCGTCACAGACACCGTCGTATTGCCGCCGCCCGCGAGCGTGGCGGCGTTACTGAGGTTCATTTGCGCGGCACTCAGGCCCAGTGTTCCGAGGCTGCTGACGCGTCCACTGCCGCTATAGGTTCCGCCCAGCGTCAGCTTGAGGCCGCCATCACTGGCAATCAGCCCATCGTTACTCCAGTTACCACCATCACCAATCAAGCTATCGGAAGCCAGTAACTGCCCCCCTGCCGTTTGGTTGAGCGTCTTGACGTTAACCGTCAATCGCCCAGCCTGGATCACGCTGCTGTTGGTCCAGTTGTCGGCCGTCAGGGTCAGGCCGCCGCGGGTGATAACGGTGCCGCCCGCATTGGTCAGGTTGGCGGTACTGATATCAAACGTACCAGCCCCCACGTGCAAGACACTGCCGCCCACGTTCTGGAAGCTGCCGGCGTTCAACGTCAGATCGCTGTTGGCGGTTTCCAACGTGCCGTTGCGGTTATCAAACACCCCACCAATCTGAAACTCAGTCTTACCGCTAGCCCCCAGCGCCCGCAGTTGGCCTTTCTGGTTGTCCACGCTGCCCGCAACGACTTTCAGGGTGGTATCGCTTTCAATGATGCCTTTCTGGTTGTTCAGCGCACCGCTGAGGTTGAGGTCGATCTGCCTGCCTGCAACCTGGCCGCGTACATCGCCGCTGTTATCAAAGCTGCCGCCGGTGACCTTGACCGCTCCTTTGGCGTACAGGCCGCCGTCGCGGTTGTCGAAGGCGCCTGTGGTGACAACGGTGTCGCCGCTCTGTGCAGCAATTCGGCCGCCGTTGTTGTTGAGGCTGGCGCTGGTCAGGATCAGGCTTTGTGCCTGGATGATGCCGGCCTGGCGGTTGTTGTTCAGGTCGAAGTCGTTGCGCAGCCAGCCGCCCAGTGCTTTGGCTTGCAGGGCGCCTTTGAGGCTGGCCAGGGTGCCGCCACGGTTGTCGAGGGTCGCGGCGTTGATGTCCACATCACCGGCCTGGGCGATGACTTTGCCGCTTTGGTTGTCGAGGTCGCCGCTGATGTCGAGGTTCAGGGTGGTCTGGCTTTGGATCGAGCCCTTGGCGTTGTCGAGGCTCGCAGCCTTGAGCTTCAAGTCGGCGTTCTGGCTGTAGATCAGGCCGTCGCCGCTGTTTTGTACGGCGCCAGTGGTGGTGATTGCCAGTGCGCCGTTGGCGGCGACGGTGCCGCGATTGCGGTTGTCCAGGCTGCCCGCGAATAGCGTCAGCAGGCCTTGGCTGGCCAGTTGGCCGCCCTGGTTGTTGATTTCAGTGGCGCGTTTGAGCAGCAGCGCGCCAGCGCTGGCGAGCTTGCCATTGGTGTTGGTCAGGGCGCCGAGCAGGTCCAGGGTTACGGTGCCGTTGCCGATCAAGGTGCCGGCGCTGTTGTCGAGGCTGGTGCCGATCAGGCTGAGTGCCTGTTGCGCATTGACTGTGCCGCCCGCGTTGTTGAGCGTTTGCGCTTGCAGGTCGAGGGCCGCGCCGCTGTCAATCAATCCACCTTGGGCGTTGTTGAGCAGGCCGGTGACGGTCAGGGTTTGCCCGCCTGCACTGGAGAGGATGCCTTTGTCACTGTTGTCGAGGCTGGCGGCTTTGACGGTCAGGGCTTTTTGGCTGACCAGCGCACCGGCGCCGCTGTTGAGCAGGCTGTTGCTCAGGGTGGCGTCGACGTTGCCATAACGGCTGGAGACGGTGCCTTGGTTGCGGTTGTCCAGGTCCGCGCCGCTGATGCTGACACCCTGCCAGCCGGAGATCAGGCCGCTCTGGTTGACCAGCTTATTGCCGCTTAGGGTCAGCAGGTTGTTGCTGATCAGTTTGCCGGTGCTGTTATCCAGCGTGCGACCACTGAGGTTGAGGTTCTGAGCGGTGGAGATTTCGCCACCCTGGTTGCTCAGGTCACGCAGGTGCGTGATGGTCAGTTGGCCGTCGGTGGTGATCAGGCCCGCGCTGTTGTTCAGGTCGCCGGTGGCGCTGCCCAGGTCGATGGCAATGGACTTGCCCAGCACAGAGCCGCCCTGGTTGTTCAGGCCGGTGCTGTTGAGGGTCAGGGTATTGGCAGCGTTAATCAGCCCTTGGTTCTGGTTACTGAGCTGGCCGTCGACATTAAACGAAGTGTCGCCACGACTGGTCAGGGTGCCGCCGCTGTTGTCCAGGCTGGCGGCACGGCCGTCGATGGACTGGGCGGCGATCAGGCCTTTGACGTTGCTCAACGCCTGGTTGATGCGCAGGGTCAGCGCCTGGTTGCTGAGCAACTTGCCGTTGCTGTTATCCAGGCTGTCGGCGGCCAGAGTGAAGGCTTGGGCGCTGGAGAGTTCACCGCCCTGGTTGTTCACGCCTTTGAGGTTTTTCAGCATCAACAGCGGACCGTTGATCAGACCGCCCTGGTTGTTCAACTGGCCGTGGTTCAGGTCCAGTGCGACCGAGGTGTTGCTGAAGAGTTTGCCGCCCTGCTGATCCAGGCCGGTGACCTTGGCGATCAGGGCCTTGTTGCTGGTCAAGCGACCGCCGTCCTGGTTGGTCAACTGGCCGGCGGTGATGTCGAGGGTGTCGCTGGTGCTGACGTTGCCGGCGTGGCTATTGTCGAACGCGCCGGTGGTGATCTTCAGCGCGGCAGTGCTGCTGAGGGTGCCTTTTTGCCTGTTATCCAGGCTGGCGCTGCTCAAGGTCAGGCCTGCATCAGTGACCAGTTCCCCGCCTTGGTTATCCACGGCCCCTGGGGTGGTGACGTTTAACGCCCCTGCACTGGATACGCTGCCTTGACGGTTGTTCAGGCTCGCCGCGTTAACAGTCAGCAGACCTTCACTGCTCAACTTGCCTTGGCTGTTGTTCAGCTCGCCACCGAGCTTAAGGGCAAGGTCTTTCTGGCTGATCAGGCTGCCGCCGCTGTTGTCCAGACTGTCGCCTGCCAGGTTCACACCGCTCTGGCCGCTGAGTTGGCCCTTGTTACGGTTCAGCACCTTGTCGACGTTTAGCTTCAAGTCAGTCGCGGCGAGCACCAGGCCACTGTCACTGTTATCCAAACGCTGGCCGGTTATCTGCACGGCGGCTTTGCTGGAGATCTCACCGCCACGGTTATCCACCGCGCCTACGTTGACGTCGGCACGTTGGTTGGCGCCTACGAAACCATTTTTCCGGTTGTCCAGCGTCTGACCTGTAAGGGCAAGCGCACCTTGGGCGATCAGGGCGCCGTTCTGGTTGGTGACCGCCGCGACGTTCACCGTGAGATCACCTTTGCTGGAAACCTGGCCGTCGGTGTTGTCCAGGCTGGCCGCCGTCAGTTGCGCGTTGCCGTCGCCAATCGCCGAGCCGTCCTGGTTCTTGAAAGCACCGTCAACCGTGAGACCTAACTCGCCACGGCTGCTGAGCAGACCGCCGCTGTTATCCAGGCTGGCGCTATGCACCTGCAGCGCAGCTGCAGAAACCAGGCCCTTAATGTTGCTCAGAGCCTGTTCAACGCGCAGGGTCAGCGCTTGGTTGCTGATGAGTTTGCCGCTGCTGTTATCCAGGCTTTTGCTGGCCAGGGTGAACGCCTGGGCACTGGAGATTTCGCCGTTCTGGTTGTTGACCCCGTTGAGTTTTTTCAGCATCAGTAACGGCGCGTTGATCAGGCCTTGCTGGTTGTTCAGTTGACCGTTGTTCAGGTCCAGGCTCAGTGAGGTCTTGCTGTAGAGCTGCCCGCCCTGCTGGTCAAAACCCGTCACGCTGGCGACCAGATTTTTGTCACTGGCAATACGACTGTCCGTGCCGTTGCTGACCTGGCCGGCAGTCAGAGTGAGGGTGTCATTGCTGATCAGGCGACCGGCCTGGGTATTGTCAAAAGCACCGGTGGTAACGCCTACCGCACCCTTGGCACTGAGTGTGCCCCCGCTATTGCCCAGGCTGGCACTGTTAAGGATCAAGCCTTGGTCGGTGGTCACGGCGCCATTGTGGTTAGTCATCGCACCGGTAGCGGTTAGCGCAATGGCACCGGCACTCGATACCTTGCCCGCCGTATTGTTCAGCCCGGCCGTTGTGGCGGTGATGGAGCCTTGACTGGTGAGCAAGCCGCCGGTGTTATTCAGATCACCACTGTGGGTCAGGGTCAGGCCTTGCTGGCCGGACACCGTGCCGCCGCTGTTGTCCAGGCTCAGGCCTTGCAGCGTCACCTTGCCCTTGCCGAACAACAGGCCTTCGCTCTGATTGATGACCTGCGCCACCTTGAGCCCCAGGTCGGTACCGGCCAACAGCTTGCCGTTACCGCTGTTATTGAGGCGGGTACCCGCCAGGTTCACGTCTACGGCGCTGGAGATTTCCCCGGCCTGGTTGTTGATGTCATCGACGGTGAGGGTCAGCGCTTTTGTCGCGCCGATCAGACCGCCGTTGCGGTTATCGAGCGTGCTGCCGGTCAGGCGCAAATTACCTTCGGCGACCAATTCACCTTTTTGCTGATTGAAATGGGTGACGTTGGCCGTCAGATCAGACTTGCTGGAGATACGCCCGCCGGCGTTTTCCACGGTCGTCGCGTCGAGGCGCACCGGTCCCACGCCACTGAGCAAGCCGCCCTGATTACTCAGGGTCGTGCCCAGGTATTGGATCGCCGATTGCCCGCTGAGCAGGCCTTTGTCCTGGTTATTCAACTGGGTGACGTTGAGCTGCAGGTTCTTGTCGGCACTGACCTTGCCGCCACGGTTGTCCAGGCTGGCCGTGTTCAGGGTCAGCAAGTCTCTGCCGCTCAGGCTGCCGCCCCGGTTATCGAGGCTGCCCGCCTGCACATCCATCGTGCCTTTGGCGGTGAGCAAACCGTTGTTCTGGTTGTCCAGCAGGCCCGTGATACGCGCGGTGAGGCTGCCGTTACTGAGCACTTTGCCGGTGTTGCTGTTGTCCAGGCTGGCGGCGGTGATCGAGGCCGTCTGGCCGGTGCCGAGTACGCCTTGACGGTTGTTCAGCGCGCCACGCACATCAACGTTCAATGAGGTATCGCCAGTGACCTTGCCGCCGCTGTTATTCAGGCTGGCAACCTGCACTTGCGTGGCGTTCGTGCTGGAAACTTCGCCCTGGTTGTTGGCCAGGGCCCCGTCCAGGTTCAGCAACAGGCCGGCGTCACTGGTAAGCGTACCCGTGCTGTTGTTCACACTGGCCGCACGGACATCAAGACCGTTGGCCGAGACCACGCCTTTGACGTTGGTCAGCGCCTGGTCCAGGCGCACGTTCAAGGCCTGATCGCTGAGCAGTTTGCCGCCCGTGTTATCCAGGCTCTTCGCCGTGAAGGTGAAACCCTGGGCGCTGGAGATTTCACCGCTCTGGTTGCCGACGTCGGCGAGGTTGTTCAGGGCCAGGGCCGGACCACGGATCAAGCCGCTCTGGTTGTTCAACTGACCCTTGTTCACGTCCAGGGTCAGCGACGTGACGCTGGTGAGTTGACCGGCGTTATTGTTCAGACTGGCAACGTTGGCGGTCAGTGCCTGGTTGCTGGCGATACGGCCAGCGGCGCTGTTATCCACGGCACCGGCCTTGAGGTTCAGCGTGCCTTGGCTGGTAAGTTGACCGCCCTGGTTATTGACCGCGCCGCTGGCGGTGAGGCTCAGGGCGTTGCCCGCAGTGACCAGCCCGGCAACGTTGTCCAGCGAAGCGATGTTCAGCGTGGCCGTGTCAAGGCTCGACACCTCGCCGCTGCGGTTATTCAATTGCCCGGCCGTCGCGCTCAATGGACCACTGCTGTTCACCAGCCCGCCCTGGGCGTTGAGCAATTGGCTGGCATTCAAGGTCAGGCTGCCCGTGCTCAGCACGCGGCCTTTGTTCTGGTTGTCCAGGGTGCCCGCGCTAATATTGGCGACCTGTTTGGCACTCAAGGTTCCGCCCTGGTTGTTCAGGGCTTGTGTCGCGTTGACGGTCAGGTTGCGACTGGCAACCAGACTGCTGGCGTTGTTGTTAACGGTTTGCGCGGTGAGGTTCAGATCACCTGTGGCGTTGCGGGTGTTATCCGCGTTGACCCCGGCCTCGATAATGCCGTTGTTGGTCAGTTGGCCGCCGCTGGTCAAGGTGATGCTGTCGCGGGCCGCGAGGGTTTTACGGCTGTTCAGGTCGCCTTGGGTCTGCACATCCAACGCCGTGCCGGCGTAGACCGGTCCCTGGGCGTCGAGGCTTGCGGCCTTGATGTTGACCGCGCCGCTGGCCGCCGCCTGCGCCATGCTCAACCGCCCATTGGCATCCAGCTGAATATCCCCACCACTGGCCGCCAACGTCCCGTCCAGCTTCACGCCCACACCGGCTTCGGTGCCCACCAGCTTGATCGCACCGGCGTACATCCCGCCTAACGCCGACGAGTCAATCGCCAGTTCCGGCTTGGCGCTGCCGTCATCGGCACGCGCGGTGGCATTCAGGGTCTGGGCGTTGACGTCGTTACGCCCGGCAATCACGGTCAAGTTGCGCGCATTGATCTGCGCGTTGATCTTCGCCGAGCGGGTGATGATTTCGAAGCGGTCGACGTTGCTGGCGTTCAGGCCCTGGCCGTCGATGGTCACGGCGCCGCCATCGACCTGGTAACGGTCCAGGCGGCCGTTATCGAGGATGGGTTTGCCGGTGGTCAGGGTGACGTTGGGGGTGTTGATGAAGCCGCAACCGTTGCAACTGATGCCGTAGGGGTTGGCGACGATGACCTTGGCCGACTGGCCCGCCACTTCGGTGTAGCCACGCAACTGGCTGGGGCTGCCGCCGTTGACTTCGTTGAGGATGATGTTGGCGGCGCGGCCCTGCAGGTTGGAGTTACCGAGGATGATCCCGCCCAACTGGGTCGACTGCGTGGTGGAGGTGGCGTTGTTGAGGATCAGCCCGTTGGCGCCGACGTTGTAGTCCTTGAACTGGTTGTGGGACAAGCCACTGCCATTGGGCGCGGCGATGTTCACCACCGGCACGCCATTGCCGGCCTGGCCGACGCTGGTGCCGGGGGCGCTGACCACAATGCCTTCGGCTTGGGCCAGCAATGGCTGCCAGAACAGCGCATTGGCCAGGATCAGGGCCAAGCCACGTTTGGGCAGGCCCAGGAACGCGTCACGGCTTTTCAGGGCAGCCGAAGGCTGGCGAACAAGGAAGGCAAACTGGCGAACATCCATTTCAAATTCTCGATGCAACGGGGCGTTGAATTACAGGAAAAAATCCATGCGGAAGTAGATCGGCGCTTCGCGTTCAAGCAGCGTGGCCGGTCGTTCCAGCGAGTGGGCAAAGGTCACACTGGTGCTGACGTATTGGCCACGGGCAAACAGCTCCAGCGAGTTGCTCGAGACCCGGCCGTGTAACTCGCCGTTGTAGCGCGCATTGCGAATCACGCCTTGGTCATAACCAACACTGGCGCCGTACTCACCGAACACCGGGCGCAGCCACTCCAGCGTCACCGGGCGACTCCAGCGCAGGTCGTTGCGCCAATAACTTCCACTGTCGCCACTCAGTTGCTGGTCCTTGTAGCCACGAATCGACGAGGAGCCGCCGAGGCTCATGCGCTGCGGGCTGAACAACACATCTTCACTGCGCTGCCCGGTGGCCAGGCTGGTGAAACTGAAGGACTCGCCCCACAGCTTGAACGGTTGCAGGTAGCTGACGGTGGCGGTGTATTTGCGGTAGCGCGCATCCGGCACGCCTGGGCCGGGGTTGTGATTGCCCTGGGCGTCGAACGCGCCGGTGCCGTTTTGCATGCCGACATCGAGGTTGACGAAGGCGCTGCCAATCCGGCGCCCGTGGTTGATGCCCACCTGCAACTCACTGAGGCGGTTGCTGCTCTCTTTGAGGTGGCTGTCGTTGATGTAGTTATTGGTGCGCAGATGGGCCAGGCCCACGTTGACCGAGGTTTTGCTCAGGGCGTCGCGATGGATCACCCGTTCGGCGCGCAATTGGTGGTTCTGGCTGTCGCCGGTTTGCTTGAAGTCAAAGCCGTCGCCCTGGGCCACCGAGCGGTAATCGCTCTGGTTGTAGCTGTAGCTGAAGTTCCACCAGCCCCACGGCACGTTGTAGTAGAGCATGGCGTTTTTTGAGGTTTTCTGGTGGTCGCTGATCGCGTCGTGGCCGCCGCGCAGCACCAGTTGATCAGCCAGGCCGAGTGGGCTGTCCCATTCAAAGCCGGTGCCCCACTGTTGCTCGCCGGTGCTGCGCTGCCCATCGTTATTGCGCGACAGGCTGGCACGCCAGGGTTTTTGCGGGTTGTTTTTGACCAGCACCGTGCTGCCGCCCACTGCGGTGCCGGGAGCCAGTTCCATTTGCGCCTGGTTGGACGGCAACCGATTGAGCTGATCGATGGCCTGCTCGACTTCTCGCAGGTTGAGCAAGTCGCCGGTGTGGCCGGGAAACGCCATGGCCAACTCGCGCTCGGACAGCTTGCTGTTGTCGGCGCCTTTAACCCCTTCGAGCTTGCCTTCCACCACCAATACTTGCAGACGACCGCTGGACAGGTCTTGTTGCGGCAAGTAGGCGCGGCTGGTGACCAGACCTTTGTCGATGTAAGAGTCGGTCACGCGCTTGAGCAATTCATTCAGCTGGGAAACCCCCAGGCACTGATTGAGATAAGGCTTGACCAGGCGCTCGCGCTCATCGACAGACAGGTTGTCTGCGCCCTTGAGTTCAATGTGCTGGATGGGGAAGCAACGGGTATCGACGGGGGTGGCGGGCGCCGCCGGTTTCAGCTCTTTGCCGGGCAGGTCCTTGAGTTCTTCAAGGCGCCGCTGTTGCTCTTCCAGCAGGCGGTTTTGCCGGTCGCGAATCAGGTCCTGGTCACCTGGATTGGTCGCGGCGAAGGCGCTGTTGTGAGCGCTGAGGCACAACACTGTCAGGCACAGTAATGGCCGAATCCATGGCGTGGACAAGTGCATATTCGATCCGTCGATAATTGAAGGCGGAACGCTATCATCGAACTTTGAATATGCCAACATTCCGGCAATTTATAAAATAGTCAGAATTATAGATATAACTTGTTGATATATATAAGAATAAAATAAATTTGTGCATTTTTTGGCATTTAATCTTTCCGACAAGCGGCAATAGACCTTGGCTTGACACTCTCAAAATAACGACTAATGAAATAGGAAATTTCCTAAATAATAGCGAAATTTTCTTAACGCCATAAATAGCCACAACGCTCATGCCCCGCTTCTAGTGCTCCAACGCATACCGCCGACAATGGTTGAGATACCCCTGCTCATGGCTGCCCACCAACTGCACCACGCTGGTCCATAACCACGAGGGCGCATCCAATTGTTTGGAGCGGTTTTCCTGCAACACCGCCATCCACTCCTTGCGCGTATCGCGGTCCATCTGCCGGGCATGGGCGATGCCGACCACGCGGGCCAGGTAACCGGCGGCGTGCATGGCGTCGATCTCGCTTAGCTCATCGAGTTCCAGCTTCATGTCTTGAGGCAGCAGTTCCCGGATGAAGAAACCGTGATCGAGAAAACGTGTGGCCAGCATGCGCTCGCCCAGGCCCGGTGACAGCTGGCGGGCGCCTTCCACCACGCGCCGGCCATTGTCGCGTGGCATCTTCGCGCGTGCCGCCCGGGGCGCGGCGGCGCCGACGGCTTCCTTGATGTCGATCAGGCAATATTCCTGGTCGTCCTTGTCGCCCACGCCCAACAAGGCTGCATAACGCAGCAAGCCGAGGGAGCTGCAGCCTTTGACCCAATAGGCCGAATCAAGCAATTGGACCTTGGCGTCTTTGGGCCGGCCTTTGAGCGAGGTCACCAACTGGTGGATTTCATCCGAGGCGCAAACACTTTGCAGCGCGCTCTTTTCCGCCCGTGACAATGACCAGAAGTGCTTGCCCAACGGAATAGTAGGCCGGGCATTTTCAATGCGTTCACGCGCCAGGTTTTTCCAGGTGCGTTCCACCGCGCTGCGCATGCCAGCCTTGACTTGGGAAGGACGCGGCGGCGCTTCATCGGGCTTGTCTTTGAAGGCTTGTTCGTAGCCCACCATCATTTCTTCCAGCATGCGTGCGGTGGTCACGCCCGGCAGGTCCGAGCCGCGTGCGGCGGTGGCCAACGACAGCGCCAGGCGCACCAGGTCATGGGCCGGGTTGCCGATCACGGTTTGGTCGAGGTCGCGGATATGCATGTCGATACGGCCCTTGGTATCACCCGTGGGGCCGAGGTTGCCCGCGTGGCAATCGCCGCAGATCCAGATCGCCGGGCCATGGGGCAAGCGGCGGCCGGGCTGGCTGTGCAGCCACTCGTAAAACTGCACGGTGCTGCCGCGCACATAAGCATGGGCCGAGCGCGCCATCTTCAGGTTGCGCAGTTGGATGAGGTGGGGCATGCGGGCAGAGGGGCGCGGAATTTTCATGGAAGCACTCGGTACGGGGTACGGTAGAGGTTAACCCGTCACGAATGTTTCATTTTGTTTCAAGAATAAAAACTTCAAGCCTGGGCGCTGTGTGCTTTCAACCAGCCTTTGAACGCGGCCATGGCCGAGGTTTCTGCCCGCGATTGCAAGCGCGTCAGCCAATAACTGCCGGTGCTGATGCCCACGCTGAACGGCTGGCGAATCACATCACTCTCCAGTTGCCGTGAGAACATCATCGCCGGCGCCAAGGCCACGCCGATGCCCTGCTGCGCGGCCTCCATCATCGCCAGGGACGAGTCGAACACGATGCTGCGCGGCACCGGCGTGTCGGCCGGCAGCCCGGCGGCCTGGAACCACAGGTTCCATTCATCGGCGCGGTAAGAGCGCAATAAGGTGTGCTTGAGCACGTCGTCCGGCGTGTGCAATTGCTCGGCAATCTGCGGCACGCACAGCACGGTCAACGGCGCGTCAAGCAACTGGCAGGCGTCGGTGCCATGCCAGGCGCCAGCGCCGAAGCGGATCGCGTAGTCGAGGCCCTCGGCGGCAACGTCAACACGGTTGTTGTGGGTCGACAGGCGCAGGTCGATAAACGGGTAGCGGCTTTGAAAGTCCGGCAAGCGCGGCAGCAACCAGCCGACGGCGAAGGTGCCCACCGCCCCGACGGTGAGCACTTCACGGTAATGGCCACCTTCGAACTGGCCTAAGGTAAGGGCAATCCGGTCGAAAGAGTCGCGCACAACCGGCAGCAGTGTTTCGCCTTCGCGGGTCAGCATCAGGCCGCGTGGCAGGCGCTTGAACAAGGTGACGTTCAACTGCGCCTCCAGGCTTTTGACCTGATGACTGACTGCCGCCTGGGTCACGCACAGCTCGATGGCCGCTCGGGTGAAGCTCAAATGCCGGGCGGAAGCTTCGAATGCGCGCAACGCATTGAGCGGTAAATGGGAGCGCAGCATGCATGACCCTAAATTAACTAATGGCTGATGCGAGATATCATCGTTTGCCCGCCGTACAAAATCCACCTAGATTTGCCCCGCCTGCGCAGGCCTTGATCGTCAGCACATCTTTTACATGGAAGCGAACCCGCATGAATCACACCTTACAAAAAATTCTGTTCAGCGCCCTGTTAATAGGCTCCGGTAGCTGCATGGCCGCCACCGACCTGCGCACGGTAGTCGATGCCAGCGTGGAGCCGCTGATGCAGCAACAAGGGATTCCCGGCCTGTCGGTCGCGGTGGTTAACCAAGGCAAGGTTCAATACTTTAACTACGGTGTTGCATCAAGGGAAACCAAACAGGCCGTCAACCAAGACACCCTGTTTGAAATCGGATCGATCAGCAAAACCTTTACCGCCACCCTCGGCGGCTACGCCCAGGCCACCGGTAAGCTCGAGCTCTCGGATACCGCCAGCCAGCACCTGCCAGCCCTGGCCGGTGGCGTATTCGATCACATCAGCCTGCTGCAACTGGCGACCTACACACCGGGTGGCCTGCCGTTGCAGTTTCCCGACGCGGCCGACAACGCCGGTGCCATGCTCGGTTATTTCCAGCACTGGAAACCCGCGTATGCGCCGGGCGAACAGCGTTTGTATTCCAACCCCAGCATCGGCTTGTTCGGCTACCTCGCGGCGCAAAGCCTGGGGCAGCCGTTTAACGTTGCCATGGAGAAAACCTTGCTGCCCAAGCTGGGCCTGACCAACACCCACGTCAGCGTGCCGGCGAGCAAAACCGCTCAATATGCGCAAGGCTATGACAAAAATCTGAAACCCATTCGCGTCAGCCCCGGCGCCCTGGACAGCGAAGCCTACGGTATCAAGACCAGCACCCAGGACCTCGCCCGCTATGTGATTGCCAACCTGCACCCCGAGCCCCTGGAAAAACCGCTGCAACAAGCGATCTCCACCACTCACGCGGGTTACTACACCGTCAATGGCATGACCCAGGGTCTGGGCTGGGAACGCTACCCCTACCCGATCAAGCTGCAGGCCTTGCTGGAGGGCAACTCGACCGAAATGGCGATGCAGCCGCACAAGGTCAATTGGCTGACGCCGGCGCAGGCACAACCGGCCAACGTGCTGTACAACAAAACCGGCTCCACCGGCGGTTTTGGCGCGTATGTGGCTTACGTACCGAGCAAGGACATGGGTGTGGTGATTCTGGCTAACCGCAATTACCCGAATGCCGAACGGGTGAAGCTGGCTTATGCGATCTTGGGCGCGATGGACCACTAAGACCTGACAAAAACCAAATGTGGGAGCTGGCTTGCCTGCGACGGCGGTATATCAGTCACCGAATTGGCTGACTGAACCACCGCTATCTCAGCATAGGTATCTACACAACTGCCGGTTAAAACAAAGCCTGCGGTACGCCGCTTGTTGTGGCGAGCAGGCTTGCCCTGCGTTGGGCTGCTCAGCAGCCCCCAGCAAGGGCACTGAAATTCTTTCTGAAAGAACTCAGCGCCTGGTTTTGGGGCTGCTGCGCAGCCCAACGCAGGGCAAGCCTGCTCGCCACAGGGGAACGGGGTGCCTTCGAACGTATGGCTATCGCAGGCAAGCCAGCTCCCACATTTTCAGACCGTGTTACATGCCCAGCCAGTGCGGCAGCGCCAGCGAGATAAACGGCAAGTACGTGACCATGATCAAAAACACCAGCAGGATCATCAGCCACGGTAACGCTGCGCGAATCGTCTGCCCGAGGGTCAACCCGGTCACCGCCGAGGTCACAAACAGGTTCAACCCTACTGGCGGGTGCACCAGGCCGATTTCCATGTTGACCACCATCACAATCCCCAGGTGAATCGGGTCAATCCCCAGCTTCATGGCAATAGGGAAGAAGATCGGCGCCAGGATCAGCACAATCGCGGACGGCTCCATAAAGCTGCCGGCCACCAGCAACACCACGTTGACCATGATCAAAAAGCCAATCGGCGTGAGGCCTTCGGAGATCACCCAGGCGGTGATTTCCTGCGGGATCTGTTCGGTGGTCAGTACATGGGCAAAGAGCATGGCGTTGGCGATGATAAACATCAGCATGATCGCCAGGCGCCCGGATTCCAGCAGCACCTTGGGGCAATCGCGCAGCTTCATGTCCTTGTACACAAACAGCGCGACAAACGCCGAATACACCGCCGCCACGGCCGCCGCTTCCGTCGGCGTGAACATGCCGCTGTAGATGCCGCCGAGGATGATCACCAGCAACAGCAAGCCCCAGAACGCGCGACGTGCGCAGGTCAGCCACTCGCGGAAGGTCGCACGGGGCTGCGCCGGCAGCTTCTTGATGCGCGCGACGATGTAGATCGCGACCATCAGCATCAGGCCCAGCAGCAATCCTGGAATCACACCGGCCATGAACAGCTTGCCCACCGAGGTTTCGGTGGCTGCCGAGTACACCACCATCACAATCGACGGCGGGATCAGGATGCCCAGGGTGCCGGCGTTGCAGATGATCCCGGCGCCGAACTCCTTCGGGTAACCCGAGCGCACCATCCCCGCCACGGCAATCGAGCCCACTGCCGCCACCGTCGCCGGCGATGACCCGGACAGCGCCGCAAACAGCATGCACGCCAGCACCGCCGCAATCGCCAGGCCGCCTCGGATATGCCCGACACAGGCGTTGGCGAAGTCGATCAGCCGTTGCGCCACACCGCCGGTGGTCATGAACGCACCGGACAGCAGGAAGAATGGAATCGCCAGGAAGGTGTAGGCGTCGGAGGTTTCAAACAGCTTGATGGCCAGCGAACTCACCGAGTCCTGGCTGAACATCAGGATCGACACCGCGCCGGACAGCCCCAGGGAAATCGCGATCGGCACCCCGAGGAACATGAACACGAACAACAGCAAAAACAGACAGAGCACGGCCATCAGTGACGCTCCTCATGGCTGCCAGCCAGCTTACTGGCCTCCCCGGCCTCGTCGGCCAGCCCCAACCCGACCTGACGGTGGGTAAAGATGCGGTAAAAAATTTCCAGGTAGCGGATAAACACCAGGGCAAAACCGATGGGCACGATGATCACGATATCGCCCACGTCCACGCCGTATTGGTCGAGGTCTTCGGCGCCGATCTGCGCGGTCATCACCGCACTCACCCACTTGTAGCTGGCGACCATGAACAGCCCGGCGTAGGCCAGGCAACACAGGCAGGCGAGCATGCCGAGCAGGCGTTGCACCGGGCGTTTGGTCAGCTTGACCAGCGCATCTACGCCAAGGTGGCCGGCGGTGCGCACGCCGTAGGAGATGCCGAAGAAAATCAGCCAGCCGAACATGGCCTTGGTCAGCGCCACGCTCCAGGTCATGTCCTGGGCCCAGGTCATGGTGTGGTCGCCCAAGGCACCGAAAAAGCTGCTGCTCCATGCCCACTTGTCAGACAGAGCAAAAAACAGGGTGTAGATGTTGTTGAGCATGACGTAGACGAATGTCACCAGGGTCATGGCGGCCAGCAGGAAGGCGATAAACCCTTCCTCCAGGTGCTCCCAGACGCGCCTTAGCGTTTGCATGGCAAAACCTCGCGAAGCGGGAATGATGTCGGGGTGGAAAGCGGAACAAACTGTGGAAGCGGACCTCTGTGGGAGCCGGGCTTGCCCGCGATGGGATCAACTCGGCGCTACAGATACACCGAGTTGCCTGCATCGCAGGCAAGCCAGCTCCCACATAAAGCCCTTTCCACAGTAGTTTTGGGTAGTCGCCCGATTACTGGTTGGAGGCGTCCGCCGCCTTGATCAGGTCGGCGCCGATCTCACCTTCGAACTTCTGCCACACCGGGCGCATGGCTTCGCGCCACAGTTGGCGTTGCTGCGGGGTCAGTTCGATGATTTCGCTGGTCTTGGCGTCGATGATCTTCTGCTTGGCCGACTGGTTCAGCGCTTCGGCCTGCTTGTTCACCTCGACGGTGACTTCGACCATGATCTGGTCCAGGGTGGTGCGCACATCCGGCGGCAGGCCGTTCCAGAACTTGGCGTTGGTGATCACCATGTAGTCGATCAGGCCATGGTTGGACTCGGTGAAGTACTTCTGCACTTCGTTGACCTTCTGGCTTTCATAATTGGACCAGGTGTTCTCGGTACCATTCACGGTGCCGGTCTGCAGGCCTTGATACACCTCGGCAAAGCTCATCTTGCGCGGGTTGGCGCGGATCGCCTTGAACTGTTCTTCAAGTACGCTGGAAGCCTGCACACGGAACTTCAGGCCACGGGCGTCCTTGGGTTCACGCAGTGCTTTGTTGGCCGAAAGCTGCTTGAGGCCATTGTGCCAATAGGCCAGGCCGAGGATGTTCTTGTCTTGCATCGAGGTCAGCAATGCCTTGCCCTGTGCAGCCTGGAAACGGTCGACGGCGGCCAGGTCGTTGAACAGGAACGGCAGGTCGTAGATCTGCACTTGCTTGGTGTACTGCTCGAACTTGGCCAGGGACGGCGCCAGCATCTGCACATCGCCCAACAACAACGCTTCCATCTCCTTGCCATCGCCGAACAGCGAGGAGTTGGGGTACACCTCGACCTTCACACGGCCCGGCAAGCGCTCTTCAGCGAGCTTTTTGAAGAGCAGCGCGCCCTGGCCTTTAGGCGTGTTTTCGGCAACCACGTGGGCGAACTTGATCACAATCGGGTCTGCCGCCTGGGCCAGGCCCGCGGCAAACAGAGTGGCGGCGCACAGCAGCGCCCGAGAAAGCTTGAGCATGGGGAATCACCTTCTTATTGTTGTGTTATAGGGCAAGGTGCCTGATGTGATGCGTGTAGTGAATTTCGAATTTTAGATACCTGCGTTCGGCCAGGCCGAACGCCATACTTCAGAACAATGAAGATCCAGTGTGGGAGCTGGCTTGCCTGCGATGGCGGTGTGTCAGGCCGTCAATTCATGGGAGGGTCCACCGCTATCGCAGGCAAGCCAGCTCCCACATTTTGCTCCCGGTTGTTTCAGTCAGAGTTGGCCGGCCAGGAGCCTTTGTGCGCGCAGCAACACCGGCGCATCCACCATCTGCCCATCCATCTGATAAGCCCCGGCCCCATGGGCACCCGCCTCTACCACGCGCTTGGCCCAGGCCAGGTCTTCAGCGCTGGGCGCCAGTGCGGCATGAATCACTGCCACCTGCTTGGGATGGATGCACAGCGCGCCGGCAAAGCCCATTTCATAGGCATGCCGGATCGAACGGCGCAGGCCTTCAGGGTCGTCGATGGCCGGGTGCACGCCGTCCAGTGGCGCCACCAAGCCAGCAGCACGGGAATGCACAATCAGCGCCAGGCGTGCCTGATCCAACGCAAACTGCGCAGCCGCGGAACCGCTGCTCAGGTTCAAGTCCAGCGCCAGGTCCAGCCCGCCAAACGACAGGCGCTCAACCTGCGGCGCGTGGGCAATCTCAGCCACCGCCAGCAAGCCCTTGGCGCTTTCGATAATCGGCCATATCACCTTGCCAGCAGCCGCCACCACGGCCACCTGGGCGGCGCTCTCTACCTTAGGCAGCAGCACACCCGTCACATTGGCATGGGCTTTACAGAACGCCACATCCTCAAAATGCTCGGCATGCTCCGGCGCGTTGATGCGCACCCACACCTGAGCCTCTGGATGCGCTTGCAAGAACACCCCGAGGTTATCCCGCGCCTGGCGCTTGAGGGGTTCTTCAACCGCGTCTTCAAAATCCACAATCACCGCGTCGGCGCCACTGGCCAGCGCTTTGGAAAAGCGCTCCGGGCGGCTGCCGGGTACAAACAAGGCCGAACGAACTATAGGCTTTGGCATCACTTGAATTCCTTATTAGATAACGCCGCGTGCGCGCAGGCCGTCGATGGTTTGCGCCGAAAACCCAAGCTGATCGAGGATGCCCTGGCTGTGCTGGCCCAAGGCGGGAACGCCGTCCATGCGCGGGGTAAACGCAGCATTACGCGCCGGCGGCAACAACGACGGCAGCGGCCCGGCCGGGCTCTGGACTTCACGCCAGCTGTCTCGCGCCTTGAGCTGCGGGTGGTCCCACACGCCTTGCATGTCATTGACCCTGGCGCTGGCAATCTGCGCGTTTTCCAGGCGTTGGATCACGGCTTCAGCGTCCAACTGCGCGAAGCTGTCAACGATGATCTGGCGTAGCACGTCACGGTTGGCCGAGCGCTTGAAGTTGGCCGAGAAACGTTCATCGGTAGCCAGTTCAGGCGTGAGCAGTACTTTGTCGCAGAACGCCGCCCATTCGCGTTCGTTCTGCAAGCCGAGCATCACCGTGCCGCCGTCGCCGGTGGGAAACGGCCCATACGGGTAGATCGTCGAATGCGCCGCCCCGGCCCGTGGTGGCTGGGGCGCGCCGTCGAAGGCGTAATACATCGGGTAGCCCATCCACTCCACCAGGCTTTCGAGCATGCTCACATCGATGCGGCTGCCCTGCCCCGTCTTGCCGCGCAACAGCAGGGCCGAGAGGATGCCACTGTAGGCGTACATGCCGGCGGAAATATCGGCGATCGAGCAACCGGCCTTGGCCATCTGATCTTCACCTGGGCCACCGGTTACCGATAAAAAACCGCCCTCGCTTTGGATCAGCAGGTCATACGCTTTCTTTTTCTCGTAAGGCCCGCCTTCGCCATAGCCGGAAATATCGCAGACGATGAGCCGTGGAAAGCGCTCATGCAGCGCTTCAAACGACAGGCCCATGCGCGCCGCCGCGCCGGGTGCAAGGTTCTGCACCAGCACGTCGGCATCCGCCAGCAGGCGTTGGAGGATGTCGCCGGCCTCGTCCTGCTTGAGGTCCAGGGTCAGGCTTTCCTTGGAGCGGTTGGTCCACACAAAGTGCGAGGCCAGGCCGCGTACGCGCTCGTCATAGCCACGGGCAAAGTCACCGGCGCCGGGGCGTTCGATCTTGATCACACGGGCGCCGAGGTCCGCCAACTGGCGGGTACAGAATGGCGCAGCAATCGCGTGTTCCAGGCTGATCACGGTGATGCCGTCCAGCGGTCGTTGATTAGTCATGACGCTTCCTCAAAGCCAGTGGGCCATGGACGCTGCACTGCGCAGGTTCCAGACCTTCTCGATCAGTGCATTGGCCTGCGCGGGTGTGTGCGCGCCGCTGAATTGGGTAAGGCGCCGGAATTTATCCGCGAGCTCCACCCGACTCAGGGTGTTACCAGGGTCGCCCTTGGGTTCATCGATGGCGCCTTGCAGCGTGCGGCCATCGAGCGTGGTGACGGTGACGCGGCCCAGCCAGCGCTGCGGGTAGGCGCCGTCAACTTCTGCGTCGAGGGTCATGCTGACCTTGTCGCGGAAAGCCGAGACGGCGGGGTCGGTCAGCGCTCGTTCGTGGAACTCGGTGAGCCCGGCTTTACCGTGCACGGCGATCAGGCCGAGCACGGTGCCCATGGAGAATTTGGCCTGGTGCACAGTGGCAGGCGTGGTCACGCGGCCCAGCACGTCGATGGCACCTTGATGGACACGCGTTTCAACCGTAGCGATATCTGCAGCGCACAGCCCTTCGCGCTGCATCAGATCCAGCAGCGCATCGGCGGCCGGATGGGTGTGACGGCACGAGGCGTGGAACTTGAACGAGGTTTCCAGCAGCGCCCAGCGGCTGCCAAGGTCGGCCGATAACTTGCGAGGCTCGGCATCACTGGACATGCCTGCTGCCAAGCCTTGATCGCCTTCCAGAATATTGCGTGCGCCGGTGAGCCCGTCCGCCGTCAAATACGCCGCGAGCAAGCCATCCGCCGCCGCCTTGGCGGTGTGCAGTTGCTTGGAGTCGGCGGCATCGCGCAAAAACTCCCACAGCCCGGCGGCCTGGGTGCCGGCGCTGCCGAGCAGGGTGATGAACTGTTCCTGGTTAAAGTCCAGCAGTTTGCCCACGGCCACCGCCGCCGCCAGGGTGCCGACGGTGGCTGTGGTGTGGAAGATGCGGTAGTGGGACCGGCCCATGAATTCGCCGATGCGAATTCCGGCTTCATAACCGGCCACCGAGGCCAGCAGCAATTCACGGCCGGATTTGCCGAGGTCCTGGGCGGCAGCCAGCGCGGCCGGAAACACCACGGTCGCGGGGTGCAGCACCGAGCTGTTGTGCAGGTCATCCTGCTCCACCAAGTGTGAGGATGCGGCGTTCACCAGCGCCGCAAAATACGCGCTGGTGGTGCTGCCATTGACGATCACCTGGGCGGGACCGCTGTGGGGTCCCATTTTTTGTGCATAGCGTTCAAACAACGGGATCGGGTGCGCGCCCTTGCTTGCCAGCGCCGAGGCCAACCAATCCAGATACAGATCTTCGGTGCGTGCCAGTACCTTTTCCGGCAATTGTTCGTAGTTCAGGTCCGCAAGGAACCGGCACAGCGTTTGGGTATGGCTCATGCTCAGGCCCTCAGAAACTGCGTGGCAGTTCGAGCAGGTGCTCGGCCACGTAGGACAGGATCAGGTTGGTGGAGATCGGCGCAACCTGGTACAGGCGTGTTTCGCGGAATTTGCGCTCTACGTCGTACTCACAGGCAAAGCCGAAACCGCCGTGGGTTTGCAGGCAGGCGTTGGCCGCTTCCCAGGACGCCTTGGCAGCCAGGTACTTGGCCATGTTGGCGCTGGCCCCGGCATTCTTGCCGCTGTCGTATTCTTCGCAGGCACGCCAGCGCATCAGGTCCGCCGCTTCGATTTCGATATGCGCCTCGGCAATCGGGAACTGCACACCCTGGTTCTGCCCGATCGGGCGGCCAAACACCACGCGGTCGCGGGCGTAGGCACTGGCCTTTTCGATAAACCAGCGACCGTCGCCGATGCACTCGGCGGCGATCAGGGTGCGTTCGGCGTTGAGGCCGTCGAGGATGTATTTAAAGCCTTTGCCCTCCTCGCCGATCAGGCTGTCGAGGGGTAGCTCCAGGTTGTCGAAAAACAGTTCGTTGGTTTCGTGGTTGACCATATTGGCGATGGGCTGCACGGTCAGGCCGTTGCCGATGGCTTCGCGCAGGTCGACCAGGAAGATCGACATGCCTTCAGACTTCTTCTTCACCTCGGCCAGCGGCGTGGTGCGCGCCAGCAGAATCATCAAGTCGGAATGCTGGATGCGCGAGATCCAGACCTTCTGGCCATTGATCACATATTTGTCACCACGCTTGATCGCCGTGGTTTTGATTTTGGTGGTGTCGGTGCCGGTGGTGGGCTCGGTCACACCCATCGATTGCAGGCGCAATTCGCCGCTGGCGAGCTTGGGCAGGTAGAAGCTTTTTTGCGCTTCGCTGCCGTGGCGCAGCAAGGTGAACATGTTGTACATCTGGCCGTGCACGGTGCCGGAGTTACCACCGCAACGGTTGACTTCTTCGAGGATCACCGAGGCTTCGGCCAGGCCCAGGCCAGAGCCGCCGTATTCTTCAGGGATCATCGCCGACAGCCAGCCGGCGTCGGTCAGGGCTTTGACAAAGGTTTCGGGGAAGCCTTTTTGTTCGTCGATCCTGCGCCAGTACGCCGCGTCGAACTCGGCGCACAAGGCGCGCACGCCTTCACGGATGGCATTGAGTTCTTCGTTGTCATTGGGGTTCATTAACGGCTCTCCGCCTGTTGTTCCTGGATTATTCGAAGTGGACCTGAGCGGTCTGCGCCAGGCCACCGGCGTTGCCCGCCCACAACTGCGCCACACCGGTTTCGGTCACGCGCCCACCGACCACAAATGGCTGCGGTGCAATCAGTGGGCGAACACCGCGATAGGCAAAACGGCGCAGGGTCGCGTCGGGATGGGCGCGGCAAAACGCGCACAGGCTCAAGGTAGCGATCAGCGGGCCGTGCACCACCAGGCCTGAATAGCCTTCGGTGTCGGTGACATACGGGTAGTCGTAGTGGATGCGGTGGCCGTTGAAGGTCACGGCGCTGTAACGAAACAGCAGGGTTGGCGTGGGGCTGATCGATGCCTGCCATTCGCCTTCGGGCAAGGCGTCGCCACTGCCCTGTTTGGGCGGCGTCGGTTCGCGGTAAACGATGTCCTGTTCTTCTCGGATCGCCAGGCGACCGTCCTGGGAATAGTCATGACGCACGGTGACAAACAACAGCGAGCCGGTTCGCCCGGTCTTTTCTTCGACCTGGGTGATGGTCGACACGCGGGTCGCCGCCTCACCCGCGCGCAAGGCATGCACGAATTCGATGCGCCCACCGGCCCACATGCGATTGCGGTTATCAGCGGGCGGCAGGAACCCGCCACGGGCCGGGTGGCCGTCGGTGCCCAAGGCCGACTCCGGCAGCGGGTCCTGGAAAAAACACCACTGCCACAGCGGCGGCAAATCGGCGCCCTGTTCCGGCACAGCTTCGCCAAAAGTAGCGGCAATGCGTTTGAGCAGGTTAAGGCTCAGGTGGTCGTTGGCGGTCTCGCTTCGGCCGATCCAGTCAGTGGCGCTCATTGGGTGCAGGTCCTCGGGCAGTGAGTGTCTGCCCCGGATCATGCAAGCGCCTGCCCGTTCTGAGAATTTGCATTTCAATAAACCAGCGTTCGGTTATGCTGAACGCTAGCCATGAGTACCACTCCATCCCCTGTGGGAGCTGGCTTGTTGTGGCGAGGGAGCTTGCTCCCGTTGACTGCGCAGCAGTCTCCGGTTTTTGGGGGGCGCTTCGCACCCCAGCGCAAGCAAGCTTGCTCGCCACAACAAGCCAGCTCCCACACTTGAACCTCACCGTTGCCAAAATAGGGGTTTGCATGCATTTCGATCTCGCCGACCTGCGCCTGTTTATCCACATCGCCGAATCCCCCAGCCTCACCCAGGGCGCCAAGCGTGCGTTCCTCTCGCCGGCCGCTGCCAGTGCGCGGATCAAGGCGCTGGAAGGCCAGTTGGATACGCGCCTGCTGTACCGCGACAGCCGTGGCGTGGAGATCACCCCGGCGGGCGAACGGCTGCTGCACCATGCGCGCCTGATCATGCGCCAGGTGGACTACCTAAAAAGCGAGTTCACCCAATACGGCGTGGATTCGGCCGGGCATATCCGCATCTTCGCCAACACCACGGCGGTGACCGAGTTTCTGCCGGAGGTGCTGGCGGGCTTCCTGTCCCAGCGCCCGGGCGTGACCGTCGACCTGCAGGAGCGTTTATCCCGCGACATCGTACGTGGCGTGCTTGATGGCACCAGCGACATGGGCATCATTGCCGGGCCGGTAGAAGCGGCAGGTTTGCAGGTGTTGCACTTCAGCACCGATGAATTGGTCTTGATGGTGCCCGTGGGCCACCCATTGGCCGACCAGTCTTCGGTGACGCTGGAGCAAACCCTGGCCTACCAGCACATCGGCCTGCACGAAGGCAGCACGTTATTGAGTTTTTTGCGTGAACACGTCGATCGCCTGGGCAAGCAGTTGTCGCTGCGCATTCAGGTGTCGAGCTTCGAAGCGATCTGCCGAATGGTCGAGGCCGGCGTGGGCATCGGCATCATTCCCGAATCCGCCGCCGTGCGGCACAGCAGGACCATGCAGTTGGTGACGGTGAAGCTCGATGAGCCATGGGCGATTCGCGAACGCAGTATCCTGGTGCGCGAGCTTGAGGCATTGCCCGGCACCATTCGGGCGTTGATCGCCACCTTGATGCCGGACACACTCAGTGCAGGCTGATGTTGCGCTGGCTGGCGTTATCAATATTGATATGGCTCAGCCGGCCCTGCCCATCGAACAGCAACAGATCAGACCCGAGGCGGCGAAGCTGGGCCGGCGATTGCGGCCAGTGCAACGTGACGCAAAGCCGATCGCTGGCACGGTGGATCACGTGCCAGCAGGTGTCGTGCTCCTCAACCCGATAACTGATCAGCAACCAGTCCTCAAATAGAAACGGGCTGACGGACTCATCCCATTCTTCTTCCGGTAAGTTGCCAGGCAGCCGGTAGCGCTTTCGAACCCCGTGCTGCTTCAGTATCAGCGTGGGTGTTCCATAGTCGTGCTTGATCCGATACTGCGCCGATTCAGCGGTGGCACTGGGAACCTGGAAGTCCGTCGCGACGATGTCAAACGCGCTTTCGCGGCTGACCAAACGCCGCTCCGGCAGACGATAATGCCACAGCATCAGGCACCCGCCCGGCGCCGACAGCCACAGGTATTCATTGTGTTCATCCACCTTGATGGCACGCACCGACTCCGGTAGATCACTCACATGCCAGAGCGTTTCAAAGCCACGGTCAACATCCACCACGCGCAACTGCGGGCCTTTGCCGATGGTCCAGTTGCTGCCATCAAACGCGTGTGCAAAGACATCCATGGCCAGCATACCGAGGTCTTTGGCGACACGATTGACCAGGTCCAGTTTGCTCACGCGCCATACATTCCCCCGCCAGATCAGCACCAACGCAACCTGTCGGCTATGGGCAATCACGATTTTCTGCGCCGGTACAGCAAAGTGAAACAACGTTGTGCCCGCCGCATCCACCACCATCACACCCGACTCGCCCAGCGCCACCAGGTAACGCTGGTCTTCCAGCGGCGCCGCGTCGAAAATCGGCCGGCTGCCAGCCGCCGGCGCAGCCCACTTGCGGGTGTCGCCCAAGTGCTCCAGTGAGACCACAGGCGTACGCTTCAGGGCTTGGCCCGGCAAGTCCGCCTGAAGCGCTTTATCGCGACTCATCTTGACCAGCGCTTGTAACTGGTTATGGGTCAGTTGGCCTTGATCGCTGAATTGATCGGCCAGAATCGCGTGCACAGTGGCACCTGCCAGCCAGGCCAAGGCGGTGGTGTGTGCCTTGTGTTGCAACAACGCCTGCGCCAGGGCGGCGCGTTCCCCGGCGCGCGCGGGGTCGTCACGCAATTGCTCGACCCACGGCCCGTAAGCGTGCAGCGTTTCGGGCAACAGGACCGCGCGTTTAACCAGCGCCTCAATGCCCAAGCGCCCGCCGGCAGCCTCGGCGTTGAGCAGCCATTGCGCGGCGCGTGGGCGCTCTGCAGGCAGGCTCCAAATAACATCGACGGCTTGCAACCACAGGCCTTTGGCGATCAACGACTCGGCCCATTCCAGGCGCAAGCGGTCGGCGGCTTCCGGCGACTTGGCCTGGAGCATCACCACGGCGTCAGCAAACGCATTGTCGCGCCGCGCCACCAGCACGGCGCGCTGCCACTGCTCGGCCAGGCACAGCAAGCGCACGATCACCGCAGGCGGCATGTCCCACGCCAGGGCCAGGTCAGCGGCCTGCTGATAGCGCGCGTGTTTCTCCAGGTAATCGAGAGCTTGCTGATGCTCCTTGAGCAATTCGGCAAGGACAAACACCGCTTCCTCGATACGACCGGCACGGTCCAGGCGTTCAAAAGTCTGGCGATACACCTGGCGCAAATGCTCGGTCAAGTCGTCTTCAAACAGCATCGAGCGCGCGGGGCCAGCCTTTTGGCTGAGGCTCAAATCCTCGCGGCGCTGTGGCGTACCAAAGCTCTGTTCACCGCTGGAGGCAGCGCCGTTCAAGGGGATCGCGTGGCGCAAGGCTTCTTCGAAATTGCCGTCTTCGAACATCTCCAACATGCGCTGCATGTAGGCGGCCTGGCGTTTGCCATACAGTTTGGACAGCTGGGAATGCTGGGTCAGCCGGGTCAACAAACGGCGCCACGCGGCAGGTTTATAACTGCGCGGGGTGGCACGCGCAGCGATGCCTGGGTTAGCGGGTGCGCGAGCCACCGGCCGGGGCGCCGCTTGGGCGGGGGCAGACGCGCCACGGTGCAGGAAGCGGTTCAACCCGTACAACAACGCGGTGATCACCACCATCCAGATCACGGCGCCCAGGAGCATGCCGCCGAAGGACTGTGTGTGCTCGGCCAACAGCGCGGCGGGCTCGCTCTGGCCGAAGAGGCGGACCAGCCCACCCAGCAGTACCAGGCCGATCACGATTTTCAGCACCGGGGAAGAGACTTCGCGGGCGCTGTTTGCGTTGTTTTGCGCAGACGCCGCGCTGGCGCCAGGCCCTTTACTCGACGTGTGACGCGGGCGCTCCAGCAGTGCTTGCATGATTGCTTCGCGCTCCGGGCTGACGGGCTCCAGTGGCCCACCGAGGATTTCACGCAGGTCGGTGACCACCGCCTCCGGCAGCGTTGCCGGCAACGGGGTATGGCAGTCAAAGGTGTCGAGCAGCGTGTAGGTACTGATGTCGAGCCACAGCCCAGGCGTCAGCACGTGTGCATCGCGCAACTGCAATGCATGGATCTGGCTGCCGCGCACCAGCCACAAGTCGGCAACGGGCAGCCCGCGCAATTCCTCAGGGTGCAGCGCGGCAGACGACAAGCCCAGGCCCTGGCGGATCAGCGGCCAGCCGTGCAGGCTTTCGCAGTGTACCGGGCAAGGTGTGTGGAACTGCAGCAAGTCGCCGTCGGCAAAACGGTAGGCACGCGCGTCGACTTGCCAATACTTGAGGATCAGGCGCCTGCGCTCGCTCTCATCAAAACGCTCGGCGGCAAACCATAGGCCGTCAATCTGTTGGTGCCCGGTGAGTACCGGGCGGCGAATCAGCATCCGTTCTGGCTCATGCATTGGCAGCTTCCTGGGTGAGCTGCGGAGCCTGGTTGCACATCACTTGCAAACGCATGGAGCGCTCGCAAACCGAGTAAACCAGTAATTCGCGGTCAGTGGTCAGTACGGCGATCAAGCCGCTCATGGGGCAAAAGCTCGCGCGGGCAATTGGCGCCGAGGTGGTGAACAACGTGCGCTGTTGCCCCTCGGCGTACAGCCCGACGCTGTGCTGGTTCGGCCCCAGCAGCACCAGTGAGTAAGCCGGCCGTTGGGCGTACGTATAGTGCAGGCCGATGGCTTTCCAACCGGGCGCCAAGTCGATCTGTTCGTGTTTCGCCGGAAAGCTTTCATGGGTCACCAGGCGCCAACTCTGGTAGCCGTCCTCGGTGGTCAGCAGCGCGCAACCACCGCAGTACTGGCGCCAGTAAAAGTTGGCAGCCAACAATACCTGGCTGACGCCCGCTGCCGAGCCGACCGCATGACCATTGGCGCGTAAACCGTCAGCAGACCCGGAATACGCGACAATCTGCCCGCCTTCTCTGCGCGCATAAGCGATGGTCAAGGGGTCGACCTGCAACAGGCTCATCACGTCATCCGCCACCTGGCAAAGTTGACGCGACTTCCAATAGGCAAGCCGCCCCTGGCTGTCGAGCAAGTACACACGCACGGCGTTCTGACTGTGCAGCCAGACACTCGGCAGGAACGTCGCGGTGCCCGGTGGCAGTTGCAGCTGTTCACGGGCGGGCTTGTCGACGGTGGGCATACCGGGAATGTTCCAGAACGTCAGGCTGTCGTTGTCGCTCAACACGGCACCGAGGCTGCGGTGGTGAAAGGTGGTGCTCAATACGCGCTGATGCTTGCCCCACAGACGGCGTCGAACCTCCAGCGACTTTTTCTGGTTTTTGTGCGGCAGCTTGATCACCACCATGCCCGCCTCATCGAGCAGGCGCAGCGCCACATAGTTACCGGCGCTGGAGATTACCGGCGGCAAGGTCAAGGCTACGCGTGGCACCGCACGTGCGAGATTCGGCGGCGGCGCCTGGACTTCATCGTCGAACTGGCCTTTGAGCAGTTGCACCGCGTGCGCCTCATCCGGCATAGGCAACAGCACGCGCCGCACAGAACCGGCTTGCAACTCGAATGACAGGCTGTGCCCATCCAGGCTGCGCTGCACCTGCACCCGGTGCGTACAGGTCTTGGTCGTGTCCTTGGGCAAGCGTTGCCCGACTGTCCAGCACTCACCCAACGTCTCACCCTGCGTGGCCAGCCATTCCTGCCAGGCTTGCCAGTGCGCCGGGGCGACACTTTCATAGGTGCGCGCCCTGAGCAGTTGCTTGAGCTGCCCCGCGCTATCGAACTCATGCAGCAGCGGCGCGCCTTGCAGGATCCCCCAACGCAACTGCGCCCCTGCCTCCTCGGCACGCCGGGCCAGCAGCATCAGCAAGGCGATATGCACCAGCCGCGCGGCGCCCCATTGCAACGGGCCGGCGTCGAACAGCACGACAATCAGGCGGTTGGCTTCACGGGCGCGGTACTGCGGCGCCAGGAACATATGCTCGCCGCCGACAGCCCTGCGCATAAACTCATCCGGCACTTCATCGGCCAGCAGCCATTCGCTGGAAAGCAGGCGCTCGTAAGGCCCACGGCGTTGCAGATCGCCCACGCCATCCGGCTCAGGCACCCCGCCTTGCTGCCTACCGCGCAGTGGCCCCAGCACCGGGTTAAGCCGCCCAAGCAAGTCGGCGAACAGCGGCAGGTGCTGCGGCGCAAACCACTCCAGCCACTGGCGCCAGGGTTGCAAGGCTTCAGGCAGTTGCATGGCGGGTGCCCCAATTCGTCGCGATGCGCTGAAGGTGTTCAACCGTCACCGGCAACAGGCGATCCAACGGCACTACAACTTGCGGTTCGCGCCACAACAGCAAGGGCGAGCGCTTGAAACGTGCCGACAGCGTCTGGCCGAGCAAGTCTACCGGCACTGTCGGCTCCCAACTGGTGGGCAGCCATACGCCAGGCGCGCCGGGGTGTACTGCGGCGTATTCGACACCGTCGACCCACGGCAAATCCGCCACCGCCCCAGTGACGACCAATACATCGCCATTGGCGGTAGCGTGCAAGCGGGCAGCCTGTTCATCTGCGAGCAGCAGCAAGCGCGCAAGCAAGCGGCGCGCGGCGTCGCCCCATCCGACGGCTGCTTGTGGCTCGGCAGGCACCGGCCTTGGGCGCCAGGTCCAGGCGTAGTGGTCTGCACTCATGGCGTCAGCATTCGGGACAGTTGCCCGCGTACCTGCTGCAAGGTTTCCGGCATTGTCTCGCTATTGAAGTTGGCGTCGATCTCGCGCAGCAGCCCTTCGAGGACCGGGCTGTCGGGCGGCTCGCTGCGGGCCAGGTAGTCTTGCGCAGTTTCCAGCAAGCGATTCAAGCGCGACATCGGTTGCAAGGTGGCCTCTTCGACCGCACTGAACAAATGGCTGTTGCTGGACGCGGCAAACAGGTCGCGCAGCACCTCGCGGCCATGCTGCTGAGTCTCTTTAGTGGGCAGCACATACAGCAGGGGCCATAGATCCGCGTCGCTGGCTTCCAGCCGCCCGCCCAGCAACGCGGCGGCCGCGATCAGCCGTTGAGACTTGACGATACGGCGGTCCGATAACGCTATGCCGGCTTCGCGCAGGCGCCGAATCGCCTGGGCCAGGGCTGGACGCACCGCGCCCAGGTCGACGTTTTTCAGGGCTTGGCTCAGCGTATCCAACTGGGCCAGACCCAGTAACTGTTGCACCGGGCGCTGCTCCGACTGCCAACCGCCCGCCAGCATGGCTTCCAGTTGATTGTCCGGCACCGAATCGACGAACAGGTGCAACAGGAAGCGGTCGCCAAACGCCGCCAGTGCCTCATCGTCCGGCAAACCGTTGGCCGCGCCGACACACACACGCAGCGGACATTGAATTTGAGTATGACCCCGGCGAAAGCGACGCTCGTTGAGCACGCCCAGCAAGGTATTGAGAATGGCGGTCGAGCCCAGGAAGACTTCATCGAGAAACACGATATCGGCCTCTGGCAGCATGCCGCTGACGTCGGTTTCCACCGTGCCTTCACGCAATTTCTTCAGGTCTACGGCACCAAAAAGCTCCGACGGCTCAGTGAAGCGCCCCAGCAAGTATTCGAAGTAACGCCCACCCATGGACTGCGCCACACGGCGTACCACGGCGCTCTTGGCCGTGCCAGGCGGGCCGATCACCAGAATGTGCTCTTGGGCGACCGCCGCCAGCACAATCAGCTCGGCCAATTGCTCGCGCCCGATCAATCCTTCGGTCGCCTTGCGCACAGCGTGGCGGATTTGCGTGGCAGCGCTTTGCAACTGAGCAATCATGGGTGTCTTCCCTGAAACCAAAGCAGAGAATCTTGCCTGAGGCTAAGGTATTAGCAAAGTGTTGTTACACACTCTTAGAGGAGCCAGCCCATGCAACTCGAAGGATCCTGCCATTGCGGCGCCGTAACATTCAGCCTGAACAGCCAGCATCCCTACCCGTACCAGCGTTGCTATTGCTCGATCTGCCGCAAGACCCAAGGCGGCGGCGGTTATGCGATCAACCTGGGCGGCGACGCCAAGAGTTTGAAGGTACGCGGGCGCAAGCTGATCTCGGTCTACCACGCCAGGCTCAAGCCCGAAGGCGCCAGCCGCGCGCATGCGAGCACTGCCGAACGGCATTTTTGCTCGCAATGCGGCAGCGCCTTGTGGCTGTTCAGCCCCGAATGGCCAGAGCTGATTCACCCGTTTGCTTCAGCCATCGACACGCCATTGCCGGTGCCGCCCGAGCACACGCACCTGATGCTCGGCTCGAAGGTGCCGTGGGTCGAAGTCAGTGTGCACAAAGGCGATTTGCAGTTCGACGAGTACCCCGAAGAATCTATCGCCCAGTGGCATGAGCGTTTGGGGCTCGCGCGTTAACACTCTTTGACAGTTTCTCGACAAAGCTCTCAAAGATTGTTGGCCAGCATCGCCTTAGCATTCGAGCATCCAAACCACCATTCGGGTGCTCTTCATGTTTCGCACATTGCGCGGTATTCCGTTATGGGGTTGCCTGCTCGGCACGCTCGGCTGCCACGTGCAGCCGCCTGCCCCGCCCGCGATTCCCAAGGGCGATTACGGCGCGATCATCCGTTACCTGCAAGCGCGCATCCCCAAGGACCTGGCCCGCGAGAATGTGCCCGGTTTGTCGATTGCGCTGGTCAATGGCCAGGAGCTGATCTGGGCGCGCGGCTTTGGCCTGGCCGACAAGGCCCAGGGTGTGCCGGTGACCGCCAACACGGCGTTTCGCGCCGGCGGCATTTCCAAGTTACTGACGGCCACAGCGGCCATGCAGTTGGTCGACCAACAGCGCCTGGCCCTCGACGCGCCGATCCAGCAGACCTTGCGCGAATTCTACGTGCGTTCGCGCTTTCACACTGACCAGGCCGCCGCCGACCGCGACATCACCCTGCGCCGCCTGCTCAGCCATCAATCCGGCTTGCCCAGCGAGCACCTGCGCGACGTGCGCAGCACCTACGCCATGGGCCAGATGCCGATGCGGGTGTCGGGTGTATGGCTGAGCAGCCCGCCGGGCTCGCAGGTGGCGTATTCCAACCTCGGTTATTCGCTGGTCGGTGCGGCCATCGAGCGCAGCAGCGGCAAGAGTTTTGAAGCCCAACTGCAAAGCCGCCTGCTCAAGCCCCTGGAGATGAACCAGTCGAGTTTTGTCGGCACCGGCACGCAATTGAGCTTTCGCGCCCTGGGCTACGAAGACGGCGTGGCAAGTACCGATGCACAGGTGCGTGACCTTGCCGCCGGCGGCTTGTGGGCCAGCCCCAAAGACCTTAGCCATTATGTGCAGATGCTGTTTGCCCACGGTCTCTATAAGGGCAACCGTGTGCTTGAGAGCCCGTCGATTGATCAGATGTTCACCCAGCAAAACACCGGCAATGCCCTGGACTTCGATTGCCAGATGGGCCTGGGCTGGTTCCTGGCGCCCTGCGGCGATGAACCCGTCGCCCCCGGCGTGCGCACTTACCAGCACAGTGGCGGCGGCGATGATTTTGCCGCGCAGCTGAGCGTACTGCCAGACCAGCAGTTGGCGGTGATCATCATGGCCAATGACAGCAACGCCGAAGAACTGGTCGCGCGCCTGGCCACCGAGACCCTGCGCCTGATGTTCCAGGCGCAAACCGGGCAGTCCGTGTGCGCCGACGACTGCCAGGCGCCCAGCCATGGGCTCAAGTTGCGCCAGGTGCCCGCCGCCGTCGACCGAAAGCGCCTGGCCGGGTTTTATGCCACGGCCTGGGGCGTATTCCGGGTCAAGGATGAGGGCGATCGACTGAGCGGTGAGCTGGCCGGGTTTGACTTCGAGTTGTTGCGCGACGAACACGGCTGGCTGCGCGCGCAGAAAAAAGTCCTTGGCTTTTGGCTCAAGGACTTGGGTGAGCTGGGCCGCGTGCAGCTGGACGTGGTCACGGTGCAGGGCCGCCAAGTACTCACGGCCCGCAGCCATGGCCAACGCCTGGCCATCGGCGAGCGCATCGACCCGCCGCCGCTGCCGCTGGCGTGGGCCAACACCATCGGCACCTACCAGGTGCTTAACACCCACGAACCCGACGCGCCGTTGAGCGGTATCAGCGTGCGCCTGGAAGAAGGCTTTCTGGTGATTCGCGGCCAATTGCACAACGAGCCGCTCACCGACTACATCCTGCTTCCCGTCGACAACGCCCACGCGGTGCTGGCCGGCAACGGCTACGGCCTGGGCGACACGGTAAGCCGCCAGGTAAACGGACTCAGCGCTTCGGGTTACTCCTTCAAACGCACGCAATCGCGAGATAAACCCTTGAGTTTCTGAACCTGGGCTGAAGCAAAAGCCATCATTGCGCACCAATACAATTTACCAACAGAACTGAACACCCCCTGCCGCTACGTTGGTGCTCGAACGCTTCATTCAATATCAACCGATCAGTGACATCGTGCATTGGCGCGCCGACCAACGCGCCCATCGCATGAATACCGCAGTATCCGTATTTAACCGGGGAACGACCATCAAGCCTCTTAACCGATCGCATGCCTTTCGATCGCTATGCGCACTCTCGTTAGTGTCAATGGCGCTTGCAGGATGCTCAACAGCCCCCCTGCCGGTATTGAAACCGTCTACACCGGAGCAATGGCGCAACGTCCAACCTTCTCTTGCGCCGCCCCAACCCGACCTGAACCAATGGTGGCATGCATTCAACGACCCCCAGCTCAATGCGTTGGTGGATCGTGCACTGCAAAACAACCTGAACGTCGCCGTAGCGGTGGAGCGCTTGCGCGCCATCCGGATTATGAGCCAGCACGCGCAGTCCCCTTACCTGCCCTCGCTGAGTATAAAAACCAAGGATGCCGTCAGCCCTGATACCAGTACTTCTTATTTCCTGATCGGCTTCGATTCGGTCTGGGAGTTGCCATTGTTTGGCATGCAACAAAGTGCCGAGCGCCTCGCCCAAGGGAACCAGGCATTGGCGGATAACAACCTGCGCACCCTACAAGTTTCATTGGTGGCTGAAGTCAGCCGGCGCTGGATCGAATTGCGAGCAGCCCAACAAACGGAGCAGACCCTTGCAACCCTGCGCGAAGTTGGCCATGGAAAACTGGCACGGCTGCGCGCCCGGGAACAGCTCGCACTGGCCTCCTGCGCAGACGTTGCCGCTGCACAGGCTGAACTGGCCCTCGCTGAAATGGCGCTGACGCGCGTGCACCAGCGGACAAACCGCAGCGCGCAGCAATTGGCATTATTGTTGGGCCAGAGCGCGCCCGACCCTCTTTGGCTGCAACCGGGGCGGCTACCGACGCTCGGTGACTGGCAGCTCAATAGCGTTCCCACAGACCTGTTGCGCACCCGCCCGGAAATTGCCGGCGCCGAAGCCTCGGTGATTATCGCCGCCGGTGAGCTGGGCATGAGCCAGGCCGATATTTACCCGCACATCAGCTTCGGCACCTCACTGCAGTGGTCGCTCAATATCGCCAGCAACCGCAACAATACCCCCAATGGCAACAGCATCTTCTCGGCGGGCCCCGGCATCAGTATTCCCTTGTTCGACTGGGGCCTGCGCGTGGCGGCTGCGAAAGCCAAGGACCACCATCTGCAGGCCGCCGTCCTCGGGTATCGCCAAGCGGTGCTGGAGGGGGTTGCCGAAGTCGAAAACGCCTTGGGTGACCTGGAGCAATTACGTGCACGCGAACAATTGTCCCGTCAGGCCTATGCCGCCAGGCAAACCCAGCTTGGCGCACTGCAACAACGGGCAGCGTTGAAGCTCTTGAGTCCATTGGACCTGGTAGAAGCGCAGGTTCAGACACTGCATGCGCAGCAACAAGTCGACCGGGCCGGCACCGAGCGTGCCATTGCCTACGTCGCACTCTACAAGGCACTCGGCGGCGCACCGTTGCCAAGCGCTGCACCTCAGACAGCCACGCGCCATAAGGAGACTGACTGATGGTTGCGCTTGCACGCCTGACGCTGATCCATGAATGGCGGCGCTTCCTGCCAGCGATTATTGCAGTGGGCTTCGCAGGGCTGCTGCAACTGCTTCAGACCGCGTTGGTACTGGGTATCTTCAGCAGCGCCAGTGTGTACGTCACCGGCTCGCGCGCCGACCTTTGGGTGGGCTATCCCGGCACCCAAAGCGTCAACCTGGGTCGACCGATCGATGCCGGTGTAGAGATGCGTATACGCATGGACCCCGATGTCCTCAGGGTCGAGCCCTACCGCTGGGTGGATGCTGACTGGCGGGGTACCCAGGACACAGGTGGAGTCTCGGTATTTGTTTCCGGTATCGACGCAGACCCACAAGGTTTGATGTTCGCCCGCTTACTGCCCGGCTCGTTGCGGGCACGCCTGAATGAACCGGGAGCGGTCATCGTTGACCGCGCCGACCTCGACAGCCTGGGCCTTGATCCTGGAAACGCGGCCACTATCAACGGCCACCGGGTGCATGTAGTCGGCGTCATCAGCGGATTACGCGCACTGGGTGGGGTTAACGTGATTGCATCGTTAGCCACGGCCCGCCAGCTGGATACGAGCGCCGATACAGATCGCATAACCTACTGGGTGGCTAAGGTCCGAGACCCAAGTCAGGCGGACGCGGTTGCAGCACGCATCGACGGCAGCCCGGCATTCGGCAAATACGCGGTGTGGACCGCAGCGCAGTTCAGCTACCGCTCGCAGATGCATTGGATGTTCGACACCGGGGCCGGCGCGGGTGTGTTGTTTTTGGCAGTGATCGTGTTCCTGGTAGGGGCGGTGATTACCAGCCAGACCCTGGTGGCGGCCGTGATTGGATCGATCCGCGAATACGCAACCCTTAACGCCCTCGGCGTCGGCGTCACGTCTCTGCGCAAAGTCGTGATGGAACAAGCGTTCTGGGTGGGCGCCCTGGGCTTGCTGGGCAGCACTGGGCTGACCGGTCTGTTCTTCGCCCTGGCGCATTACTACAACGTTCCGATGACTCTTTCCCCCGTCGCAGCCCTGGCCTGCCTGCTCTTGAACATGACCCTGGCCCTGGTTTCCGGCCTGGCCGCGATGCACTCATTGCGTCATGCCGACCCAGCAAGCCTTTTGAGATAGAACC
The DNA here is from genome assembly GCF_012985445.1 of Pseudomonas sp. WS 5532. Lineage (NCBI taxonomy): Bacteria > Pseudomonadati > Pseudomonadota > Gammaproteobacteria > Pseudomonadales > Pseudomonadaceae > Pseudomonas > Pseudomonas sp. WS 5532. The sequence continues at coordinate 287,671 of NZ_JAAQWK010000008.1, forward strand.
CACGATGACCACATCCTTCACCCTGCATGCCACTGGCATCGGCAAGGCATTTGTATCAGGCCAGGTTATGACCCCTGTACTGCACGACATCACCCTGGCAATAAGGCCCGCGGAACTGACCCTGATCGCGGGGCCATCCGGTTGCGGAAAAAGCACGCTGCTGGCGATTCTCAGCGGCTTGCAGCAACCCGACCAAGGCCGTGTGGAGGCCCTCGGGCAAAGCCTGGGAACGCTTGCCCCACGGGCGCTGGAGCATTTTCGACTGCATCACACGGGTTTCATATTCCAAGGCTTCAATCTGTTCCCGGCGCTGACGGCCTTGCAACAGGTCGAGTTGCCCCTGAGTTACCTCGGGCTCACTTCGCAGGAAGTGCGCAGGCGCGCGACTCAGGCTCTGGAAGATGTAGGCCTCGGTTCGCGCATGGCCTTGCGCCCGGCCGCGCTGTCCGGGGGAGAAAAACAACGGGTGGCTATCGCCCGCGCCGTGGCGAAGGCGCCCGAGTTGCTGTTCGCAGACGAACCCACCAGCGCCCTGGACGCGGCCAACGGCCAGATCGTGATCGATATCTTGCACCGTATCGCCCGTGAACGCGGCACTACGGTGCTGTGCGTCAGCCACGACCCGCGTTTGATCAGCCACACCGACCGTGTATTGGCCATTGAAGACGGCCGCATCATCAGCGACTCCCACCATCACCTGCGGCCCGCCAGCCCTGCCGCCCCCCAGGAACACTGCGTATGAATGTCCGCTCCCTCTCCCCTTGGCTGACCCTGTTCAGTGCCTGTTTGCTCCTAAACGGCTGTTCACGGGAGGATACGCCGGCTCAAGCCACGGCCTCGTCGCCGACTTACCTGGCAGTGGCTCGCGGCCGCGTCGATGTCGAGGGTGGCCTGCTCAACCTGCAGTTTGCCCGCGATGGCGTGGTGGCCGAGATCAAAGTCAAAGAAGGTGATTCTGTAAAAAAAGGCCAACTGCTCGCCTCCCTGGACAGCGAACAGGCGCGCCTGGCCGTAAGTGCCGCGCTTGCCGACCAACAACAGGCTCAAGTGCACGCCAGGCACCTGCAAAGACAGTTCAACTTTGCCGACCAGAAAGCCACGCGCCTGTCAAAGGCGGCCGCGGCTGGAGCCGCAGATGGCCAGAGTGCCGATGATGCGCGCGAGGCCGCCGAGCAACTGCGCGACGCTATTGAAAAAAACCAAGGACACCTCGAAGCCGCCACAAGAACACTCACCGGTGCGCGCTACGAACTGACCCAGCGCAACCTCTATGCACCGGCGGACGCCGAAGTCGTGCGGCGCCTGACCCAACCTGGCGCTACCGTTTCATCGGAGTCAGGGCCTGCCTTCGTGTTGCTGCCGAACGAGGTACGCATCGTGCGAGCCGAGCTCAACGAGTCGTTTATTGCGCAGGTCCACGCCGGTATGAAAGCCGATATATCGACCGAAAACGGCAACGACCAACCGTCGCTGTCCGGTCATGTGGTGCGTATCAGCTCCGTGCTGGGTAACAGCACGCTTGAAGGCGACCCACAGGCACGAGCCAATATGCGTACCGTGGAATGCATAGTAGCGTTCGAACAACCTGCACCTGCGTCACTGCGTGTGGGCCAGCGCATGCTGGTACGGTTCGGGGCACCTTAAAGCCTTTGGCGGCTGCCCGCGACCGCCGGCAACCGCCTACTCGCCATACGCCCACGTCATCCGAAACGACGCCCCGCCCCACTCCGAGTCCAGCACTTCAACCTGCCCGCCATGCCACTGGCTGACGCGTTTGACCAACGCCAGGCCCAAGCCAAAGCCGCCGGTGCGGCGATCGCGGCTGGCATCCAGGCGCAGGAAGGGTTCGAAGATTTTGGAACGGCCCTCCATCGGCACACCTGGGCCATCATCATTGACCCGCACTTCGTAACCATTGCCGAACTTGACCAGCGACACTTCTACACGGCGCTCGGCATAACGAATGGCATTGCGCAGCAGGTTGATCACTGCGCGCGCCATAAAGCGCGGCTCGATCTGGATAAAGTCGACGTCACAGGTGCGCAACGAGAGCTGCACACCCGCGGCTTCAGCTTCCAGGGCCACACTGCCGATCACACTATCGAGCCAGCTATGCGCTTCGATATTTTCCCGGGTGACCTGTGTGGCGCCGCGCTCCAGGCTGGCATAGGTCAACAACTCAGACACCATTTCTTCCAGTTCGCCAAGGTCGGCGTACATATCGGCGATCAATTCGCGGCTCTGGCGTGGGTCGGCCTGTTGCTTGAGTTGGTCCAGCTCAAACGACAAGCGCGCAATCGGTGTGCGCAACTCATGGGACACCGCGTTGGTCAGTTCACGCTGGTTGGCGATCAGGCTTTCGATGCGCTCGGCCATCTGGTTGAAGTGCCCGGCCAGCTCACGCACGGTGGAACGGCGCGGCAGCAGGATGCGCGAGCCGAGGTCGTTATCGCCAAAACGCTGCGCGGCCAGGCGGATATGCTCCAGGTCGCGCCAATGCGGGCGTACCCAAAAATACAGGACGATGGCCAGGCTCACCCCCAGGAAGCCATAGGCCCACAGGTACAACCATTTGGGCTCTTCCGGCAGCTTGATCTGCAACAATTGCGGGCCGCCATCAATGGTGGTCAGGAACTCCATGAAGTCGCCGCGCACCACCAGTTGGCCGCCCGCCAACAGTTGCTGTTCGCGGTCATTGAGCGCCAGCGTGTCGCGCGGCACCAGCTTGAGGCGCAAACCATAATGGGGTTGCAGCTCAGCCAGGCGCGCATCGCGGGCCGCCCCCTGCACCGGGCGCAGTTGCTCGACCAGGCCATAGGCCGGCCCGCGCAAGGCTTCACGGTTATAAACCTCGTTGGCCTCGGGCAATAACTCATCGAAGGTGTAGTTGACCAGCCAGATTGCCCCGGCCAACCCCAGCGCCAGGATCACATACAGGCGCAGAAACAGGCGCAGCATCTAAACCTCCCACGCAAACGGATTGAACAGATATCCCTTGCCCCAGATGGTCTTGATGCACACCGGTTCGCGCGGGTTGTCATTGAGCTTGCTGCGCAATTTGCTGATGTATACGTCGACACTGCGGTTCAGGCCGTCGAAGGCAATACCGCGCATGCGGTTGAGAATGTCGTCGCGCGAAAGGATGGTTCCAGAGTGACTGGCCAGCAGCCACAGCAACTCGAACTCCATGGTGGTGAGGTCGATGGCCTCACCGCCCAGGCTGACGCCCCGGCAACTGCGATCAATCGACAAGCGGCCGAACTCCAGCGCACCGCGCACCGTGGGCTCCGGCACCTGGCGGCGCTGCAGCGCGCGCAGGCGGGCTAGCAATACCGGCGGCTTGATCGGTTTGATCACGTAGTCATCGGCGCCCGACTCCAGGCCCAGGATGTGGTCCAGGTCGTCTTCCTTGGCGGTGAGGATGACGATGGGCGTGTCGGACACGCTGCGAATCCCCCGGCACACGTGCAGCCCGCTCTGGCCCGGCAGCATCAGGTCGAGCACCACAATTTTCGGCTTGAAGTCGAGAAACGCCGCCAAGGCTTCATCACCCCGGTGCACCACGCGCACCTCGAAACCATGTTGCGACAGGAAATGCGCGATCAGCCCTGCCAGCTTTTCATCGTCCTCAACGAGCAGGACCTTGCCCAGACCCAGGTTTTCCATAAGTTCTCAGTGTGGATGCGCGGATTGAAGTGGGAGCATTATAGGTGGCAAGCTGGCCTGTAAAGGTACTGGGCGCGGCAAAAAAAGCCTTTCTGTGGGGCTTTCGAACAACCTTCATGTTTTTAAAGGTTTTTAACATTTCACCCGGAGTTTTTAACGTATCAAATCGCGGCGTTCGCAGCCTTGCCCAAGAAAGATCGTGATTTTTCTGACAGCCATAACTCACGTCATTTTCGGAAGTTTCGACACTAACATTTATTGAGTAAACGCCTTAAATTGTCACGACACAGTGACAAAACAGTGACGCGGCCGTCGTTGACAGCCCAACAACGCCAATGAAACTATCCATGCACTTTTCAGCGACACCTGGCGGTGAAAGTCATGGAAGATAATTAAAATAAATATCAAAGGAGTTGATATTGTGCACCCGCAACTTTTATCGATTGCTACCCCTGGCGCTTACCTCAGCGCTTTATTCAAACACAGCCTTTATTTAATTTAGCGAACCGCTCTCACACAGCCGTTCTGTCTTTATTTAAGCGTGTTATTGAATACAGGTACACGCCATGCTTTTGTATCACGAGGTCATCGAACATAACGCCTCCCGCCACCCGCACAAGTGCGCTGTTGCGCTCGATGCCGTCCATTACAGCTATGGAATGCTTCAAGCAAGAACGACACAAATAGCCCGACTGCTGGTCGCCAGCGGTGTTCAACCAGGCGATCGCGTCGCCCTGTATTCACCGATCTGCATCGATCTCATTGCCGCTTATCTCGCCGTCCTGCGCGTGGGCGCAATTACGGCGGCAACGCACCCCACTTGACGCTTTGATCGATTGAAACGAGAGCACCATGCGCAAGGACTACCTGGCTTTTTTTATCTCGCTGTTCATGTCGCGGCTGGCGGACCAGATTCTGTTATTTATCGTGCCACTGATCGTGTTCCAGACCACCAACAGTGTGTCGTGGGCGGGGCTGGCGTTCTTCGTCGAGTCACTGCCGCGTTACCTGGCGTTCCCGGTGTGCGGTGCATTGTGCGACAAGTTCTCGCCGGTGCGCATTCTGCATATCAGCCAGGTTTACCGCGCATTGGCGTGCGTGGCGGCGGTGGCGTTGTATGGCGTGTTCGACGGCATCTATTGGTTGGTGATCCTGTCGGCGCTGTGCGGCGTGCTGACAACCCAGGGCATCATGGCGCGCGAAGTGGTGATGCCGCATATCTTCAAGCATTACACCTATGCCAAGACCTTGTCCTACTCACAGATCGCCGACCAGAGCGGCCTGGTGCTGGGGCCACTGGTGGCGGCGCTGATGCTGGAGGTGTGGGCGTGGCCGTGGGTGGTGGCGGGCATTGCCGGGCTGTTTGTGCTGGCGGACCTGGCGATGCTGGTGTGGCAGCGCAACACCACGGTCAGCCTGGAAAGCTTTGAGCAGCATCAGGATATCTGGCTGCAACCGCTGCGCATTGCCTTCGGGCATATCCGCAAACTGGCGGAACTGAAGCGGGTCATTGCCCTGGCGGTGGGCGTCAACTTGATCATCGGAGTCACGCTGGCGACGTCTGCGGCCATGGTCACTGGCCTGTTCGACGCCGGCAAAGATGCCTATGCGTTGTTGCAGGCTGCGGGCGCAGTGGTGACCATCGTTATTCTGTTTTACTTGGCGCGTTCCAGCCTGCCGTTGAAGCTGCTCGGCGGGCTGTCTTATTCAATGATCGCGGCGGGGGCACTGGTCATGGCCGTCAGCCCTAACCTGTGGGCTTACACCCTGGGGTTCCTGCTGATCACCGGCTTCGACAAGATGTTCAATGTGTACATGCGCAGCACCCGCCAGCGGGTGATTCCGGTGCAGGACTTCGGCAAGACAGTGGGCGTGATCACCTTGCTCAATAACCTGGCGCAGCCGCTGGCGGGCCTGTTGATCGCCGTGCTGGCGGCGCCGCTGGGCACGCAAACGGTGATCCTGCTGCTGGCCGGGATCACCGCGCTGATCGGCGTGGCCGTCGCCTCAGGCTGGCACGCCACTGTGAAAGCGGAACTCGATGTCGGGTGACTGGATCAGTTCCTGCTCGGCGGCGCGCACCCGTTCTATCACCTGGGCGATGTCCTTGGCGTCGCCGTACTGGTAGGCAAGCTTCAGGTAACCCTGGAAGTGCCGGGCCTCGCTTTTGAGCAAACCGAAGTAGAACTTGCCGAGTTCTTCGTCCAAATGCGGCACCAGGGCTTCGAAACGCTCGCAACTGCGCGCCTCGATAAAGGCGCCGACCACCAGCGTGTCCACCAGCTTGACCGGCTCGTGGCTGCGCACAACCTTGCGCAAACCCGAGGCATAACGGCCGGCATGCAGTTGGCGCAGCTCGATCTTGCGCTTTTTGATCAGGCGCATGACCTGTTCGTGGTGCACCAGCTCTTCACGGGCCAGGCGCGACATCATGCTGATCAGGTCCACGTGGGCGTGGTACTTGGCGATCAGGCTGAGGGCGGTGCTCGCGGCTTTGAATTCGCAGTTCTTGTGGTCGATCAGCAGGGTGTGCTGATCGGCCAACGCGGCCTGGACCCAGGCGTCGGGGGTGCGGCAGCCGAGGAATTCGTGGATTTCGGGCAGGTTCATCGGGCTCACGGGCAAAAGGATCACAAAAGGCCGGCGATTATACCGACCCCGCCGCAGACCACCAGCTACTGGCCTTGATGTGCATCAACATGACGTCTGGCGGGCAGCAACTATAGTTGTTCCAGGCCCACCCTTTGGAGACCCCGACCATGCAAGCCATCCGCAGCATCCTGGTGGTTATCGAACCCGAGCATTCCGAAAGCCTCGCGCTCAAGCGCGCCAAGCTGATTGCCGGGGTCACCGGCGCGCACCTGCACTTGCTGGTGTGCGACAAAAAGCACGAGCATTCGGCGCTGCTCAGCCTGCTCAAGTCCGGCCTGCAGGAGGACGGCTACAGCGTGACCACCGAGCAGGCGTGGAATGACAGCCTGCATGAAACCATCATCGACGTGCAGCAGGCCGAAGGCTGTGGCCTGGTGATCAAGCAGCACTTTCCGGACAGCCCATTGAAAAAGGCCCTGCTGACGCCAGCAGACTGGAAACTGCTGCGCTACTGCCCTACGCCGGTGCTGCTGGTAAAAACCTCGACGCCCTGGGCCGGCAAGGTGGTGCTGGCGGCCATTGATGTGGGCAACACCGACAGCGAACACCAGGCACTGCACAACGCTATCGTCGACCATGGGTTCGATATTGCAAGCCTGGCCAAGGCCCAGTTGCATGTGATCAGCGCTCACCCGTCCCCCATGCTGTCAGCAGCAGACCCGACCTTCCAGCTCAAGGAAACTATCGAGGCGCGCTATCGCGAGCAATGCAAGGCGTTCCAGGCCGAGTTTGATATCGACGACACCCACTTGCACATCAACGAAGGCCCGGCGGATGTGTTGATCCCCTATGCCGCGCACACACTGCAAGCGGCGGTGACCATTATCGGCACAGTGGCGCGCACCGGGATTTCCGGCGCATTGATCGGCAATACGGCGGAGGTGGTGCTGGATGCGGTGGAAGGTGATGTGCTGGTACTTAAGCCGCAGGCGTTGATGGATCACCTGGAGGAGTTGGCCACCAAGGCCTGACATAGCCTCTTCAAACTATGGAGATCAAAGGTGGGAGCTGGCTTGCCTGCGATAGCGACCTTTGAGTCAAAACACCTTTGGCTGATCTGCCGCCATCGCAGGCAAGCCAGCTCCCACATTGACCTGCGCGGTCAGTGTCCCAGTGCGTCTCTCAGGAACCCCGGCGCGATATAGCGTTGGTAATGCGCCTCGGACAAGATAAAGAACTCACGATCGATGGCATCGCGCAGTTCCGGGAGTGCCCACTCACGAAACTCCGGCAGCAACACCATGCCATAGGCTTCAAGGTTGGAAATCACCCGCGCGCCTCGGGCGATCAACTGGTAGGCCCAGCAGTACTCGGACTGGTGCGGCACGAAGCGAATCTTGCGCAGCTCAAGCTGCCCGCGCAGCATCTTGGGGTCGAAGACTTCCAGTTTGCCGGCCATCACTTGCACCAACAGTTGCTCCAACCGCAGCCATACCGCACGTTTTTCTTCTTCGTTATAGCCATTCCACTGAATCACCTCATGGTGGAAGCGCTTGCAACCGCGGCAGACGAGATCGCCGTAAACCGTGGAGCACAGGCCGACGCAGGGGGTCTTGATGGCTTGGTTGGACATGGGCAATGCACACAAATCAGCGAAACAGTGCGCCATGTTAGCCCTTTGTCTAAGGTTGATCACCCAGCAAACTTGGCTAGGTAACTTACCTTTAGATTTTTTTTGCCGTAGAATCATCCGGCCTTGTAAGGCGCCAATAATCCGCTGGAAGCTGTTTTCAAAGCGTCACGAGCACAGTCGTTCCTTCAGAACGGTGTTGGCGCAGGTTCGACCCGGTAGGTCAGAGCCCGCGCCAACCCTCATCAGCTCCGTTCTGCAGGCGTAAAACTTTGAAAGCAGCTTCTGTGAGGAATGCCGGCAGCGCTGGCTTTGCGGCCCAAAAAGCCCCCGAGCGCATGCGTGCCGTTCATTTCTGGATGAGCGTCCCGTGGGACCACTGATGAGGGTAATAACTGTGCTTGAAGCCTACCGCAAACATATCGAAGAGCGTGCAGCACTGGGTATCGTTCCCCAGCCGCTTAACGCCGAACAAACCGCAGGCCTGGTCGAGCTGCTGAAGAATCCTCCGGCTGGCGAAGAAGAATTTCTCGTTGACCTGATCACCAACCGCATTCCACCAGGCGTTGACGAGGCTGCCTACGTCAAGGCCGGTTTCCTGTCCGCCCTGGCCAAGGGCGAAGTCACTTCTCCCCTGATCGACAAGAAACGCGCGGTTGAACTGCTTGGCACCATGCAAGGCGGCTACAACATCGTGACGTTGGTCGAGCTGCTGGACGACGCCGAGCTGGCCCCTGTCGCGGCCGCCCAACTCAAGCACACCCTGCTGATGTTCGATGCGTTCCACGACGTGGCCGAAAAAGCCAAGAACGGCAACGAGCACGCCAAAGGCGTGATCCAGTCCTGGGCTGACGGCGAGTGGTTCCGCAACCGCCCAACCCTGGCCGACAAGATCAGCCTGCGCGTCTTCAAGGTCACCGGCGAAACCAACACCGACGACCTGTCCCCTGCCCCGGACGCCTGGTCCCGCCCTGACATCCCGCTGCACGCTCTGGCCATGCTGAAAATGGCGCGCGAAGGCATCGTGCCGGACGAGCAAGGCAAAACCGGTCCGATGAAGCAGATCGAAGAAATGCGCGGCCAAGGTTTCCCGATCGCCTACGTCGGCGACGTGGTGGGTACCGGTTCGTCGCGTAAATCGGCAACCAACTCGGTACTGTGGTTCTTCGGCGACGACGTACCTTACGTGCCGAACAAGCGCGCCGGCGGCTTCTGCTTCGGCAGCAAGATCGCTCCTATCTTCTACAACACCATGGAAGATGCTGGCGCACTGCCAATCGAATTCGACGTCACCAACATGAACATGGGCGACGTGATCGACCTGTACCCGCATGCTGGCAAAGTCTGCAAACACGGCACCGACGAAGTCCTGACCACCTTCGAAATGAAGACCCCGGTTCTGTTGGACGAAGTTCGCGCCGGCGGCCGTATCCCGCTGATCATCGGTCGCGGCCTGACCGACAAGGCGCGTGCTGAACTGGGCCTTGGCCCTACCGACCTGTTCAAACTGCCTGAAGCACCTGTCGACACCGGCAAAGGCTTCACCCTGGCACAGAAAATGGTCGGCAAGGCCTGCGGTCTGCCAGAAGGCAAAGGCGTTCGTCCTGGCACCTACTGCGAACCGAAGATGACCACCGTAGGTTCCCAGGACACCACCGGTCCAATGACCCGTGATGAACTCAAGGACCTGGCGTGCCTGGGCTTCTCGACCGATCTGGTAATGCAGTCCTTCTGCCACACCGCGGCCTACCCTAAGCCGATCGACGTGACCACCCACCACACCCTGCCTGACTTCATCATGACCCGTGGCGGTGTTTCGCTGCGTCCAGGCGACGGCATCATCCACAGCTGGCTGAACCGTATGCTGCTGCCGGATACCGTCGGTACCGGTGGTGACTCCCACACCCGTTTCCCGATGGGCATCTCGTTCCCGGCCGGTTCCGGTCTGGTCGCGTTCGCCGCAGCCACTGGCGTAATGCCACTGGACATGCCGGAATCGATCCTGGTGCGCTTCAAAGGCAAAATGAAACCTGGCATCACCCTGCGTGACCTGGTTCATGCCATTCCTTACTACGCGATCCAGGCTGGCCTGCTGACCGTAGAGAAGAAAGGCAAGAAGAACGCCTTCTCCGGCCGCATCCTGGAAATCGAAGGCCTGAACGACCTGACGCTGGAACAAGCCTTTGAGCTGTCCGACGCCTCGGCTGAACGTTCGGCTGCCGGTTGCACCATCAAGCTGTCCAAGGACTCCGTCACCGAGTACCTGAACTCCAACATCACCCTGCTGCGCTGGATGATCGGCGAAGGCTACGGCGATGCACGCACCCTGGAACGTCGCGCCCAAGCGATGGAAGCCTGGGTTGCCAACCCGGAGCTGATGGAAGCCGATGCCGACGCCGAATACGCCGAAATCATCGAGATCGACCTGGCCGAAATCAACGAGCCGATCCTCTGCGCACCGAACGACCCGGACGACGCCCGTCTGTTGTCCAGTGTTGCCGGCGAGAAGATCGACGAAGTGTTCATCGGTTCGTGCATGACCAACATCGGTCACTTCCGCGCTGCCGGTAAGCTGCTGGAGCAGGTCAAGGGTCAGCTGCCAACCCGTCTGTGGCTGTCGCCGCCGACCAAGATGGACGCTCACCAACTGACCGAAGAAGGCTACTACGGCATCTACGGCAAGGCTGGCGCGCGCATGGAAATGCCGGGCTGCTCGCTGTGCATGGGTAACCAGGCACGTGTAGAGCCGAACTCGACTGTCGTATCGACTTCGACCCGTAACTTCCCGAACCGTCTGGGTGATGGCGCGAACGTCTACCTGGCTTCGGCAGAACTGGCGGCAGTTGCCTCCACGCTGGGTCGCCTGCCGACCGTCGAAGAGTACATGGGTTACGCAGCGAAACTGGACACCATGGCCAGCGACGTTTACCGCTACCTGAACTTCGACCAGATCGCCGAGTTCCGCAAAATCGCAGCAAGCGCCAACATCCCGGTGATTCAAGCCTAAGATGTTGTGATTTAAAAACGCCGCGCATCGCAAGATGCGCGGCGTTTTTTTATGCCTGGAATACGAGTATTCGTCACACTGATAAACAACTGTGGGGGCTGGCTTGACTGCTGTGGCGGGCTTTTGGTGGTGTACATATCCATTTCTTTGATAGCGGCGACCTATGGTTCCGCTCTTACAGCGGGTCACTTTTGGCAAACGCCCGGAATGCCGGCCCAGCCAAAAGTAACCAAAAGGTTTGTGCCTCACCACTCGGTGCCTCGCCTAGGCTCGGCATGCCCGCACTCCGGCCATCGTGGTTAACGGGGCGCCTCAGATCAAAATCAAGATCAAGCTCTACAGCACGGCGGCCTGAAAGCCGACCTGAGTGGTTAGATCAAAAGCGAAAAGCGGATTTGCATACACTGAGGATCTGCTTTTCTGTGGGAGCTGGCTTGCCTGCGATGCAGGCACCTCGGTACATCAGGCACACCGAGTTGATGCTATCGCAGGCAAGCCAGCTCCCACAGTTGACCGAGTATGGCTCTGCTGTTGCTGTTGCTCTGGCCCTTACATCCTTTTCGCTGGCGAAGTCAGCGGTCTTTTGATCTGCGCTTTTGATCTTGATCTGAAATCGCCCCGTCAAACACGATGGCCGGAATCTGACAGTGATTTGGGGGGTAAACCGGCAGGGATGCCGGTTTAGCCGCGCTGGGCCAAGGATGGCCCATCGCGGCGGCCCCCCAAATCACTGGCGGATTGCGGGCATGCCGAGCCTAAGCGAGGCACCGAGTGTTGGGGCGAAGACTTTTTGGTTACTTTTGTGTCTTTATGTACGGACCGGACACATGGTTGACGGGTGTGCGGGGACATGGTGGACACTTCTCGGCGAAGCCAGCTTCGCCGGGAGGCCATCATGCCCTGGAACACGAGAGACGCCATGAGCCTAAAACAAGAGT